>WRJM01000034.1 GCA_009782265.1 Oscillospiraceae bacterium | reverse complement strand
AAAATCCGTACAAAAACCCATAAACGCAAGCTTTTTATACGGATTTTTAAGAGCTTTTATAATCGGTATTAGTATTATTGTTACAAGCAAGGTTTATAATCCGTGAAATCTTTTCTGTTATTAATTTCTGTAGAACGGTTTTATCCGTATTTCCGATGATATTAATAACTTTTATTGAATCTTTTTGTTTCATATATATGACCATGCCCCTTTCAGCACACAAAAACCCCATGTAAATTGGCATGGTCTCGTATTTCTGTGCTTCTTTTTATTTAGTATTTTCAAACTTAAATTCCCTCCCGATAAATTTTATAGTAAATTAAATTTAAAATTATTTTCGTGTTTCCCCCGCCTGCGGCGGGGGAAACACAGATAAAATTTCTATTGTTTATTTCCGAAGTAAAAATATGTTTTCGGATTGTGAAAAATGAATTTTATATAAAAATCCACTTCAAAATGTACAATAAATTTTTCAAAATATTTATTTTTCAATTTATTTGTGTAAATATTTCGGGTTTTTTGTTGATTATCACGGAAAATCGGCAAAATATCCGTAACTTTTCGTACACTCTAAGCCTATACTTTTATACCTGAATATATTATAATGTAAGATAGCATATACTTTAAAAATTTTTAAGGAATCGGGTTTTTACTATGAATATGGAAAAAGACAAAAATGTAGGCAAGATTTTAAAAATTTTGCTGATTGAGGACGAACCGGCGGAATGCGCCGCTATAAGCCGTTATGTTGAAAGCACGGAAGGCGTCCAGCTGATAGGCGCGACCAACAGCATTGGAAAAGCATATTCCGATGTCTGCGATTTCATGCCTGACGCGGTTATTCTCGAC
Source organism: Oscillospiraceae bacterium (assembly GCA_009782265.1). Lineage (GTDB taxonomy): Bacteria > Bacillota > Clostridia > Oscillospirales > Ruminococcaceae > Ruminiclostridium_E. The sequence goes on along the minus strand of WRJM01000034.1, from coordinate 15,343 downwards.
ATGGAACTACATAAGGGAGAGGGCGACGGCATTAATTTCTTGGAAAAGCTTGCTTATTCCTCCGTTATCCGCCCTTTTATCCTTGTAACGACGGATAACACGAGTAAAACCGTTTTTGAAAAAGCGCGGTCGCTCGGCGCGGATTTCATTATTTCCAAAAGCCAGGAAAACTACAGCGCGGAATATGTCATTGACTTTTTAATATCAATGAAAAGCACTATCTTTTTCAGAAAAAACAGGCAAGGGCTTCCGGAAGATGTTTTAACGGTTGACGACCCGGAAGAAACCACCAGACGCATTTTAAAGCGTATTGACACCGAGCTTGACCAAATCGGTATCAATCCGAAGGTTTTAGGACGCAAATACTTAATTGACGCAATCATTATGACGATGGTTAAACCCGAACCTAATTTCTGCGGCGTAATTGCTCAAAAATATAATAAAAGCAGTCAAAGCATTAATCACGCCATGTCAACCGCAATCGTCAAGGCATGGTCGAAAACCCCTATGAATGAACTGCGCCGGTACTACACCGCTATATTTGACGCGAGGAAAGGTTATCCGACGTTTTCCGAGTTTGTTCATTATTATGCGCGGAAAATAAAAAGCGATTTATAATACATAAATTTCGTTTTGATACAACAAATATACCGCTTTCTGAAAGCGGTAAATTTATGTATTTTTTTACGCTTTTTACTTGACAAAAACCGTGCTCATCCATTTTAAGAAATTATTCAACCACACTGCGAATCACCTCCTTGTACGGACGCATAATGCGCGCTCCTACAGTTATTGTTTTTGTGATATTTTTATCAGGTATTATTACATTTTTATCGCGGAGGTTTTTAATGGCTGTATCATTTATTAAATATTTTACTATCATATTTTGGACTTTATTTATTTTTATAAAATTAATTAACCGAAAACCAACTTTTAAAATAACTGTTTCTCAAATTATTTACGCTGTTTTTTTATCTTTTATAATTTCTTTAATCATTAAGTTATTATCGTCGGAGCTTCTAATTATTTTTATTATTATTTTTACCTGCGTTTTCAATAAAATTATAATTAAAGCAAAATGGGATATTACCTTAATCGCATCGTTTATTTCATGCGGGTTCAGCTATATTTTAAACGCCGCAGCTAATGTTCTTATTTCATTTATATTCAGTATCGTTTTCGGTGATGTTAATCACTCGTATCTAATTTTCTTCTTTCTTTGCACTTTTCCTGTTATGGGCTTATTTATATTTTCATTGTTTAAAATTAAAAGACTGAAAAACGGCTTTCCTTTTTTGAATGAAAAATATATCAGTTTATTAGGGGTTATAATTTCATTAATCGTTCTTCAATGCCTTATTATCATCAGCGTAATTAACGAAAGAATAGATGAATTTGATAATCTGTCATGGTTTTTATTTCTATGCGTTGCCGCTTGTGCCGTGTTGGTTATTATTTGGTGGCGGACAGGGATTACAAAAACGTACAGAGATTCGCTTTCTTCGAGTGAAATTAAAAAATTAAAGCTTGAACTTGCGGAAAAAGAAAAAAGAATCGCAGAAGTTGAAGCGGAAAATACCGCGCTGTCTAAAATCACGCACAGCGATAATAAAATGATTCCTGCGCTCGGCAATGCGGTTAGGGACTTATGCGAGAATTATTCCGAAACGAAAGCTTCCGCGCTTAAAAAAGAACTGAACCGAATCTATGAAGACCGCAAAGGGGTTTGGTATCAGTATAAAAAGGATTCTAAACAACTTCCTTCCACAAAAATCACCTCTCTTGACATGACACTGGATTTTATGAAGCAAAAAGCTTACGAAAGCAATATAGAGTTTGATTGTTTCGTTAGCGGCAATATTAAATATATGATTTTAAAATTGATTAAAGAAGAACAGCTCCGAAAGGTTTCAGCGGATTTATTGGAAAATGCGATTATTGCGGTAAAGCCTTGTAAGCTCCGGAATATCCTTTTTACCGTCGGGATATGTGATGAAGCTTATGAAATACGAGCTGAGGACAGCGGGATTGACTTTGAAGAAGAAACACTGCTGAACTTAGGAAAAGAAAGAACCACCACTCATAAAAATGAGGGCGGTTCAGGGTTCGGATTAATGGAAGCGTTTGACGTTATCAAGGATACAGGCGCAAGTTTAATCATAAAAAAATTGCCGCACGGCGGACTGGGTTTTACAAAGCAGGTCAGTTTACGGTTTGACGGAAAAAGCGAATACAGGGTTGATTATGAAGGGCTTCATTTTGTAAGGAAAATGTTCAGTATTCTCAATAACTGTTCATAACACGCCCGCCGCCTGTGCCGCGTCAATAATCAAACAAATATTACGCGAACGGCAGAGTTCCGCTATTCTTTTAAAGGGCAGGATTCTGCCGGTTACATTGCTTGCCGCGGTCATTACGATTGCTTTTGTGCGTGAATTTATCAGTCTTTCAAAATTTTTAACTGTTTCGGTTTCGTCGGGTGTTGTCCGCGCCGCTGAATAGGATATTCCCGCGTCCTTTGAAACCGCGTGCACGGGGCGGAGCACTGCGTTATGCTCTATGTCCGAAATAATTAAATGCGCTTTCGGGGAAATAATGCCTTTTATGGCAAGGTTAAGCGCGTGTGTGCAATTGAGTGTAAATATAACGTTTTCGGGTTCCGCACCGAAAAATTCCGCGCACTTTAACCGCGAATTAAAAACCGCCTGCGCCGTTTCCATTGAAAGCCTGTGCCCTGCTCTGCCGGGGTTCGCGCCATAATTCACCAATGCCCTTGACATGGCGGCAATGACGGACGCGGGCTTCGGATAAGTTGTGGCGGCGTTATCAAGATAAACCATTTCCGTATTTTCTCCTGTGCTGTATAGTAATTTTATCTTATTTCAACGCAATCTATGCTGATTAAGCCGAGGATTCTGCAAACTTTGTCGGGGTCTTCTTTCACACGTATACCGTAACCGCAGCCGCCGGTTTTAAGCGTGATTTTCTCCACTACAGCGTCTATTTTAAACTTTTCGAGGTGATACCTCGCTTTTCCGGCTTCCGTCATTGACTTTAAAACAAGTAAAGCCGCTCTCAATTAAATCACCCGCTTTCTTTCCTTGAAATCATTCTATGCGCTGAAAGCGGATTTTGTGTAGGACAAAGCAAAGCGGACAGATTAAACCTGTCCGCCATCGTTTTAAATATAACAACAACATATAACTTACCAAATCCACGAAATATCATATTTTTGTATATCGGAATCTGTAGTGATTATAGTCATATCATCGACAAGCGCAGTAGAAATTATTAATCGGTCAAACGGGTCGCGGTGAATATACGGTAATTCCATTAAATTTGAAAGATACTGTTGTTTTATCGGAAGAATAATAAAATCGTAATGCTTAATAAGGTCATACAGATGAGAAAGACCACCCTCAAATGGCATATTTCCCAAGCTATATTTAATTGTAAATTCCCAAAGTGAAGCTATACTTATATACTTCGGCGTGTTTGCTTCAAGAAGAATATTTTTTGCTTTTTCTCCGAGTTTTTTAGAACCTTCAAAACACCACAAAAAAGCATGAGTATCTAACAAGTATTTCATGCCTGCATATACTCCTTGAAATCATCAAGCGGTTCATCAAAATTATCAGGTACGCGCATTTTGCCTTTCATACAACCGAACATTGACTCTCTCGGAATTTTAGTATTATATTCTTGTTGTTGTTCAAATTCATCATCTAAAACCAAAATAGCAAGTTTCCGTTTTTCCGGAATTATCGGATTCCCTATAGGAATTATAAGCCCGTTTTCGTAATAAGCAGAATATGCTTGCATAGCGAACCTCCTTTTATCTTATCGTATGTTACCTATTCTACCACAAACCCCCGAATGTGTCAAGCAAAATCTTGAAACAACACGGGTTTTTATATTTAATAATTATAACCCATTTTACATAAAAAGTCAATCGTTTGAATAAATCCTGCCGAAATGCGTAAAAATAATTTAATAATCTATTTTTACGAAAGGTATGGCTGTAAATATATATGAAAGCTATCATCATGGCGGGCGGCGAAGGTACGCGCCTGCGCCCACTCACAGGCACAATCCCGAAACCGCTTGCAAAGCTCTGCGGACGCCCTGTCGCCGAATACATTCTTGACCTGCTGATTAAGCATGGTTTTACCGAAGCAAATTTTACTCTGCGTTACAAAGGTGAAATGATTGAACGGCTTTTTGAAAATGAATTTTATAAAAGCATTGATTTACGTTTTTCTTATGAAGATGAACCGCTCGGTACAGCGGGCTGCGTTAAAAAGGCGGCGGCAAATTTCACCGATGACTTTTTGGTCATCAGCGGAGACGCGCTCTGCGATTTTAATTTGTCGGCTGTTTTAAAATTTCACCGGAATAATAACGCAGAAGCCACGATTATTACAAAGCAGGTGGAAGACCCGCGTGAATACGGGCTTGTGATTTCGGATAATCACAAAATCACTGGCTTTTCCGAAAAACCGTCTTATCTGAACTGCGTTTCCGATTACGCGAACACAGGAGTTTATGTTTTAAATCCTGCTATTCTTGATATGATTCCCGACGGGAAAATGTGGGACTTTGCGCGGGACGTTTTCCCGAAAATGCTGAAAGAAAACCGCGCTTTAATGTCTTACGCGGAAAAAGGCTACTGGTGCGATATAGGCGATTTGGAAACCTATAATAAATGCCAGCGCGATATTCTAAGCGGAACGGTTTCCTGTGAAATTAACGCGGAAAAACAGGCAGACGGCGTTTACGCAAACAGTATTATTCCGGAAAACGTAAAAATCACCGCGCCTTGCTATATCGGTAAAAATGTGCATTTCGGCAAAAACTGCATAATTGAAAGCTCCGTTATCAGCGACAATGTAACGCTTGGCATGGATAATAAAATTATTGATTCGGTGGTTTTAGACAGCGTAATCACTGCCGGCGGCGTAAACGCCGAAGGTTCAATCATTTGCGAAAAAGTGCGGATTAAAGAAAACGTCAGCCTCTCAAATGATTCCGTTATCGGGGAAAGCACGGTTATCGGTGAAAATTCCCGCGTTGAAAGCGGCGTGCGCGTCTGGCAGAACAAGACCATTCCCGCCGATATTACTGTAAGCAATGACTTTAAATACAGCGGTAAAAATAAAATCGAAATCAGTGAACGCGGCATTACCGGCGACACGAATATTGACATTACGCCCGATTTCGCCGCGAAAACCGGCTGCGCGCTTTCCTGTCTGCACCCGAATAATGTTTTAGTTTCCTGTGAAGAAAATAACGCGTCCGTATCGCTTAAAAATGCGTTGATTTCAGGTATTTCCAGTACAGGAATCCCCTCCTCCGACTGCAGGTTTGCGACGCTTCCCATGTTGATTCATTTAAGCAAGCTGATGCTTGCCGATATTATCGTTCATGTAAAAGCAGGTATTAAGACAGAAATCATTGTTTTAAACCGGCACGGACTTGCGCTTACGCGCAGTCAGGAGCGCTGTTTTGAGGGCGGACTTAACCGCACCGAATACAGGAACGCGCCGTGGGACGGCTTCGGGGTTGTGGGTGATATAAAATGCGCCGATGAGCTTTATATTTCTATGCTGAATCACATTTCGGAATTTAAATCCGAATATAATATTATTTTAAACTGCGGCAACAGCCGCCTTTTATCGGTTCTTTCGCCTGTTTTTGAACGAATCAGTGATTCTAACAGTGAACAGCTGATAATCACGTTTAATAACTCCGGCACTAAAGCCGAATTCAGATTAGGGAAAGACAGTATGATGAACCATGATAAGCTGATTCTTTTAGCGTGTATTGATATTTTCAAGGGCGGGTTTGACGCGGCTTTACCCGCCGACTTCCCTTCCGCCGCCGACGCGCTGGCAAAAAACTTCGGGCGGAAAATTCACCGTTTTTTCAACTGCTCCAACGACAGCAGTGACAAGGAAGCGCGTGACGTTGCCGAAAGCGAAACCTTTCTGTGGGACGGCGCGTATTTGGCTTTATTTATTTTGGGTTGGCTCACAAGAGATAAAATTTCACTCGAAGAAGCCGCTTCCGCTCTGCCCGAATTCAGCCGCGAAAATCGCGTTGTTGTGATTAACTGCCCGCCGCAGAGAATTTTAAGTAAGTTATGTAAAGGCAAAGGAAAAACAGGCATCGGTGAAGGAATTACGTTTGACAGGGACGAAAACCGCGTACTTCTGCGTTCCAATAAAAAAGGCAACGCGCTGTTTTTAATGGCGGAAAGCGCGTCCTCCGAAACCGCGAAATCGCTGTGCGATGATATTGAAGCGGAAGTGAAACGGCTTATGCTTGACATTTAAGACTTAATTTGATATAATGATTAGATGTAAGGGTGTATTTTGCACACCCTTACATCTAAATAAAGGATATATTGATTAATATACATATCTTCAAACCGTTCATTCATCCCTACTTTTGATTTAAAAACGCGGTTTATTATTAACATCGAGGTACAAATGCCGGAAAATAACAAAAACAAGAAAAATAAGCTTGCTTTTACAAAAGCAAGCAATACCCCCGTTTCTAACAAAAAGAACCAAAAACCCGCAAAAACTTCCAATAAAATAGAGCCTAAACGTAAAACAAAACCGTTATCGGACGATATTTTAAAATTAACGGAGCAAATCGCTAAGAAAACCAATAAACCCGCTCAGGTCATTCAAAATAAAAATGAAACCGGCAAGAATAAAGTTTCTGCACGGCGCACCGCCCCCGTTAAAATAACCGCGCTCGGCGGGCTTGGTGAAATCGGGAAGAATCTTTATGTTTTTGAGTGCTCGGGGGATATGTTCATTGCAGACTGCGGATTGGCGTTTCCGGACGAGGATATGCTCGGGGTTGACATTGTCATTCCCGACTTTACGTATCTTGAAAAGAATAAGGAACGCTTTAGGGGAATCGTCCTGACGCACGGGCATGAAGACCATATCGGCGGGCTTCCTTATCTGCTGAAAAAAATAAACGTCCCTGTGTACGGTACAAAGCTTACTTTAGGTTTATGCGAGGGAAAGCTCCGCGAACACGGGATTTTAAATCAGTGCAGTTTAAATGTAATGCAGCCGCGCCAGAATGTAAAACTCGGCTGTATGAGCGCGGAATTCATCAGAGTGAATCACTCCATTCCGGACGCCTGCGCGCTTGCCATTCACACCCCTGCCGGCATTATTGTGCATACCGGCGACTTTAAGGTGGATTATACGCCGATAGAGGGCGGCATTATTGACCTTGCACGCTTCGGTGAACTCGGCAACAAAGGCGTATTGGCACTGCTTTCCGACAGCACCAATGCGGAACGCCCCGGCTACACCATGTCTGAACGCAAGGTCGGTGACAGCTTCAGAAATATTTTCGGTTCTGCCGAACACAGAAGAATCATTGTCGCTACTTTTTCGAGCAACATTCACCGCGTACAGCAAATTATCGACAACGCCGCGCTTTATAACCGAAAGGTTGCGATTTCCGGCAGAAGCATGGTGAATGTAATCAACAAAGCGATAGAACTCGGTTATATAAAAATATCAAATAATCTGCTGATTGATATTGAGCAGGTGAATAAATACCCGCCCGAAAGTGTCGTTATTGTCACTACGGGCAGTCAGGGAGAACCTTTATCGGCTTTATCAAGAATGTCCGCCGGCGACCACAGGCAAGTGACGATTACACCGAACGATTTAGTGGTTATTTCTGCAACGCCCATTCCGGGAAATGAAAAAACCGTGGGGCGGGTCATCAACGACCTGATGAAATCAGGCGCGGAAGTGGTTTATGAAGCTATGTATGAGGTTCACGTTTCAGGGCACGCCTGTCAGGACGAGTTGAAAATGATGTTGTCCTTAACCAAGCCTAAGTTTTTCATTCCCGTTCACGGCGAATATAAACATTTGGTGAAGCACGCACAGCTTGCGGTTAAAATGGGGATTCCGGAAGAAAATATTTTTATTTTAGATTTAGGGCAACAGCTTGAAACCGACAGCGCGGAGATGAAAACCGTTACGCAGGTTACTGCCGGCAAGGTTTTGGTTGACGGGCTGGGTGTCGGCGACGTGGGAACGGTGGTTCTGCGCGACAGGAAGAAATTGGCGCAGGACGGGCTGATTATCATTGTAGCGACGATTGAACGCGAAAGTAAAATGCTTGTTTCAGGACCGGACATTGTTTCACGCGGGTTTGTGTATGTACGGGAATCCGAAATTCTTATGGACGAAGCACGGGAACTGATGGAGGATACGATTCTAAAAGCCCTCAATTCCGGCGCGAACGGGAATTTAATCAACACAGCCAAAAATAATATGCGGGACGAAATGAGTGATTTTATGTTCCGGAAAACCAAAAGAAGCCCGATGATTCTGCCGATAATGATGGAGATTTAAAATATGAACGAGCAAATCAATTACGCGGAAAAATATGATATTTTCCTGTCTTACAGACGTGACGGCGGCGAAGCAATGGCAATCCTTTTACGCGACCGTCTGACCGCTAAGGGTTATAACGTGTTTTTGGATATAGAAAGTCTTAACTCGGGCAGTTTTAATAAAAACCTGCTGATGGTGATTAAAAATTGTACCGACCTTATCGTCGTGTGTTCAAAAAACAGCCTTGACCGCTGTGTCAACGACGGCGACTGGGTGCGTACAGAGGTTGCCTGCGCGCTTGAAAACGGCAAAAATGTTGTTCCGGTTATGCTGCGCGGGTTTGAATTTCCGGACGTTCTGCCGGACGATATGGAAGCACTGCGTATGCAAAACGGTGTAAATGCCAACAGTAACGAATATTTCGACGCGGCGATTGACCGCCTGATTGAAAAATTCATTAAAAGTAAACCCCGTAATTCCATTGTAAAAAAGCCGGCAGTAAAATTAATGGCGGCTTGCGCATTTATTCTTGTTTTCGGAACATTAATTACGATAATTGCGGTTATGCTGTTAAAAAATTCTGCGCCGGAATCAGAGCCGGAATCGGAAGAAGAAAATACAGAAGCGGTTTCAATGATTGACAATGCTGATGATGTAGAAATTGCAATTCCTCCCGCTCCGAAGAATACTGATTCTACAACCCCCGTACCTACAACAACTCCCGCTCCGCCCGAATCTGCACCCGAAAATAATATAACAAAGCCTACAGAATCCGCACCCGATACATCAACTTCAAATACACCCGCCCCGACGCAATCAGCGGCAACAACAACTGCCGCACCGACAGCACCTCCATCCGTATCAACGCCCGAACCCGCGCCGGATTACATAACGATTAAAGGCACAGAATACAGCACTGCTATATTTGAGCTTGATTTATCCGGTAAGGATTTAACAAACAACGATATAAAGCCTTTACGCTATATGACGAGCTTGGAATTTTTAGATTTAGGCAGCAATCAAATAAGCGATTTAGAGCCTTTATCGGAACTTACAAATTTAATAAAATTAAACCTGTATGACAACAACAGAATCAAGGATTTAACGCCATTAGCTAATCTTAAAAACTTAGAAAATATCAGCTTATATTTTAATCTAATCAGCGATTTATCGCCGTTATCGGGTCTGACAAAATTAGAAGTATTGGAACTGAGTTGGAATCAAATCACCGACTTAACGCCTCTTGCAAACCTCTCAAAGCTATATCGGTTGAGTTTAAGCGACAATCAAATCGCCGATATATCGCCGTTGTCAAACCTTAAAGAACTGACAGAATTAAGCCTGCGCGGTAACGAAATCACCGACTGGTCGCCTGTGGCGCATGTCGGAAAGGTTTCGGGCAGGGATTAAAATTAAACTGTTTTGTATTTATATAATTTACATTGCAAATCCTTTAACCTTTCCGGGAGGTGAAAACCCTGAAAAACTTCTACCGCGACGGCGGTTTAATTATCGTCGTCTGCTGTCTGATTATCATTCTGTTCATTCTCACAGGGTATATTTACCGCACCGAAACGCATTTCTTTTGGATGATTGCGCCGTTTGTGGTGTTGGTTTCAGGTTTTTGCATCGGAAAAATCGTCAACGTAACCAGAAAAACCTTTCAGTATTTTGCATTTATTTCCGAAGAAATCACGGAAGCGGATAAAAAATCTTTATATCATCTGCCGCTCTCTGTCGTAATCATTGATTCTTCCTATCATTTCATTTGGTTTAATAAAAGTTTCACACAGAATTTCGAGCAGGAAGCCGTCTTCGGCAACCCGTTTTCCTCTGTTACCGAATTAAATATAGAACGGTTAATTAACGGCGAATCCGCGGAAATCAAGCACGGCGAAAATTATTATGAAGTCAGTATTTCCGCTGTAAAAAACGCGGAAAATTCTGAACCTGTTCAAAATCCGGAAGAAAAAAACCGGCAGATTTACGTGGTTTATTTTGAGGACATTACCGAACGCACCTTGCTTGAAATAGAAAAAAAGCTTTCAAAACCGGTTGTAATGCTTATTTCCGTTGATAATTACGAAGAAATGTTTGAGGGCGCGCCGGAAAGCGAAAAAGCGCATGTAACCGTTAAAATAGATAAAATTTTAGAGGACTTTACGGCAAGCACAACCGGCATTATGAAGAAATTTAACCGTGACCGCAACTGGGCGGTCATTGAACAGCGGCATGTTGACAAACTAATTGAAGAAAAGGTTAAGATGTTAGACAAGGCGCGTGAAATCGCCGTAACCGACCGCGTGCATGTTACGCTTTCTATAGGCATCGGCGCGACGGGTAAAAGTATTCACGAAAGCGAAAAGTTTGCGCGTCAGGCACTTGAAATGGCACAGGGGCGCGGCGGTGACCAAGCGGCGGTTAAAACCGCCGGTGGTTTTGAATTTTACGGCGGCGTTTCAAAAGGCGTAGAGCGTCAGAACAAGGTTAAAATAAGGATTATTGCGAACGCGCTCGCGGACTTAATCAAAGACGCGGATAAAATCTTTATTATGGGTCATAAATCAGGCGATTTGGATAGCGTGGGTTCTTCAATCGGGCTTGCTTTCCTAATTAGAAATCTCAGCAAGGAAGCTTACATAGCGGTTGACCGCGGGAATGTGCTTTGCACCGAATTGCTCGAAAAATGCAAAGCAACCGAAACCCCTTTATTTATACCGCCCGCAAAAGCGCGGGAGCTATTAAACGATAATTCTTTATTAATCATCACTGATACACATAACCCGAAAATGCTTGAGGATTTTGAGTTATACCGCGCGGCTAAGAAAGTTGTGGTGATTGACCATCATAGAAAGATGGTCAATCATGTTGACAACGCGTTGATTTTCTTCCATGAAGCCTACGCTTCCTCCGCGTCCGAAATGGTAACGGAGCTGTTGCCTTACTTCGGCGAAGCGGGGAAATTATCGGCTCAGCAAGCGGAAGCTCTTCTTTCGGGTATTATGCTTGACACTAAGAATTTCACCGTGCGAACCGGTGTGCGTACTTTTGAAGCGGCGGCGCTTCTGCGTAAGCTCGGCGCAGATACAGTCAGTGTAAAATCATTATTTGCAAACTCGTTTGATTCATATAAGAAGAAAGTTGCTATTGTTTCTTCCGCGATTATTTATAAAAAATGCGCCATTGCTTACAGCGGTGACTTCACCGAAAACATGCGCCTTGTTTCACCGCAAGCGGCAGATGAAATGCTTAGTATTTCCGGAGTTGTGGCGTCGTTTGTGGTTTTCCGCTCCGCACAGCATGAAATTTCAATCAGTGCGCGTTCACTTGGAGAAATGAATGTACAGCTCATTATGGAAAACATCGGCGGCGGCGGGCATCACACAATGGCTGGCGCGCAGTTTCAGAACATCAGCATAACAGAAGCACGGGATAAATTAACCGCGGCGATTGATAAATATTTTGAATTAAAAACATAGAAAGGAACATAAAAAATGAAAGTAATTCTCTTACAGGACGTGCAAGGCTCAGGGAAAAAAGGCGAAATCAAGGAAGTTAAGGACGGCTATGCACGTAACGCGCTGATTCCGAAAGGGCTTGCGATTGAAGCCACAAAAACGAATTTAACCATGCTTGAACAAAAAAAGGCTTCCGCTCAGCACAAAATCGAAGTCGAAAAAGAAAACGCCGAAAAAACCGCAAAAGCACTTCAGGGCAAAACAATTAAAATATCCGCAAACGCAGGCGAAGACGGGCGTTTATTCGGTTCGGTAACAGCTAAGGATATTTCCGCCGTGCTCAAAAAAGAAAGTTATAACATTGATAAGAAAAAGCTCAGCGTACCTGAAATTAAAACTTACGGTTCCTTTGAAGTCGAAGCAAAACTGTACAGCGGTGTTACGGCTAAGTTTACCGTGAGCGTATCAGGTGATGTCAATTAATTAATAAAGGAATGGGGTCAAAATTATGAAAATACGCATGGACGAACTCATCAAAACCGTAGCCGCCGCTCTCGACATCGTAGAAAACGAGCTTTTAGGCGCAAGCACCAACCACGGCAAACGAATTGCGGTTTTATGCTCTTTGATGTGCAAAAAACTCGGCATGAACGACGAAGAAGTTAAAGCGGTCACAACCTGCGCGCTTTTCCATGACAACGCGCTTACCGAATACATATTGTCGGAAAGACCGGAGGGCGGTGAGCAGGAAGAGAATTTCAAGCTTCACTGTGAGTACGGTCAGCGCAATATTGATACGCTTCCTTTTAAAACCGATGTAACGGGCTTTGTGCTGTATCACCATGAAGAAGCGGACGGAAGCGGCTTGTTCGGGCTAAAAGAAGATGAAATCCCGCTTGGTGCGGCGATTATTGCCGCCGCTGATGCGATTGACGCGGATTATCACTTACAGCGCGTAACCCCCGAAGAACTGCCGGCGATTCGTGAATATATATCCTCGCAGTCCGGAAAACGCTTTACAAAAACAGCTGTTGATACTGTTTTAGCGGTTCTTAATGAAGAAGCCTTAACCGCTCTCAAGGATGAAAACATCTGCGAAACCGCCGCGCATATGCTTCCCCCGTGGGAAGTCCCCGCGGAGGATTATGCTTTAATCCGCCTTGCCGACCTTGCGGCGGCGATTATTGACTACAAGTCTAACTTCACAAAAAAACATTCTGTACAAATCGCCAATAAAGTGTGGCTGATGGGCGGGCATTACGGGTTTGACCCCTCCCTGCGCACAAGAGCCTACCTTGCCGCCGCGCTTCACGACTTGGGAAAACTCGCAACACCGACGGATATTTTAGAAAAACCGGGTAAGCTTGATAATGAAGAGTTCCGGATTATTAAAGACCATGTAAGAAACACTTATGAGCTTTTAAAAGGGATTACCGGCTTTGAGGATATTTGCGAATGGGCTTCCAATCACCATGAAAAGTTAGACGGAACAGGCTACAGTTTCGGGAAGAACGCCGATGAGCTTGACTTTATTTCCCGTTTAATGGCTTGTACAGACATTTATCAGGCGGTCAGCGAAGAACGCCCTTATCACGCGGGCAGAAGCCATGAGGATACAATGGTTATTTTATGGGATATGGCAAATAAAGGGCAAATCGACGAGAAAATCGTGAAGGATTTCGATATTGTTATGGCGGAATATTCGTTTAAGGATGTACCGCCGCCGGTTGAGAGTATGTAATTATAATTATTTATATAATGCACACATTATAAACATATTAAGGACTAAACCAAAATGGCAAATTTAGACAACATCAACCTCCCCTACAGCCTTGACGCCGAACAGGCGGTTTTAGGCTCTGTTTTGCTTGATTCAAAGCTTCTTTCAGAAGTGACGGACAAGTTGCACCCGCAGAGCTTTCATGTAGGCTTGCACAGCGAGATTTACGGGGTTATGATGCAGATGTTTATAACCGGTCAGCCCATTGACGTGATTACTGTTATCGAAAATTCTGTCCGCAAAGAAATTTTCGATAATCAAGCGGATGCGAAAACCTATCTCGTAAGGCTTATGGAATCGGCAATCAGCCCGTCCAGTATCGAAAGCTACTCCACGATTATCGCGGAAAAATATATGGTCAGACAGCTGATGTTCGCCTCAAACGAGATTTTCGACCTTGCGAGCGCGGGCACGGAAGAACCGCAGAATCTGCTTGATTTCGCCGAAACCAAGATTTATAATATCAGAAGCAATAAAGAAATTTCGGGTTTAATCCCCATTAAAGCCACGGTTTTAGAAAAGGTAAAGGAGCTTTCCGAAATCGCCGCCGACCCCGAAGCCTACGAAAGCAAATATATTTCCACTTCTTTCAAGGAACTTGATAAAAAGATTTACGGGCTTTCTCCCTCTGATTTAATCGTTATAGCGGGCAGACCCGGTATGGGGAAAACTACATTCGCGGTTAATGTCGCGGTGAATGTGGCAAAAAAATACCGGAATCAAAAAATTGCTGTTTTCAGCTTTGAAATGTCCCGTGAACAGCTTGTGGAGCGCATTTTAGCTTGCGAAGCGCGTGTTACCACCGACCAGATGAGAAAAGGTGAAATAGACCGCGGCGGCTGGAAGAATATAAGCGAAGCCGTTGACTTTCTTTCGGGTTTGGAAATCTACATTGACGATACCCCGAATCTTTCTGTTGAAGCAATGAAAGCAAAACTCCGCCGCATGAAAGGCGTGGGTGTTGCAGTGATTGATTATTTACAGTTAATGTCAACGGGGCGCAGAGACGGAAACAGGGTCACCGAAATTTCGGAAATCACCAGAAACTTAAAAATCATGGCAAAGGAATTAGGGATTACGATTATTCTCGGTTCACAGCTTTCCCGCGATGTTGAAAAAAGGCAGGACAAGCGTCCCATGGCGTCCGACCTGCGTGATTCCGGCACAATCGAGCAGGATTCAGACATTGTCATTATGCTTTACAGAGAAAGCTTTTACGAAAAGGAAACCGAATTCCCCAACAAGTGCGAGTGCATTGTCGTGAAGAACCGCCGCGGCGAAACCGGCAAATTTGACTTAAACTTTGAGGGCGAATTCTACAGTTTTACACCGGCGGAGTTTATTCATGTCAGTGAATATTAAGAACAATATAATAAAATTTAACCTGTCCGGAAAAACAATCATTGCCGCCGTTTCGGGCGGCGCGGACAGCGTTTGCCTGCTTTTAGCGTTAAACGAATTAAAACCGGCGTTAAATATTACGCTCGAAGCTTGTCATGTGAATCATATGCTGCGCGGTGAACAAAGCAACAGCGATGAAGCCTTTGTACACGCTTTATGCGAACGGCTCGGAATCAGGCTTCATATACGAAAAATTGACGTAAAAACGCTTCAGCAAAAGCATAAAAGCCTTGAAGAAACTGCAAGAGAAGCGCGTTATTCATTCTTTTTTGAATTAGGAACAAACGTGTTAGTCGCCACCGCGCACACCGCCGACG
>WRJM01000033.1 GCA_009782265.1 Oscillospiraceae bacterium | reverse complement strand
GGTAGTCATTTCGGCTGATAATGAAAAAAGAGGTCACAAAAAAAAAGCAGTTGCATTTCTGCCCTGCATTTGGTTATTTTCCCGTGATTAAATTATTAATTATACGAAATTATTGATATTATTTCTGCCCTTTACCCTGTTGAGATATTATTATTAAAATAATGAGGTATTATTATCAATCAATCATACAAAAACGACTCGCCGTCATACTTACTCGAATTCTTGAATTATGCGGCGACGGTTAAAGGTCGTTCTGAAAACACAATCATCAGTTATTACGCCGATTTAAAGCTTTATTTCCGCTTTTTAAAAGTAAAACACAAGCTTTCTGACGGTATTGCTTTTGATGAAATAAAAATTGCCTATTTACCGGAAGAAATTATAAGAAGTTCAGGCTTAAACGATGTACTTGAATTTCTGCATTTTATAAGTTCGGAACGCGGCAACAGCGCAAAAAGCCGCGCCCGTCGGGCAGTGGCTTTACGCCAGTTTTATAAATACTTAACAAACTATAAAGCATGGTTTACCGCAAATCCGCTTGAACGCCTTGAAATGCCTTCATTAAAAAAGCCTTTACCGAAACATTTGACTTATGAGCAGGCGATTTCGCTTTTATCCGCAGTTCCTGAAATTAAAAATATTGCGGATGCCCGTGATTATTGCATATTAACGCTTTTCGTAAACTGCGGGATGAGGCTTAGTGAATTGGTGGGTTTAAATACAACCGATTACAGGCAGGAAAAGGATTTTGATGCGCATGATGAATTTGTCCACACGTTGCGCGTAACAGGAAAAGGAAGCAAGGAACGCACAATTTATTTAAATTCCGCCTGTGTTTATACACTTAACATCTATTTAAAAGAAAGAGCAGTTTTACTTAACGCAAATAAAAGCCTTTCACATGAGAAAGCCATGTTTTTGAGCAAACAACATAAAAGGATAACAAACCGCCGCGTTCAGCAAATTGTCGAAGACGCCTTAAAACGCTCAGGGCTTGACGGAATGGGGTTCTCACCGCATAAGCTCCGTCACACCGCTGCTACATTGATGTTTCAGAACGGCGTGGACGTCCGTGTGCTGAAGGAAGTTTTAGGGCATGAAAACCTCGGCACAACCCAGATTTACACGCATGTCGCTAATAAACAGGTTAAAGAAGCAATGGAAAAGAATCCGCTGGGCAATATAAACAATAAGGAAAATTGAATACTTATATAGTTAATTAAATTTATACATAAATCCCCCCTGCTCCGAATATGATTAAAAACGGGACATGTAGGGGGGATTATTTATGTCTGAACATGCGCTTATACAAAAGCCGAAAAAACATAATTTCATTCTTGAAAACCGTTCAAAGCTGATATTGAGCGGTGTGAACGAAGTCGGCGGATTCAATGAAAACGAAATAACCGTTTATACTTCCTTGGGTGAACTTAAAATAAAAGGTAATGACTTGCAAATCGTGATGATGAGCGTTGAATCAGGCGATATGGAGATTGCCGGAAAAATAAACAGTGCGGTTTATTCGGAAAATACCGGGCGTGTCCCGAATAATTTTATAACAAAATTGTTTAAATAGACAAAATAACAGTAAAAGTTTAAAAACTACGCATGGGCGGGCATTTTAAAAGCTGTTTGTACAGAGAAAGGGTTGGTTATAAAAATGTTTGAACCCATATCGAACAGCCTTTCACAGCTGTCATATTTTACCGTGCTCGGATTTTTCTTCGGCGCGTTTTATGAAATCATCAGAATCATCAGGCTTTTTAAACGGCAAAACAGCCTCGCCGCAGGTATAACCGATTTTCTTTTTCTTTCCTTTGCCGGATTAATTACATTTGCTTACGCACTCGAATTCGGGAACGGCAGTTTCCGCTGGTTTTATATTTTAGGTGTCGTTTTCGGCGGAACGGTGTATTTTTTAACGGTAGGAAAATTAATTTCTTTTGCTTCCGAATTAATTGTCCGCTGTGTAAAATCTATTTTTTCTTTTATTAAAAGGCGGATTATCATTCCCTTGATTAAAAAAGTTGGTATATTTAACCATTTTTTATGGAGAAAAATTGTTAAATTCTACGGTTTTATTCGTGAAAACATAATAAATTTGATAAAACACTTGAAAAACAAGGTTAAAGTGTTATATAATATAAGGGAAAACAAGCGCAAATCCCGTATAAAACAAAAAAGAATAGCTCAGCAGGAAAAACAAAGAATCCGTTCCAGCCAACTCGTTCAGTCAGAACGGAATATTCAATCTAAACAAATAAAAATTACAGGTGAGAAGAGGAATGTCATTAAAGGGAAAACAAAGCGGACAGTCCGCTCAAAATATATCGGGTAACGCTCCGAACGGAAAGTCCGCCCCAAACGGACAGTCCGTTCCAAATAAAAAACGCGAATCGTTCATTCCGTATTTTATATTAACGCTTATAGCGGGTTACGCGGTATTCCTTTTGATTTCCACACAGGTGGAAATTCAAAACAAGAAAAACGAATACGATACTATTCATAATAAGCTTCTTGAGGTTCGCGCCGCAAATGAAGAATTAGAACGTTATCTGAAAGGCGATGAATATATTTACGAATATATGGAAGGCATCGCCCGCGGAAAGCTCTCATACGCACACCCGAGAGAGCGGATTTATTATATTATGCCAAGTTCTTAGTATTTTTTCATTTTTACTCTTACTTCTTTTGTTATTATCTCAATTTCAGTTCGCTTTAAAGGCGGGCTGTTTTTTTGTAAAAAAATGTTGACTTTTCAATATAAATACAGAGCTAACACCAAAAAGGTAGCGTCGGATTGCGCGGCTTGTAAAAGGCATGTAAAAAACGGCGGTACTTGCAAAGCGGGTAATGATGAAAAATATAAAATTAATCCGTCATTGAATTTTTATTTTCAAATAAAATCCGCTGATTTCCGGCGGATTTTTTCTTTAATTCATTGCCTTTTTATATAAAATATGCTATAATAAAATTAGAAAGCAACCAACAAAAAAGAGATAGCCATATAAAACAAAAAGGAGTATTCAATATGAGTTTAGGTGAAAAAATACAGCAATTACGAAAAGATAAGGGCTTATCACAGGAACAGCTTGCCGAAATCTTAAACGTATCAAGACAGGCGATTTCAAAATGGGAAACCGACCAGTCCTCACCTGAAATTGAAAAAATCCTTGCACTGAGCAAGGCGTTTTCAATATCAACTGATGAATTGCTCGGTAACAGTCCCCCGGATGATTCGGGTGAATCTGCCGGTAATGAAAATTCTGTTCCTCAGGATGAACCTTATTACCCGTTAAAGGAAGCGGTTAAAAATAAAAAAAGCATAAAAATAAATCTGCCGGCTTTATTTAACAGAAAAGTTTTATTTATAATTTTTTCTTTTCTTTGTTTTACCGCATTCGGTACATGCTTTATCGTAAATTACGCAATTGAACGGCAGATTACATGGGCGGCGTATATTTTCATTTCCGTTCCGTTTTTCTGGCTCTCCGCTTCCCTGCTGTTTATAAAAAAGCACGGTATAACGCTGTCGCTCTGCGCTTTTACGCTGTTTACCGTGCCTTATATTTATTTCCTTGAAAAAATTACGCCGGTCAATGACTGGTTTGAACCGGTCGGTTTACCCTGCGCCGCTGTGGGAATCGCTTCGTTTTGGTTTTTTTATCTGCTGTTCCGCTTTTTGAAAATCAGTTTATGGTATAAATTCGCGATTACAGCTTTTTTGGCAGGTGCGATTATTTCGCCTGTGACTAACATGTTTATTAATAATTACTTAGATGAAACCAATTCATTCTTTGAAGTATTCATAAATCTATTTTCAAGTTTTATTATAACCGCTGTTTTCGGGTTTATCGGGTTTACGAAGAAAAAGAAAGCGCCTTAAGCACCCCCGCCGCGCTTCTTTCCGCCACAATCAGCTTATTATTCTCAACCGAAATATCCTCTAAATAATGCGCGTCGCTGTCATGTATAATTTTGCACTTTTTTAAGTATTCATGCGTTTCTTTCAGGTTTTCAACCGCGTCCTTTGAGCGGATTTCAACGCAGTTAAAGCCGCAGTCGTCCGGCACAAAACCGAGCGTAGCTATAAGACTGAACGCGGCTCTTTCAATATGCGCGGGAATAATAATCCCGCCGCGGGATTTTACTTCGTCCGCTAATGAATAAAGACTGATAGAAACCGCGTTAATCAGGCAGTTTTCCACTTCGCCGATAATTTTATCCGTTTCGTTCATAATTAACTGCCTGCCGAAAACTTCAACATCATTCTTCATCGGAAATAACAGCGGATAAACATATTCATCAAAATCCATTGCGGCTTGAAGCTCCGGAAAAAGGCAAAGCACGTGCATTTCTTCTTCTGTCGTTAGTTCCATACCCGCAATGGGTATAAAATTGTGCGAATTATTCGCGCATAATTCCTGCGCCGCTTTGAAAAAAGCGGGGCAATTTTTACATGTGTTGTGGTCGGTCAGCGCGACAATATCAAGCTCTAAAATTGAAGCAAGCCCCGCAATGTTCGCGGGCGTGGATTCATCGCTTCCGCAGGGCGAAAGGCAGGAATGAATATGTAAATCATACACTAATTCTGATTTATTCATATAATTTAATTTTTTCTGAGCGGAACGCCCGCTCCGAGCAGTTCATGCACAATCAAACCGGCTTCAAAAGCGGGTAAAGAAGTTTTCAGCACATTAACACCCTGTTCGATAGCCTTAGAAATCGCCGGTTGGTCGCATGCCGCGTTTTCAGCTAAGATGATTACCGAAATGTCCGCTAAAACAGATACCGCAACAGCGTTCATATTGCCCATGACGGTCAGCCACGCACAGTCGGACGGTGCTCTGCCCATGACCCAGCTTAAAAGGTCACAGCAGTAAACGCTTGTAACTTCCCTGCCGAAATCCGCTTCGTTAATCACTTCCGCTTCTAATTTTTTAATTAAATCCTTAACTTTCATGTACGGTCAACTCGCTTTCAGAGGACTTATAAATAGATTTTTTTAATCTGTGGATGCACTCGTTTTCGGTGGTAAGATTCCGCGCCACATCTTCCGCGTGTGCGCGGCAGGTCGGCGCGCCGCAACAGCCGCAGTCAAGCCCGGGGAATTTGTTAATCAGCTCGTCGACCTTTTTCATCAGGTTTATGGATTCTTCAACCGTTTCACCGAGCCTGAATACGGGCTGAAATTCAATTTTTTCATCATGGTAGGCATAAGGCGGTACTTTTTCATCCATTCGCGTACCCGAAACCGGCAGATATTTGCGCAGTATATTTAATTTAACCTTAGCCATATACGGGTTTTCAACCGCTAAAACCCCTCCGACACAACCGCCGCTGCAGGCGTTCAGCTCAATAAACTCTAATTTATGGTTGTGAAATTTGGAATCTTCCAAATCCTCAAGTGCTTGAATGACGTTTTCAATCCCGTCAACGGCAAGATAATTATCCGTCAGCAAGCCGCCGGCTTCCCCGCCGTGCGCACCCCAGCTTACCCCGATTCTGCCCGCCTTATTAATTTCTTTCGGAAATTCATATTTGCCTTCGTTTGCGGCAATATCTTTCATTAACGGAAGCAGGCGCGGGTAAATATCGCTGATTGCAACAGCTTTGTCAATCTGTGATTTTCCCGTTCCGAGCGGCGAATATATATCTGTTACCTTTGCGGAGCACGGCGTTATGTAAAACACACCTATTTTTTCACGCGGAAGCCTTGTCCTGATGATTGCGCGTTTTAAAGCGGCATTCGCCGCCATTTCCGCGGGATTAACCACCGGTGAAATATTCTCCACCAAATTCGGGAATTTTACGCGGATTAAACGAATAACCGACGGGCACGCCGAAGAAATCACCGGAAGCTTGTTTATATGCGATTCTTTAATCAGTTTTCTGGTAATTTCCGATACCAATTCTGCCGCCGCGGCAACTTCATACACATCGTCAAAACCAAACGCAAGCAAAGCGTTCAGCACAAGCGATTTTTCCTCTAAATTATTAAACTGCGCATATAATTCAGGCGGCGGCAATGCGATTTTATATTCATAATCCGCCATGGAATCAAGAGAGTCAAAGGTTGATTTTTTAGCGTGGTGCGGGCAAACGCGGATACATTCGCCGCAGTCGGTACAGTATTCTTTTTTAATTGCCGCCTTGCCTTTCCGAATCCGAATGGCTTCGGTCGGACAGCGTTTAAGACAGTTTATACAACCCTTGCATAAACTTGCGTCAAGACGTATAGAATGAAAAAATTCTCTTTTTTCCAATTGAATCATCTCTTTCATTATAAAAATGCTTTATTGCGGCATGGAAACCGCACCATGCAAATCTGTGCGGGCGAACGATGTTCGTCCCTACGTTTTATTATTTGTTTAAATACACCTTCATCGTTACCTGCGTGCCTACGCCCACCTCGGATTTGAGTTCAAACTCGTCGGTGTATTTTTTCATGTTTGGTAAACCCATACCCGCGCCGAACCCGAGCGAACGGATTTCCTCCTTGGCGGTTGTGTAACCCTCACGCATGGCAAGCTCGGTGTCGGGTATGCCCGCACCGGTGTCTTTCAGCATCATAGTGATTGCGTCCGCGCCGACAAAAACGTCAATCGTTCCGCCGTTCGCGTGGATTACCATGTTGATTTCGCCCTCGTAGGTCGCAATGGCGATATTACGGATTACATCGGGCGATATACCCATCTGCTTTAATTTATTCTTAATCGCGGAGCTTGCTTCACCGGCGCGGGTGAAGTCGTCCCCCGGCACGTCATAATGCAGTTCCAATACGTTCATCAGTCAGCTCCTCCTACGGGAGAAGCAGACTCTCCGCCTCTTAATCCGCTGTCGTACAGGATTCCGCAGGCTTCAAACATACGGCTTTTCGTGGATAAAATCACGATGTTTTTTTGACCGGCAAGCTGAACCACCGCTTCGTCCGGTTTCTTCCCTCTTACAAAAACGATACAGATAATATCCATCATTTCAGCGGTTCTGACAACCTGCGGGTTTAAAAGCCCTGTCAGCAGAACTGCTTGGTCTTTTACAAAAGCAAGCACGTCGCTCATCATGTCCGAACCGCAGGCTGTATGTACTTCATTCTGAAGCTTGTCCTCACAGCAGAGCACTTCACAGTCCAAAAGTTTCGCAATATCACCGATTGTCATAAGGTTTTTCCCATCCTTTAATTATTATTTGGAAGTAAACAGTAGATATCTCCATGTATTGCCGCCCGCCGCAGGCGGGCGGCAATACGAAAATTTTTATCTACTGTTAAGTGCAGAAGTAATATTAATAAGTATAGCATATTTCTAAAATTTTTTCAAGCGGAAAAATTTTTACGATTAACAAAATTTACTAATCCAAATTTTTACCGCAATGCGGACAAAAATGCTTTTTTTCTTTTTTTGCTTCATTTTTCTTATGTGATTCCTCAATAAAGCCCGCTGAAAGCACAGCCGCCGGAATCGCCACAAATCCCACGCTTAAAAACGCTGTAATTCCGCCTAAAATTTTCCCTGTCACCGTTACGGGATATACATCGCCGTAACCGATGGTGGTAATGGTGTTAATCGCCCACCATAACCCCGAAAAAGCGTTCTTGAATACTTCGGGCTGAACATCATGTTCGGCAGTGTAGATTAAAACCGACATAACCATAATAAAAATCAGAATTACAAGCATGGAAATGAGTAACTGCGCGGCTTTACGCCTGACGACAACACTGATTCCCGCCAAGGTTTTGACAAAGGCATAACGGGTAACTTTAAACAGCCGGAGCAAACGGACAAGCCTCAGCATACGCAGTACGCGCAGGTCAAACCTGAACAGGAAAGGCAAAGCGAAAGGCAGGAACGAAAACAGGTCAATAAACGCCATAAAAGAAAACATGTATTTCAAACGGGCGCGGAAAGGGCTTTTTTTCGTATAAAGCATATCCGCCGTCCATAATCTGCAAACATATTCCAATATAAAGATAATTACCGTGAAAATTTCAACGTAAATGAAAATATAATCCGCGATTTCAAGAAATCCTTCAAACGTTTCGAGAACAATAAAAATAATATTAATAAAGACTAAAATTAAAATAAAACGGTCAAAGACCGCGCTTTGCTTATTATTAGGGTTTACGGCGTTGAAAACCCTTGATTTGATTTTTTTCATATTTACAACCATTCATTTCCGAGTTTTTGCCGGTTTTGCGAAGCAAAATTTCGGTCAATGACCGAAAAGGTACAAAACTCACGTTTGAAAGATTTATCTCTTAAACTTGTCCTTGCATTACAGCATTATATTTTTTATAGTATAACATGTTTTTGCTGTTAAGTCAAACGTTTAAATAATGAAAAAATGTTAAATTTTTATCAATGAATTTTTTTCGGTAAGTGTTCGTAACATTATTAAAAAAGAAACCCTTTCACGGGTTTCTTTTTTATGAAAAATATCAAATTAAATACATCTTCAATAAAATTAACGCCACCCCCGGCACACCCAGCGTCAGCGAAATAAACACAGTATACAGGTTTACCGCGACCTGCGCTTTCAAAAGCCCCACAATCAGGCTTACCGCAATCAGCGCGCCCGCGCCCGTCATCATTGACAAAACCGCGTTTTTTACAGGCGATTTGCTTCTAATCAGGGTTTTTATGTAATTTAAAAGCAGAATTAACCCTACGCATATGAAAATAATATCAAGCATTTTTTATTGCTCCTTTAAATCTACGTTTCAAAAAAATTCACTTCAAGCCCTTTTTCCCGCGCCTGTTTTATGAGGAAAGCAAACCGCGATTGCAAGGCTTTTTGCTCGTAAATAAGGGCTTCTATGAGGTTTTCGTCATCTGTTTGGTTGAAATTACGCTCCTGTGCTTTCAGCATATCTCTCACTATGAACAATTCTGCTTTTAAATCTTCATTTTCAAGGTTCGTTTGATTTTTTTTCGACATAATTCGAGCCGTCCCTTTTTTCTGTAACTGTTTTTCTTTACTTGTCCGTAAATCATATGAGATGATTTAAAAATATATTCATCTTTAAAACAGATACGCATTGACTTTAGGAAAATTTTATTGTATAATATACATTGATGTTATTTTTTGGGAAAACAAACCCGCTTTCATTTATAAAACCAAAGGACGGCAAATTATGGAAAATCCCCTGACGCTATTATTAATTTACCCTGATTTCCTTGAAGAGGACAAGTATAATAAAAATAAATCAGGCAACTACAGCGAAGGCTTGGCTTCCATTTCGGCTGTCGTGAAACAAGCCGGGTATAATGTAAGCCTTGAACATCAGCTATACATGCCGGAGCGAAAAGAATTCATTGCGAAAGTAAAAAGCTTTAACGCTGATTTAATCGGCTTTTCTGCCCGCACAACCGCAATGCCTTTCGTAGAAGAAATGGCAGGCTGGCTTGATGATGATTTGCCGGATGTACCTGCTTTAATCGGCGGTTATCACGCGATTTTAGTACCGGACGAGTGCATAAAGCTGCGCGGTATTGACATGGTGGTCGTCGGGGAGGGCGAATACCCCATTCTTGAGTTGATGGACTGTATGAAATCCGGAGAACCCCGCACGGACATACAAAGCATAAACTTCAAGCTTACGGACGGAAAAATCATTAAAAACCCCGTTGCGCCGCTGATTGAAGACCTTGATTCCCTGCCCTTTCCTGATTTTGAGCTGTTTGATTATGAAAACTTAGACCGCTCCAAGAACTTCACGGCGATGGTGATGCTGTCACGCGGATGTTTGTTTTCCTGTACCTACTGCGGAAATTCGCAGTTCCGCAACATTTACCCGAACAAGAAGAAATTCACGCGGTTCAGGAGTCCCGCGAAAGCGATTGAGCTTCTTGAATTGTTGTTGAGGAAATTCCCGTTTATAAAGTATCTCGAATTCCGCGACGCCATATTCAACACCTATGAGGACTGGTTCTACGAGTTTATGCCGCTGTACATCGAGAAAATCAGACTCCCGTTCAACTGCAACCTCCGCTTTGACATTCTCACCGAAGAAATGGTGGAAATGCTCAAAAAAGGCGGCTGTTACATGATTGACATAGGTCTTGAAAACGGAAACGAGCAGTTCCGCACCAAATACCTCCACCGTTCCATGAAAAACGACCATATGGTAGACGTCGCAAAGTGGTTCAAAAAGCACAAAATCACGACTTTGACATACAACATAGTCGGACTTCCGCACGAAACGATTGAGTTGTCCCTCGAGACAGTCAAGCTCAATGCGCGGCTTGACGTGGACAAGGTAATCCCCAACATATTCTATCCGTACCCCATGACGGTGCTTGAAAAGACGGCTAAAGAAGGCGGATTCATTGACGAATCGGTTGACCCTAACGACCCTGTTCAGCTAAGAATGCCGCAATATCCATACTATGACATTTTATATATGGCGTATAACTTCACCAAGTTAGTGCGTCAATACCGCAAACTCTACGCACTTCCCGAAGACAAAGCTCAAAAAGCAATCGCTAAATTAGACCGTAAAATCACGTCTAAGACCTATCCGCGCAAGTTCCTGTACAAGAGCGCGAAACTTAAAGAGAATATGTTCATCAAAGCGAAAAAGACGCTCCGCAGAGTGTCCCCTAAACTATTTATCTTCTTAAAGAATCGCACCATGAAAGAGGTTAAGTAGAGAGTTTTAACAAGTTATTATAAGGAGGCAGTCTAATGAAAACACCTGAACTACCTTCTTTAGCCAAGATTGAAGACGAATCGAAAGTGATAACGCTGCTCTGCTACCTGCTTGAATACTTAGGCGGACTGACAGAATCGCAATTGTTGGAAATCCTCACTACAGGCGGATTAGTCGAGCCGTTTAAGTTGAACGACGCATTAGCTATTATCGAAACGCGCGAACTCGCGACGCTCAAAGGCGACAGCTACAGCATCAACGAGGCGGGGCGGACGTGGTTGCGCGGCTACGAGAACTCGTTGGCAATCACACTGCGCCGAATGGTCTTGCAGAACGGTAAGGACGTGGTACGCCTGTCGGAGTTACGCAAATCGGTGAAGTGGCGCGTAGCGGAGGTCATGTCCAAGTCGGGCGTGAGCGGCGGTTGGGTGTTCCATGCTTGCTTCCTCAACGAGAAAGACGGGTCGCCGATTATGGAAATCAAGCTGTATGATAAGACGCGTGAGGGCGCGCAAAACGCGCAGGAGAAGTTTCTGAAAAACCCTGCCAAAGCGTTGACTGACTCAATGGGGAATTTGATATAGAGCGTGTATTCATAGCCCAAACGATGTTTGTGGTGTATATATAGGGGCGGCTCAATGCCGTCTCTTTTTTTATATGGAGGAATACCAAATATTTCACATTGCAAAATTGCCTATTTTTATTGAATAATCATGGTAAATATGATACAATGTAAATGTATAGTCGATTAACTCCAAAATAGTCTCGCAAAAACAAGCCCATTTTGAAATTAACAGACTATAAGCAAAAAATAGTAAAATTTTTTGCTGTAACATTTAACCAAGGCGGCTTTATCTACGTCTTAATTATGGGGGGTGATGATAATGGATACGGAGAAGAGCGGTCTCGCAGAAGTCGTGCAATCGGCGCAAAACGGCGACGCCGGCGCGTTAGAGACGCTTTACATCGAATACTCAAAGCGCGTATACTACTTAGCATTGAAAATCTTGCGTAACGAAACAGACGCCGAGGACGTCATGGGCGAAGTGTTCGTGACGGTGTGCGAAAAGCTCGCCGACTTAAAAGAACCCGCGAACTTTTCTAAGTGGCTAAACCGCGTGACGGTGAATAAATGCACCGACGCGTTCAGGCGCAAAGGCAATCGGGTGATTATCCCCAATAACCTCGGTGAGGAATTCAATGACGAGGAGTTAGACTACCTCAACGCACTCGAAGAAACCAATCCTTTATATATCCCCGACAAGGCACTCGACAACGCCGAAACAGCGCAAATGCTGATTGATATAGTGGATACATTGCCCGATGTTCAACGAATGTGCATATACTACTATTATTATGAACAACTCACGGTGGCGCAAATCGCCGAGGCTTTAGAAACCAACGACAATTCGATAAAAGGGCGGCTGCACTTGGCGCGAAAGAAAATCCGCAAAGAGTTAGAACGCCTTGAGGAAAAGGAGGGGCTCAAACTATATTCGCTTATTCCTTTATCGCTGACTCCTGCGTTTAAGCTCGTGTTAGAGCATTACGAGATGTCGGCGGACATATTACAAACCGTTTGGAGCGACGTAATCGCGGTGACTGCTCTGAACGCCGCAACTGTCGCGACTGCGGCAACGGCGGCTACAGCGGCAACCACCACGGTAACGACCGCAACGGCGACTGCAACCACTGCCGCGACAGCGGCTACCGCTACGACAGTAGCGGCGACTACGACGGCGGCAACTGTGACGACTACGACTGTGGCGACTACGGGCGTGATTGCGGCAATCAAAGCCAATATTGCGTTAGTAGCGGCGGGCGTGGTGATTGCAGGAGGTGTCACGACGGGCGTCATTATCGCAACGTCAGACGATGTGTACTCCCCCGTACCCACCGATGACAAAGCGAAAGCAAGTGTTACGACCACGAACACAGGCGACGACGCGCCGCAAATCGTCATCAATCCACCGCACTCGCCCGGCTCACCTGTCTCCCCCGACAGAACCGAGCCGACGCGAGACGGTGATGACGAAACTCATGAACTCACTGAACCGCCAGATGATACAGAACCCTATGATGAATCAATAACGGGTGACATCACGACGCCGACACACGACCCCGCGCAGGACTCGACGCAACCCGTCAGCGAACCGCCTGCTCACAACACCTCTACAGGCGCACCGACGACGAACACGCCGACTACGGCAAGACCCACCGCACCCCCGACAACGCAGACACCGCGCAACCCTAACTGTATCGCGAAAGTATGCGATAAGTACGGCAGTTGCGGCATCTGTCACCCGCTCTCGATTTGCCCTGCCCCCGATTGGGGTTGTGACTTTTGTAAACAACGCAGGAGTGATGAAGAAGCAGTCGCCATTGCGGCTACGGACGCGCTCATGAAGAGCGCGGCGTATGCGGCAATGAAGTGTTGGGAACGCTCCGATGCAATCTGGGCGTTATGGCGAGAGTTAGCGACAAAAGGCACTGACGAATTCCCGTACGGGATTGTGAACCTTGAAATATCTCACATTGATTTCGACGGCACAGGTCACACAGGCGCACTCGATTGTACATTATGCAAGTAGCATAACAAGCAAAAGCAAATAAGTAAAAGTCTTAATAAGGAGGGCTTACTCATGAAAAAGAAAATCTTGTCCTTTTTGATTGCCGCGGCTATGGCAATCTCGGCAGTTTCAAGCGTTTCATACGCGTTGGTAGTTGACGCAGGTACAGAATCAGAGTGGATCGGAAGCGAAACAGTCGTGGTATCACCCGAACTGCCGCACACCACTCCCACTCCGCCGACTCCCCCTGCGGGCGGTTTTGAAATCTTAGACACAGTATATGGGCTTGCGAACGGCAACGTCGCGGTCAACATCGTGCGCGTGGACGACAACACCGTCGGGTTCACCGTTGCGCGCGGCTACACCACGTTCCAGAATCTCTGGCTCGCGTTTGACTTGACGTGGACGGACGGAATCGGCAAAATCGACGCCACAAGTTACGGCAACCAAGGCGGCGTATACTTTGACGGCAGTCTGCGCTGGAATTTCCCCGAAATCGGCATAGCGACAGACACAATGCTCCTTACGCTTGCCGTACCCGGCAACGGTACGCTCACGCTGACCGCGAATAAAGACGCGGCACTCACCCAAACGCCGTTCAACAGCCTTGACGTGAAAATAGGCAACGGTCCTGCGGTGATTTACAGCGGACGTGACTGGAGTTTCAACCCTGCAACAGGGTTAATGACTATCACTTCTGAGGCGGGCATGAAATACTGGGATATGGAAAAAGGTCACAACTTCACACGCAACGACATCAAAAGCGTTGTGTTCGCTGAAGGTGTCAGAGACATAGACAGTGATGCATTCGTTCGTTGTGTAAACCTCGTTTCTGTTACAATCCCCGAAGGCTTGGAGTATATCCGTGAAAGTGCGTTCGCGGCGACAGGTTTGACTGAAGTGACCCTCCCCGCAAGTTTAATCGGGCTGTTTCAAGAAGCGTTCGCTTTCTGCGAAGAACTCCATACAGTGTCATTCTTGGGAGAAACACCGCCGAGAACAGGTTTGAACATATTCACAGGTTGCGGCACTAAATTTTCGAGCATCGTCCCGCGTTTGTACGTCCCTGCTGGCTCAAGAGCGGCGTATGCGGCTGTGTTCACCGATAACCCTGTTTACGAACCCGAAATAGGTCCTGTAAGATGTGACCGCACTTGCTGTGGCTCACCCCTTACCGCTATATGTGAAGTCGGCGGATTCGGCTGTTGCGGAAACTGCCCTGTCAACCCTATCAGCAGTCACAACGACGTATGCGGCGAAAACGGCTACGTCTGCGGTAACTGCGATAAATGCGCTCCTACAGGGCTGATTTGCGGCTTGACTCCGGGTTACATCTGCGGCAACTGCGATAAATGCACTAAAGTAGACCCGCCTCTCGTATGCGGTGAAAACGGCTACACCTGCGGTGACTGTGAAAACTGCTATGTTGTAATGCCCGCTTGTACAGGAGATGCGGCAACTTGCCCAATTCCTCACTGCAATCTCTGCTTTGTAGTAACTCTCCCTCCTTGCGAATGGTGCGGCGCGTTCACCTGCGGCAACGTCTGCGAAAACAGAGAATGCGGCAAAGGCGGCTACGAATGCGGCGAATGTGTTGGGTGCAACCCTGCGAAACCGCCTGTCTGCGGCGAAACTCCCGGCTACATCTGCGGTGACTGTGATAACTGCAAACTTGTACAGCCAATTTGCGGCGAAAACGGTTTTATCTGCCGCAACTGCGATAAATGCACCATCGTAGACCCGCCACTCGTATGCGGCGAAAACGGTTTTATCTGCCGCAACTGCGATAAATGCACCATCGTAGCCCCGCCACTCGTATGCGGCGAAAACGGCTACACTTGCGGTAATTGTATCGTGTGCAACCCCGCGAGACCGCCTGTATGCGGCGAAAATCACTACCTCTGCGGAACGTGTGACACTTGTATTCCGCCTGTCCCCTCCATTGACGGAATCCTCACTCCGCCAATATTAGACGCAATCCGTGAAGCGAACGCGCTTGTTAAAATCGGGCTGCCCTGCGGCATGGTTATCACCATTGACCCTCGCGGAATGACCGAAGCGGCACGCGCAATCGACCTTAACATCAACATTAAATTCTCGGGAGACAAAAAAGCTGGAATCCCCGAAAGAAGCATCATGATTGACCCTGCGGCACAAGGTCCATTCGGGTTCGAGTATAGTTTCAACATCTCTGAAGAGCAATTGACTGAGGCGGGGTTGACCGCTGAAACTACACGGCTCTACTACGTCAACGATGCGGGTAAAATCACGCAAGACTACGGCGTAGTCACCGTGAACGCCGACGGCTCGATTACCGTTACGATTGACCGCGCCTCGTCCTACGTCCTCACCCAAATCAAAGCGGGGGACGTTCTCGGCACAGGAACACCTTCAATGGGCGACGCACTGCAAATTCTGCGTAGCGTTGTGGGATTGAGCAACTCAATCGACGGTAACGCAATCGCGCTTGCAGCGTCGAACATCACCGAACATGACGGCGATAAACCGAAAATGGCTGACGCATTAGCAATTTTGCGGTTCATAGTCAACCTGAACGGTCCATTAGACAAACATTATAAGTAATTACCGACACACGCGCTCCGATTATAAAAATCGGGGCGCGTTTTTTGTGTAAAATAACTTGACATTTTATGACGCGTGTGATACAATATACTGTATATGGCTATAAATGAGAGAATATTGGGCATTGACCCGGGGTATGCAATCGTCGGGTACGGTGTGGTTGACTATGCTAAAGCGCAGTTTATGACCGTCAATTACGGTGCAATTACGACTGACTCAAGCAGTACGTTTGAACAGCGATTGTGTGAGATTTATGACGACCTGTGTGAACTGATTGTCGCGTATAAACCCTCGTACATGGCGGTGGAGCGTGTATTTTTCACCACGAATCAAAAAACCGCGATTGACGTTTCACAGGCGCGCGGCGTGATTCTGTTAGCGGCAATCAAACACGGCGTACAAATCGCCGAGTATACACCGTTGCAGGTGAAACAATCGGTCACGGGGTATGGCAAGGCTACGAAAAGCCAAGTGCAGGACATGACTAAGCGGATTTTGAATCTTGCGGCGATTCCGAAACCCGACGATACGGCGGACGCTCTCGCCATTGCAATTTGTCATGCACACACGAACATATCGCGGAGAAGAATGTTAAAGTGAAATTATTGTATAATAGACCTCTTGCGAAATTAAAATGCGGTGTCTTTGCGGTCAATTTTCCGCCATACTGCGTTGAAAATACTCGAAATGCACAAAGCATTTCTGCGTTTTTCGCCTTGTC
>WRJM01000032.1 GCA_009782265.1 Oscillospiraceae bacterium | reverse complement strand
TCTGCTGTAAACGCGGATTCTTCCTCTGAAGAAGAACCTGAAAGCAGTTTAACGATATTAATCTTTATCATAGGAGGCGTTTTGTTATTAGCGGCTGCTGTGCTCGCGGTTTTGAAACTCGGTAAAAGAAAGAAGTAATTTTATAAATTTTTCCAGTAATAAACTGCCAATTGCGTACGGTCGCGCAGATTCAACTTTTCCAAAATCACCGAAACTGCGTTGCGCACCGTTCCGGCGGAAAGAAAAAGCTTTTCCGCGATTTCGTTATTTGAAAGCCCTGTCGCCACAAGCGACAGGATTTCGTTTTCTCTTGCGGTCAGTTCCGCAAAGCAAGCGGTTTTATCGCGGGAAATGTCTTCCTGAATGTTCAATTTTACACCCTTGTCAAAGACCAGCGCGCCTTTTTCAACCGCACGGATTCTTTCAATAATGCCGTCAGCGGGCGTGCTTTTCAGCAAATACCCTTCCGCGCCCGCGTTGACGGCGGAAGAAATATAACCGTCGTCGGTAAACGTAGTCAGCATGATGATTTTGATGCCCGGAAATTCGGTTTTAATTTTGCGCGTGGCTTCAACGCCGTCGCAAACCGGCATACGAATGTCCATGAGAATAATGTCCGGCCGCTCGTCCGGATTCCGGCATTGGTCTAACGCCGCCGCGCCGTTTTCGGCAGTTCGCGCTGTCCAATTTTCTTTGGTTTCAAATAATAATTTTAAACTGTCGCGGATTAATCCGTCGTCGTCTACGATTAATAATTTCATCATTTCCCCTTTATATTTGTTTATATTATTACTCAACAACCGCCGGTAAGGCGGAATTACGAAAGGCGGTTCGCCGTCCTCTACTTAGGGACAACGCATATAATTTTAAAGCCGTTGTCGGTATTTACGGTCATCGTGCCTTTCGCCGCGTGAACCCGCTCCCTCATGCCCGTTAAGCCAAGCCCTAAGTGCATATCCCTGCTTTTTTTCCCGTTATCGGAAATCATCATGCGGATATGGTTTTTATTTCCGTCCAAGCGTATTTCTACGTGTGTGGCATTCGAGTGCCGTGCAATATTGGTTAATGCTTCTTTTAAATTAGTAATCAGCATGTCCCAATTATTAAAACCGTTTAAATTGCCCGAAGCTGAAAAAGTTGTTCCGCAGAATGTAAAAGAAACGCATAATTCTTTTAATAATTCAACCCCGCTCTTTCCGGAAGTTTGAGCGGGTTTTAAATTATGCACGGTTTCGCGCAGATTCGCAGACGCGGATTCAAGCCGCGCTACGGTTTGATTCAGAAGCTCACCCGCTCTTGAATCCCCGTTTTCGTACAGTTTCAGCGCGGTTTGCAGTGCAATCAGCGCGCCAGAAACCTCATGCCCGACATGGTCGTGAATGTCCTGCGCAATCCGCGTCCGTTCGGAAAGCTCCGTTAAGTGCATTTTACTGCGTAATTCCAAAGCGGCGGCTTCGCGTTCTCTTTCAAGCTTTAATAATTCTGAGCGGTTTTTGTAATCGTTTTGAAGCAATTCCGCTTCCTTTTGCTTCCAGCCGTTTTCAAGAAAGCTGATAACAATAAACCAAAAACCAAGCAATGCCGGCAACCAAAAAAATGCGCAAAAAACACAAATAAGCCCTTCTGCCGTATGAAGCCATTTGTACGGTTTAAAACGGTAACGAATTGCGGAAAGCGCGGTTAATACAAGGATAAATACAACACCTAAAAGGGGGCTGTCGGTCAGCCCCCACGCTGTTATTAACATGATTCCCGCGGCAATGCGGGCGATAATCGCATAATGTTTCATTTGTTTTATAATCCGCAGACAGCGTATCAAACAATTAAATTTGCTTCTTTTTCGGCGACGCCTGCCGCTTTTTTAAACGCGCTGTGCAGTAAATGCACGGCAATATCGTCCAAAGCTTCATTTACGCTGACGGGCCAGTTTTTGGCTTTTAAGTCGGACAGTATTTCTTTCGCGGCTTTTTTGTCAAGGATTTCGCACGCATTTTTAATTTCAAGCAGTTTTTTCCGCAAATATTCTGCGTCCTGAACCGAGACATCAACATTGATTTCCGTTGCTTCCGGTTTGTATTTTTTTGCTAAAGCTTTCAGCTCAACTAAAAACGTTGACGTTTCTCTCTTCATGGTTTCAACATCGCGTTTTGTTCCCGCCCGTTCTAATTTAAGCGCGTACGCTGATAATTCTTCTTCGCCGATATTGGCAAGCGCGCTTTTGATTCCGTGCGCGGTCACGGTGTAGGATTCTATGTCGTCATCGTCAATTAAAGCGTGCATTCTTGCGTGAATATCCTCTAAGATACTGATTGCTTTCTGCGCGTCTCTGAGGAAATATTTTTCGATTTCGGGTATTTTTGCCGATTCCTGCGAAGCCGTGTTTATATTGTGAAGCTCTTTTTCAATCTGCTCTTTTCTTGCCGCTTCCACAACCTCCGGCGGTTTTTTATTTCTGATGAGGTCGTTCAGAATCACATCTAATTCACGCGAATCAATGGGTTTCGATATGTATGCGTCAAAGCCGTTTTTCAGGAACATTTCTTCCTGCCCGACCACGGCGTTCGCCGTAAGCGCGACGACGGCTTCTTTATAATCCATTTTTTCGCGCAGGATTTTTGTGGCTTCAACACCGTTCATTTTCGGCATCATATAATCCATGAAGATGATGTCGAAAATTTCGCCGTTCTTTACTTTTTCAATAGCTTCAAACCCGCTGGCAACCATATCAATTTTAATGCCGTAAGGAAGCATAAGCCCCTTAGCAACTTGTAAATTCAAGGATACGTCGTCAACAATCAGCACGCTTCCGTAGGGCATGTATTCGCGGATTAGCTGTGCTTTTTTCATTCTTGCCCGGCTTTTGAAATTCAATACCTTTAATTTTTCCGATGTTTCATCACCGCACACTTCAGAGCTTACACTTTTCTGCGGCAGGCGTACATCAAAAACAGTTCCTTTATTCGGTTCGCTTTCGGCGGTGATTTCGCCGTTCATCATATCGACAAGACGCCTTGTAATGCTCATTCCCAAGCCTGTTCCCATAATACCGTGGTTTTCTTCCGGATTAAAGCGTGTAAATTCATCAAAAATATGTGCAAGCTGTTCATCATTCATACCCTGACCGGTGTCGCTTACTTTAAAAACTAGGATTAAATCGTGCTCTGAATCGGAATGGTTTTCTTCGGTATAAATTTTAAGTTCCACTGTTCCCTTTTCGGTATATTTGAAAGCGTTGGAAAGCAGGTTATTGAGAATTTGCCTAATCCTGAATTCATCGCCAATCAGCTCCATCGGCGTGTTCGGCGCAAGGTCAATAAAGAATTTAATCGGCTTGCTTTCATACCGGATATGATTTAACTGCGCGGTATCGTTAATTAAACTCGGCATATCGTATTTTGACGGAACGATTTCCAATTTTCCGGCTTCGATTTTCGATAAATCCAGTATGTCATTGATAATATTCAGCAGTAAATCACCCGCGTCGTTGATTTGGCAGAACGCTTCTTCCACCTTCGGCGAAAGCAGTTCATTCTGCAATTGAATTTCAGCAATCCCGAGAATGGTGTTCATCGGTGTGCGTATTTCATGGCTGACCGTGGTGAGGAAAGCGGATTTAGCGTTGCTGACGGCTTCTAACTCCACATTTTTCTGAACCATTTCTTCAACTTCCGTGATGTTCTGAACAATTTTAATATAACCCTCAGTTTCTCCTTTTAAATCCTTCAGAATTTCAGCGTCAATTTTATAAGATAAGTCATTTTGTTTATAATAGGTTTGTTTTATGCCGCGCTTGACGCAGGTAATGGCGCAGTTCTCAGTTCCGCAGATAGGTGAATTCCAATTACTGCAATGCTTGCCCATTATGTCTTTTCGTTTCGCGCTTATTAAATTCTCTAAAGCCGTATTCACAAAAGTCCAGTTCATATCCGCGTCCGTAACCGAAACAGGAAGCGGGATTGCGTCAAGAATGGAGTGATACCGGTGCGCGAGCATTTCGGATTTTTCGCGCTCTTCGCTGATTCTGCTGAACATTTCACTGCCGGTAACAGCACTCACCATCATCAGTGCCGCTGACCGGAGGATATTGATTTCCTCATCGGAAAATTCCCGCTCCTGCTGACACAAATCAATAGTGAAAAGCCCCCAGAATTCATTCTGCGAATACAGCGGAATCATCATAATTGATTTAATTCCGTAATTTTCAAAAATAATCTTTTCTTCCTCATTCATGTTTGAGTAAGAACCGTGCATACTGTTTCCGTTATTAATTACATTTTCCCAATCGGGAAATTCTTCGTAAGAAACACTAATACCCAAAGGGACGCGGTTTTTCAAAGCACCCGCGATGCTGACCCATTCATAACTGTGGAAAAGGCAAGGTTCTCCATCTTTTTCCCCTTTACGCCAGATATTGACTCTGTCGGCGTCTATACAACGTCCCACAAGCTCAAGGCTTTCAAGCAATGAAAGTTCAAAAGAATCCGCGTCATTCATGGACAGCAGAGAGAATGCGGCATGATTAACGGTTTTCAGCAATTTATCCCGTTCGGCTAATTCTTTGAGCATGGCTTTTTCTTCGCGCAAGTCACGGGTATAACCGGCGACAATATAGTCGTTCTCATATTTGACACGGACAAGCGTGATTTCACAGGGGATTTGCTCGCCGTTAAGCTTTTGGTGCATCCATTCAAAGCGGTTACGCCCTTCTTCAAAGGCTTTTTTTACATTATCAAGTGCCTTTTCGCCTGACAAGCTGCCGTCCGGCTGAAATTTCGGCGAAAGCTGATAAAACTTTTCTATATACTCTTTTTTATTCGATAAATCAAAAAGATTGATGGATTCGTTGTTGGTCATTATATTTTTGAAATCCCTGTCCCAGAAATTCGCACAGAGCGGAACAGCATCAAGCAGAACCCTTGTTTTATCCTCTGCTCTGTTCCTTAAAAACGCCATTCTGATGAGAATCGCGCTTAAAAGCACCGACATCGCAAACCCGAACGCAATTAAAAACCCCTGCATACTCTGCATGTTTTCATAATAGCTGTCAAAAGGGATTGAAACGCCGAGAAACCAGCCGTTTTCCAATATATCGAACATTTGTATGCGGGATTCGCCCGTGTAATTTGTAAACCGTGTTCCCGAAATAATATATTCGTGTTCTAAAGCGTCCTCCAAGCCCGCAATATCATATCCCGCTTCGGTCAGCAGAACGCCGAGATAATCGGGGGACGGGTGTGCGATAATCATTAAATTTTTGTCAAGAAGCATCCATGTGATTGCGCTCTGTTCATTATGCTCCGAATAGAATTCATAAATCCTGTCAATCAGAACATCTATGCAGACAATCGCTAAACGGTTGCCTTCATCGTCAAATATACAGCGTGCGTAGGAAATGGTGATATTCCCCGATACTGCGTCAAGATACGGCTGAGTATACGCAATTTCGCCGTTCGCGGCGACGGCGACCTTGTACCATTCGCGGTCTTCCGGAATGTAACCGGGCGCGCCTTCCCAACCCAGCCCGTTATAACCCGCGCCGCCGAACACGTCAAACATAGCGAAAACGCTGAGGAACCCGGCAATTCCTGATTCCTGCCCGTATTCTGTTATGAGCTTTATGTATTCTTTTATTTCCGTATACAGAAAATCGGGGTCTTCTGCGGGCTGTAAAAGCCTCATACGTATGGATTCCGATATAATTCCAAGCAAGGAATCTAACTCCGAAAGGTCGGAGTAAAGCTGTTTTTCTATATTGGTGAACATGCTTTCCGCTTCTCTCTGAAGATGCGCCTGTTCAAGCCTTCTCCCGAATGAATAACTGAAGAAAACCATTAGTGCAAAAGCTAAAAATACGCATATAACCTGAAATAAGGGGAAACGGTTAATGCGGATTTTCTCATTAATCAAACGAATTAACGGCATAAACTTTCCTCCGCGAATTTTTCACTTATACTAAGAAATACATCTACAATTTTAGGGTCAAACTGGCTTCCGATTCCTTCTTTAATAATCTTCATAGCTTCGTCGTGGGAAAAAGCTACTTTGTAAGGGCGTTCGGACGTAAGCGCGTCATAAACGTCCACAAGTGCCATAACGCGCCCCTGCAAGGGAATGTCGGACGCTTTCAAACCGTTGGGGTAGCCCGTTCCGTCCCAGCGTTCATGGTGGCAGCCCGCGAAAAGCTTTGCGTTTTCAAGGAACATTTCATCGCCGGACTGCGCGATAATGCTGTCGATGATTCTCTGCCCCTCAACCGCATGCGTTTTAATCACTTCAAATTCTTCCGGCGAAAGCTTGCCGGGTTTATTTAAAATCAAGTCTGTAATCACGATTTTGCCTATATCGTGCAGACGCGCGGATGAAGCTACCATTTCTAAATCCCACTGCTCGATTTCTTTAGAATAAATCCCGCAGTCAAGCATGGCTTCTAAAAGGATTTTTATGTACATAGTGGTGCGTTCGATATGCTGTCCGGTCAGGGTATCGCGGCTTTCGACCATATTCGCTAAAACCGTGATAATACTGTCTTTGAGCTTTTTTAAATTTTGGGTGCGTTCGCGGATGATGTTTTCAATTTTCAGGTGCGTTCTGATTCGGTTCAGCAGAACCGGCTCAGAAAACGGTTTGGATATAAAATCCATTGCGCCCAGTTCAAAACCTAAGGATTCTGTGGCGGCGTCGTTCCTGCTCGTCAGGAAGATAACCGGAATCCCCATATATTTTTCGTCCGATTTAAGCTGGCGCATGGCTTCAAAGCCGTTCATGTCCGGCATGACAATGTCCAAAAGAACTAAATCCGGAATCACTTCTTTCAGAAAATCAAACATATCGGAAGCTGAAGCTAACGTAAATACACGGTATTCCTTAGACAAGGCGGATTCCGCTGTCAGCAGATTCACATCATTGTCATCTACGACGAAAATGGTTTTCATTATAATCAAGCCTCCGGATTCTCTCTGATTTATTATTATAATTATACTAAAAACAATAAAAAATGTCAATCTTTTTAATGCAGGATTAACATTTTTTGTTTATATTTTTATGTAAAAGGCATTTTTACCGCTTAATCGCTTCCGTTCAGTTCGTTTCATCTTCTAACGTTATTATCACGCTTACCGCTTCAAGCACTTTTTCAAGTAAATCTCTCGGGATTTGCTCAACAACTTTACATTCCCGCGCCAATAAATCTATAACCCTCACCTGTTCGCAAATAACGTCGCCTTTTGTTGATGTTCTTTCATCAAGCGATATGCGAAAGCGCAGAGGTATAGTTTTACTCGTGATAGGGCAGATAATTACTAAATTTCGTTTTTCATTGAAATTTGTCCGGCTTATTATTAAAGCGGGGCGGTGTCCCGCTTGTTCTCTGCCTTTCGTCGGGTTAAAATCAACCCAAATAATATCTCCCTGTTTCACAGCAGTTCACGCCCTTTCGGCGCGTCCGATTCACCCCAGTCGTATCTGTCATCAGGTTCATTATGATAACTTTCAAGATACCATTCAAGTGTTTTTTTAACTGTCGGCTTAATAATAATCGAATTACCTTTTAAAGTGATTTCAACTTGTTCATTAAGCTCTAATCCTACACTTTTTAATATTTTTTTCGGAAGTCTTATTCCTTGTGAATTCCCCCAGCGAGCAACCTGACCCAACAAAAGAATCACCCCTTGTTTTATTTATCGTTATAACAAGTATATACTATTTTTTATTAAATGTCAAGTATTATTACTGCTAAAATATTAATAAGAATTTCTCTGTGTTTTAAGCTTTTTGCATGGATTTTTAAGAACTTTTATAATCGGGATTAGTATAAAAACCGGATTTTACTCCGGTTTTTATTATAATTCTTACTGCATATATTTGCTTCTGACTTGATTGATTTGCTGCTGTTCCGCGTTTTGCATAGGATACCAGCCGTTTTGCTGCATGGATGCGAAAATTCTGTGCTGCATGGCAATCGAATCGTTCAGATTGGATTTAAACTGGGTATGCAGTCCCTCGGTTGAGGATTCCTGCGTTGCGTAATGATACATACCGGTTAAGGTTTTCGCCGTCAGCAGAACATCTTCGATATATTCCTTGTCCGACATAGCTTTTGGTGTTGCGGGCATAATCATTCCTCCTTGTTTTAATATAAGCTTTTATAATTGCTTCATTAAACTGTCAAAATGCGTTTGATGCTCCTGCGCTAAGCCTGTGAGCATGTTTTTAAGCGATGGATTCTGCACCTTACCTGCGTAATCGGTGCATTTGGTTTGAAGCTGACGCTCCATTCCGAGCGAATCTTCAAGGTATAGTAATTCTTTCGGTGTCATAAAAATCTTCCTTTCTTACGAATATGGAAATATTATTCTCTGAAACTGGATTTTTATTCATAATTCGATTTGCAATTAATATTAAATTGTGGTATACTGTACATATAAATTCGTTTTTCCCCGCCGTCGGCGGGGAAAAACGAAAAACAATCAATACTATATGAACTGTAAAGCAGGGAAAATAAAAATGTCAGACGAAAATAAAAGTATAAAAAGAATCGCCGATAACCGCTCAGCGCGGCACGAATACTTCATTCTCGAAAGCCTTGAGGCGGGAATTGAGCTGTACGGCACAGAAGTTAAATCCCTGCGTGCCGGAAATGTGAATTTAAAAGAAGCGTGGATTGAAATTAAAGACGGGGAAGCTTTTATTGTTTCCATGCACATTTCCCCTTATGAAAAAGGGAATATATTCAACCGCGACCCCTTACGCCGCCGCCGCTTGCTCATGCACAAACGCGAAATCAACAATCTTTACGCCGAGGTCAAGCAGGGCGGCTTAACGCTGATTCCGTTATCGCTGTATCTGAAAGGAAGCAGGGTGAAGGTGCAGGTGGGCTTGTGCAAGGGTAAGAAGCTGTATGACAAGCGTGAAACGATTGCGAAGCGGGACGCTGAAAGGCGGACAAGGCGGGAAATCGGGAAAAATTTAGGGTAGAATTGTAATACTATTGCAAACCCCGCGTTGAA
This sequence comes from Oscillospiraceae bacterium, assembly GCA_009782265.1. Classification (GTDB taxonomy): domain Bacteria; phylum Bacillota; class Clostridia; order Oscillospirales; family Ruminococcaceae; genus Ruminiclostridium_E. Next base: position 7,759 of record WRJM01000032.1, on the reverse strand, counting down.
AACTTCAACGCGGGGTTAAGTGATTATTTAATTTGCGTTTGCAGAGAATTAATTAACCGAGATTGTCAATGCCGGGGTAATTTTCTTCCCATCTTTCAATGCGTTCGTCAATGATTGCCTGACCGCCGGAGTTAAGGTAATCCTGCATACCGCCGGTCCAAACGGTTTCAAATTCTTCGGGTTTCGCTGTTACTGACCTTGCAAGAATTTCATTGCGCTTTGCGGGGAGTGAACGCGCCATACCTTCTTCAGCGGCGATGTCGCCTAATTGTACGTCCTTTTTAAAACGCGCGTCAAGCCCTGTATGTTCGATTGCTCTCATAATCACCGAGGGCTCGGCGGTGGGGTAGCTGAACGCGATGGATGCGTTTGACGTAGCGTCATCTTTGTACCAAATGTTTCCGTCAGAGTTGAATGTCATCATGTAGTCGATGTTACGCGGAGAGTTCATAATCAGTTCCGCGTATGTCCATTCTTTGCCTGTTTCGTCAATGAAAATTTTATCCCTTACTTCAACTTCCGTCGGGTTAAGTGCCGCAACCGCACCGTTAGACAGAATCTCAAAGGTGATTCCTTCTTCACCCGCGCTGAGGTAGGAACGAACCTCAGCTTTACTGACGAAGTTGACATACATAATCGAAGCAACCGGTTCTTTGTTGGTTGCCGGGAAGCAAACCTTACGGTCCATGTTCATGGGGAGGAATTTTTTATACGCGCCCGAATCATCTTGGAAAGCAGTTACGGAAATGAAAGCTGCCTGCTGTCCTACGGTTGCTTTCATAACACTTTCAATGCCTTCTTCGCCATCGCGCCACGGGTAGTTCCAGTTATGAACCATTGAACCTACACAACCCGTTTTCATCATATCGTCTTCTTCGGTGCTTCCTGTTTTGTAAAGCGTGAAATCCTGCCAAATCAGACCTGCGTTATACCAGTCGTTAAGCTTCTTTACGCCGTCCTTGATACCGGGGAAAAGGAACTGTCTGTCGTCAAAGCCGAGTGTATACACTTGTTTATCGGTAATTGTGCTGGGAACAAACGAACCTAACAGATGTTCTGCGCGCCAAGCAACGTCAGAGCCTAATGTAAAGGGTACGATTTTATCTTTATCGCTGCCGAGCAATACTTCTGCGTTCGCTTGGAAGTCATACAACATTCCTTCAAACTCGCTTAAAGTTTTCGGTTCGTCCATGCCGAGTAAAGCTAACCAGTCTTCGCGGACAAAGGTGTTTATGCGGGTATCGCCTAATTTGATACCTTCAATTGCCCAAATTGTTCCGGTATCGGGGTCCTTGTTGTAATAAAGAAGCCTTTCACCGAGCAAATCCCAAAGGTCAGGGCAAAGGAATCTGTAATCGTCAATGAATTCGGACATGTCAAGAATACCGTCCATCTTCGCATAAGAAGAAATAGCGGGGTATTCGTAGGTATACATGACGTCCGGCGCGTCGCTTGAAGCTAACATTGCGGCAACCTTTTCATCTTCTCCCCAACGGGGCATGATTTCATAAGTAACCTCAATGTTGAGTTCTTCCAAAACAGCTCTCTGAAGCCATTTTGTCCAATAGCTTTCGAGCGGGTCGGTTCTGCCGCCCTCAAGCGTGCGGTCAAAAAGTTCTACCGTGATTTTTTTGGTTTCTTTAAACCTGTACACGCCGTCAACAAGTTCAAGCCCTTCTGCTTCCATAAGTGCTTCAATATCACTGCTGCTTGTCGGGTTGTCATTACCGCCGGGGGTTTCATTACCGCCGGGGGTTTCGTTGCCGCCGGTCGGGTTGTTCCCGACGTTTTTGTCATTACCGCCTGTTTCTTCATCGGTGACACAGCCGGTTATAAAACCGAGCGCTAATATACCCGCGAGAAGAAAACAAAGTATTTTCCTTTTTTTCATCGTTTACCTCCTGAATAAATGAATGAATTTTTTTACCTGATAAAATATAATTAATTATGAAAAACATAATTAAAACCGGATATTAGACCTATTCTTTAACCGCGCCGAGCGTAACGCCTGATATAAAATATCTTTGCAGAAGCGGATAAATAATCAGTATCGGAAGCATTGCGAACATAACCATTGCCATTTTTATGGATTCGCCGACTCCGAGGTTCGCACCCGGGTCAGCTACCTGAACATCGGGCTGTTGAATTCCTTGAATTAAAACGTACAGCAGGTATTGTATCGGATAATAATGCCTGTTCCTGTCCATGAACATCATCGCGTCCGAATAGCCGTTCCAGCGTCCTACCGCGTAAAACAGCAGGAGGGTTGCAATAACGGGCATGGAAAGAGGTATGTAAATAAACAGCATGGTTTTGATAGGTCCCGCGCCGTCAAGCTCTGCCGATTCACGCAGGCTCAGCGGAATTCCGTAGAAATAACTGCGCATGATTATCATATTAAAGACAGACAGGCAGAACGGAAGCGCAAGAACAAGCGGCTGGTTGATTAATCCTAAGGATTTAAGCAGCATGTAAGTCGGAATCGTACCCGCGCCGAAATACATGGTAAGGATTATCATGGTATTGAAGAATTTGCGCCCTTTCAAATGGTCGTAAGTTAAAGGATACGCGCAAATTGCGGTCATAAACACCGACCATAAAGCGCACGCCACGGTAAGCATTGCCGTCCACGCTAAAGACCAGGTGTATCTGGAATCCTTGAATACATATTCATAAGCGGTGAGGTCTATACCGAGCTTACTGGTGTTACTGGAAACTACTTTTCTGATTTCGGAGTCTTTAAGGATTAAAGTTCCTACTTCAACTTCTTCGCCCGTCGTGTTATTCGTCACCATGCTCAAATTCGTAAAAAATACTCTTTCATAAGCATGGAGTGAATCAACGTTCGTACCCGTTTCAATGTCAATTCTGGTGGTTTTGTGGTAAAGCCTCGGATTATATGCTTCACTCATAGGGATATAAATAACCGATGTTTCTCCGGTTGCTTTGTCTGTAACTTCCCTGATAAATAAGGTTTCCCGTTCGATTTCACCGGTTTCCTCGTTTAGCGTAAATTCCAATACGACGTTTTCTTTCAGAATTTCTTCGCTCAGGTCAATGATATTGACTAACACGAGGTCGGCGTTTTCAAGCACTAAAGTTCCCAGCCCTGTCGCCGGATTGTAATCGTTCACAAATTGAACTTCACCAATAATAATTTCGTCCAGTATTGTGCCGGTGTTTTTATCCGCCTCAACCGTTCCGTGAATGTTTTTGACATATTCCTTCGTTTCACCGATTTTTAACAGGGTGGTTGTCATTTCCTGCGTTCTTTCGCTGAAAACTTCTCTGACGACATAGGTTTCAACATCCGCTTTTTTCACGCCTGAACGAAGCGTCGTAACCGTAACGGTTGTTTCGGTTGCGTTCGCGCCGTTTGTGCCGGGGTAATATTCATAATCAATATTTTCATGGCTTTGTTTCGGCAAAAGCGTGACATCTTTTGATACCAGCGCTAAAGGCGCGCTTAGCGAACGCGAAAGGATATTCAGAACAGGGAGAAAACAAACTAAAATTAAGATAATACAGAAAACAGCGATTATCCAGTCGCCTATTTTTGAGCTTGTTGTTTTTACCATTTATGTACTCCCCCCTTACCAGATTCCGCGTTCGCCTGCTTTTTCGGCTATTTTATTCGCCGCAAGCAGGAAGATTACGCAAACTACCGACTGGAATAAACCTACTGCGGTTGTCAGTGAGAACATCGAACCGCCGAGACCGTACAGGTAGACGAATATGGAGATAACGTCCGAAACATCGCTGACCGTATCGCTTCGCAGTGCCATAGGGCGGTCAAAGTCGCTTCCGAGAATACGCCCCAAATTCATAATCAGCAATACGATAATGGTCGGTTTTAATCCGGGCAGGGTAACGTGCCAGATTTTCCGCAGACGCCCCGCACCGTCAACCGCCGCGGCTTCGTAAAGCTCGGGGTTTATGCTTGTAATCGCGGCAAGGTAAATAATGGTGTTCCAACCCGCGCTCTGCCAAATCCCGAGGAATACATAAGTCCAAATCCAGTTCATGGATTCGCCTAAAAAATTGACCTTTTCCATGCCCATTCTTTCGAGCAGGATGTTAATAAGACCGTTGGTCGGGTTGAAAAGCTGAAGCGCAAGCCCCGAAATGATGACCCACGAAAGGAAGTGCGGCATATATACAACGGTCTGCGTGATACGCTTGAATTTTTTAAAAGCAAGCTCGTTTAAAATAATCGCAAGAATAATCGGAGCGGGAAACCCGAGAAGGAGGTCTAACCCGTTCAGAACGAGCGTACTGCGCAGGGCGTACAGGAAAGCGCGGTTCTGAAAAGCTCTGATAAACCACTGAAATCCGTTGTTTTCCGCCCAAGACACTTGCCAGACCGGCCGGATAATATTATTTTCCTTAAATGCCTGAAGGATATTGACCATCGGCAGGTATCTGAAAATAAAAAAGTAAACGACAGGAAGGAGCAAGAGCAGATACAGCGTCCAGTACCTTTTATAATATCTGATGTTTCTTCCGACCCATGATTTGAAAATTGAGGTTTCGGTCGCATTGAGTGAAGAAGCCGCCATTTCCCTGCCCCCTGTATTATGTAATATTATGTATAGTCGTTTAACCTTAAAAAAACGCAAAATGCCTGTAAAGTTAAACGATTATATGTAAACAATATTACCATAAAAAAGGGCGTTTGTCAATGATATTTTATTAAAATTTTCAAATTAAGGTGTTTTTTAATTTATTTTATTGCTTTTTAAAATTAAAAGTAGGAACTTATTTTCTTGTTTCCCCGCCTACGGCGGGGAAACAAGAAAAAGTTATTCCTATATTTAGATGCAAAAGTAATAATCAAATTTTAATTAATTTTACGGAATTTAAAACCGCAATCAAGGATATGCCCACATCGGCGAAAACCGCTTCCCGCATACCCGCAATCCCGGCCGCGCCCAAAGAAAGAAAGAAAATTTTAAACCCCAGCGCAAGCACAATGTTCTGTGTGACTGTTATTTTTGTACGTTTGGCGATTTTTACGGCGTCAATCAGCTTTGAAGGCTCATCAGTCATCAGGACAACGTCGGCGGTTTCGATTGCCGCGTCCGAACCTAAGGCGCCCATCGCAACCCCTATATCCGCTATCGCTAATACCGGTGCGTCGTTCACGCCGTCGCCCGCAAAAGCGATTTTTCCGCTTTTTTTATTCCTTTCCGCCTTTCCGGCAATAAGCGTTCCGATTGTTTCCGCTTTTTCGTGCGGAAGCAAACCGGCTTTATAATCATCAACGCCGGTTTCCGCCGCAACTGCTCCGGCGACGGCGGCGTTATCGCCGGTCAGCATGATGATTTTTTTAACGCCCGTTTTTCTTAATCCCGAAACAGCGGCTTTTGCGTCTTCTTTGAGTTCATCGGAAATAATGATTGCACCCGCGTATTTATCACCTACTGCAATATAAAGCGTTGTTCCCGTGCTGATTGTTTCCGGTTTTGTTAAAGCAATGCTGTTTTCCCGCATAAATTCCGCGCTTCCCGCGTGGAGAAGCACGTTGTCCACAAACGCGCTTACACCTTTGCCCGCTGTTTCTTCGTAATCAGAAATTTTATCGCAGTTGATTTCGCCGCCGAACGCTTCTTTTAAAGCAATTGCAATCGGGTGCGCTGAAAAAGCTTCGGCACGCGCCGCCGCTTCAAGCAGCTGACTTTCCGTAAAGCCGTATTCGGGTGCGGGAATAATATCTGTTACTTTGAAATTCCCCTTTGTAAGCGTTCCGGTCTTATCAAAAGCGATAATTTCGAGTTTAGCAAGAGCTTCAAGGAAGTTCCCGCCTTTCACCAATATACCTTTTTTGGAAGCCGCGCCGATTCCCGCAAAAAAACCGAGCGGAACGGAGATAACCAAAGCACAGGGACAGGAAATAACCAAAAAGACAAGCGCTCTTTTTATCCACGGCATGAACTGTTCTGCGATCAGGAGTGGCGGCAGAAATGCTAAGAGCAAGGCCAAACCGACCACGACAGGCGTGTAAATCCGCGCAAAGGAGGTAATGAAGCTTTCGGTTTCTGCTTTCTTTTCGGCGGCGTTACGGGTAAGTTCAAGGATTTTCGCGGCGGTTGATTCACTGTACGCTTTTGTAACCTGTACTTTTAAAACACCTGAAAGATTTACACAGCCGGAAATCACTTCGCTGTTTTCACTTGCAAAGCGCGGCGCGGATTCTCCGGTAAGCGCGGAGGTGTCTACGGTTGATGTTCCTTCGGTTACAATGCCGTCAAGCGGGACTTTTTCGCCCGGTTTAATTATAATTAAATCGCCGGGGTTCACATTTTCCGGCTCGGTTTTCACGATTTCGCCGTTTATGAACAAATTCGCGCAGTCCGGTCTTAAATCCATTAAATCGGTTATAGATTTTTCAGAGCGGGTAACGGCTAATTCCTGAAAAAATTCGCCGACTTGATAAAATAACATAACCGCTGCGGCTTCCGGATGTTCACCAATTGCAAAAGCACCCGCGGTTGCAACCGTCATCAAAAAATTTTCGCCGAATACTTTCCCCTTAATTATATTTTTAAGCGCGTAAAAAATAACATCGTATCCGAGAACGGCATACGCCGTGATAAAGAAAGTTAATTCCAAGATTCCTTCTGTTAAAATGCCCGCTGCGAAAAATACCGCGCCTGAAGCAAGACGGGCAATTATAATTTTCTGCTCTTTATTCATTAATATGTTCCATGCCTTTCTCAAAGATTTCGCGGACATGCTCATCGGCAAGGCGGTAAAAAACGATTTTCCCCTGACGGGTATTTTTCACCAAATTTGCAATGCGGAGCAGTTTTAACTGATGAGAAATCGCCGATTTTGTCATATTCAACAGGACGGCAAGGTCGCAAACGCACATTTCACTGCAATTCAGTGCCCATAAAATCCGAATCCGCGTGCTGTCCGAAAAAACCTTATATAAATCGGCTAAGTCACAGAACTGCTCGGCATCCGGCATTTTTGCATTTACTTCAAGCACTTTTTCGGCGTGGATGGCGTCACAGTCGCAAACGGCGGCGTCAGTTCTTTTGTCTTTAATGTACATATAGATTCCCCTTTCTTTATAATAGTTGCTCAATTATTCAACTATTATTATATGACAATTTTCGGGTAATGTCAAGAGGTTTATGAAAAAAGTATCGGTAAAGGAATCAGGCTGTTGACAAAGCAGTTATTTTATGGTATACTAAGGTTCGTGGTTTGGACAGATGGCTGAGTTGGTCTAAGGCGCACGACTGGAAATCGTGTGACGGCTAATACCCGTCCGAGAGTTCGAATCTCTCTCTGTCCGACACAGAGCCTGTGCTCGCAATTTTTGAATGAATCGCAAGGTCCATTCGCTCTTGTGAGTTTGGGTTCGCATACAGATTGTACTTCCCCGGCGCAGGCAATATCTCTGCTACCCCAAAGGTTTCAGAGATATTATCTTTTATGGGCTTTTATAGTCCTTTAACTTTAAAACTGTCCCAGTTTTAAAGTTAAAGGGGTTTCCGCCGTTGCGACGGCGGGCGCTGTTCGCAAACAGCGCAATCCTCAATTAATTTGAAAATTGGGACAATTTTCAAATTAATTGATTATATAAGGTTTTTTTCAGAACATTTAATCATGAAAACGGGCGGGGTTTTTATTCCCCGCCCGTATATGTTTAATCCTTCGTCGGCTCCAAAACCGCGTAATGTCCGTCCTTGCGTTTATAAACCACGTTAATTTCCCCCGTCACGCCGTTCTTGAACATAAAGAAGCT
>WRJM01000031.1 GCA_009782265.1 Oscillospiraceae bacterium | reverse complement strand
ATTTCTACTGTTTCGTCTATACTCATTTCCTTGGTTATTATTTTTTCTTTAATATTAAAAATAAAATCTTTTTCCGCCCACCATTCCCGCATTTCCTTTTCGCCGAAAGCAGTATAATTTCGCTCAGTATGACGTTTTAAAGTTTCTTCAAACGGTAAATCAAAATAATATGCAAAAATTTGTTTATTATATACTTCCTCAATCGTTTTAAATAAATTTTGATAATGCCATTTATTTAATATGCCTTCCAAAATAACGACTTCAAAATTTAAGTGCCCATATGTAACAAGATTTTGAAGTAAGCTAATTGCCGGATTTTTCTCCACATCTTCCACACCAAGCATTTCCATTCGTATAAAATCCTGCGGAATCAACATAGTGCCGCTCCCGATTTTCGATTTTAAAGCTTTGCTGATTGTTGTTTTTCCGCTTCCGGCGTTACCTCTTAATATAACAATCTTAGACATTGGTTATAACCTCATAAAAATTTCTTCATTTGTAAATTAAAGTAATTTTGCCTTAAATTTCTCCTCCAAAAACGCCGGATGATAAGACATTTTCGCTTTCCGCAGGTTTTCAAGCCCCATATCCTCCTCACGGTTAATATAGGTATAACCGCAGCAGGCATTTTTAACAAAGCAGTTATTAATCGCGGGATACGCGCCTTGAATCCTTGTAAAAGCCTTTTCCGCGTGAACGACAAAGGTATCTTTTGTCACTTCTTCGCCGAATGTGAACGCTGCAACCTCCCCGTCTACCCTGAGCAGTCCGCCCGAAAAATCCAGCTCAAAAAAGCTTTCAAGCCCTTTTTTCACTACACAACCCTCACTTTCAAGGCTGTTTGTGTCATTGTTCTGATTGTGCGTGCTGTTTTCCTTGAGCCAACATTCACTCATGCGGGCACATTCTTCAATATTACGCGGCGTAATGGGTTCATAGCATTTATTATTGTACATATTAAATCGATTTATGAAATTCCGCTTGGAGTGATACTGTTTTCCTTTTAATTCGGCAAGGTCGCAGAAGTGATAAACGTAATCGTAAAAACCGCGGTCAGTGCTGAATGTAAACTTATCGGGGAAATTTTCTTCAAGCCATAATTTTGAAGCTTGATTCATCGTAACGAAAGTAAAAGGCTGGTTATTTTCTTCCGCGTCTTTTTGCAGAATGTTCACAGCGTCGCAAAAATCGCCCCTGCCTGCCGGAAAAAAATAGCCGCCGCCGGATTTCAGCAGGTAAAAATCCTTATACCGCGCAATTTTAGTCCCGTAAACGCACTGCCATATATAATTATTGCCAAAAGTATATTCACAGCCGCGATAACCTGAATAGGACAGCAGTTCCCTTGCCCACTGCTTGTCCGATAATTTTACTTCTTTAAATTCGAGCATTTAAAATTTCCTCTGTTATTTTAAGTAATTCTGTATGTATAACCTCTACAGTTCTTGGCAGAGCGTCTTCCGCACAGTTTATTTTAAGCCAGTTATCTTTTTCAATCGCATAATCAGCCGCCAATCTGCATTTTTCAAGGAAAGAAATATCGGCTTCGTGCATATCCTTAGAGCCGCCTTTTTCCTCATACCGTTTATCTAACAGCGTTCTCGAAACCGTAAGCGGCATATCAAGAAAAATCACAGCGTCGGCTTTCGGAAGCATAAGCTTATTATATTCAAAATCGCTTAACCACTCATAATAATCGTTCCATTTTTCACGGGGGAGCTTCGCCATCTGATAAATTAAATTTGAGCCGGTATAACGCGCTGAAATGATGTTCTTCCCTGCCATGAAATCCGCGCCCCACGCGGTTTTATAACTGATATATCGATCAACGGCGTAAAAACTGCTTGCGGAATACGCACTGTCCGGCTCGTCAAGTCCGGTGTATGTCCCTTTTAAGTATTCGCTGATGATTTTTCCGCTGAGCGAATGATAATCGGGAAAAGTGATGAACTTATTTTTTCCGTTCTGCCCTAATTTTTCCGAAAGAAGCTTTAACTGTGTGGATTTACCCGCGCCGTCAAGACCTTCAATTACAATCAGCTTTCCGCTCATATAAAAACCGCTTTTCATTTTATTTTACTTCTTTAAAATAAACAGCAGGAATTTTCTCTGTGTTTCCCCCGCCGTTTAATGCCGGAATAATAATATAATATCATAAAATATGGTTTTAGTCAAGCAATGATAAAATGATTGACAAGCGCGGAAATTTATGCTATACTATTTTGGTAAATGTTTCAGGGCTATAGCCAAGCGGTAAGGCACCAGACTTTGACTCTGGCATTCTCAGGTTCAAATCCTGATAGCCCTATAGGCGTAATGTTATATATAAAATCCCTGCTGTTTAAATTGCAGGGATTTGTATTTGATTTATCACTTTTTTGTGTCCCAATTATCCCATTGCTTAAACAACTCATCAACACTAATCCATTCATCAGGATTGCCCGCAACAGCTTCCGCTTCTGTTAATTTTTCTTTTACATACTGAATATGAAAAAAATCTTCTTTTGGTTGAATATCAAACATATAATTAATCCTTTCAATCTGTTATGGTACATATTGTAACACAAAAATGATTAATGTCAATAGATTTTCAAAAAAATCATTGACAATTTATCCCAAAATAAGTTATAATTAATTTAAATATAGCTTTGAGAGGGCACGGCGTATGAAAAGGGTCGGTTTGCTGGACGAAATACGGGGTTTTGCAATCATTTGCATGGTCATTTACCATGTTATGTTTAATTTAAATTCCCTCTACGGCGTGGATGTGCCTTTTTTCTTTACGGATTGGTTTGACATTATCCGTAATATTTTTGCGGGCGCATTCATTTTTATTTCCGGCTGTGTGTGCCGGTTTTCGCGCAATAACCTCAAACGCGGCGTGCAGTGCTTCTTTCTCGGTATGCTGATTACGTTCATTGTTGCGTTTGTTCAACCTGATTTCCCCGTCCATTTCGGGATTCTTCATCTTCTGGGTATAAGCATGATGATTTACGCGCTTGCTGAGCCGTTTTTTGATTTTTTACCGCCTTTTATCGGAATCATCATTTTCGGGTTCTTATTCTTTGTATTGTTTAATCTGCCGCATACGCAGAATATCGGTTTTGAAGGGGTTTTTGAAATCCCCGTACACGAGAGTTTATTTAAAACAAATGTGCTCTTCCCGCTCGGTTTCAGAAAAGCAAGCATGGGTTACGGGGATTATTTCCCGCTTTTACCGTGGTTCTGCGTATTCGCGGCGGGTTGCTTCTTCGGGGTTTACGCAAAGGACAACCGCCTGCCCCGCGGGTTTTATAAAACCCGTGTACCGTTTTTAGCGGCGACTGGAAGATATACGATTTGGATTTATATGCTTCATCAGCCGGTTGCGATTGCCGTATTGAATTTAATCTTTAATGACAGATAATAAAGTGTCTAAAGAAAGGACAAACTAAATTTATGAAATATATGGGTTTAAACGAATTAAGAGAAAGCTTTTTAACCTTTTTTGAAAGCAAAGGACATTTACGCCTTGCTTCCGCTCCCCTTGTTCCGCAAGGGGATAATTCCATATTGCTGATTAACGCCGGCATGACTCCGCTGAAAAAATACTTTCAAGGAACGGAAACCCCGCCCCGCAAACGCGCCGCTTCATGTCAGAAGTGTATACGCACGCCCGATATAGATAACGTCGGGATTACAGCAAGACACGGTACTTTTTTTGAAATGCTCGGTAACTTCTCCTTCGGCGATTATTTCAAAGAAGATGCTTGTACGTGGGCGTGGGAGTATTTCACCGAAGTGCTTGAAATTCCCGCGGATTTGCTCTGGGTCAGCGTTTATGAGGAAGACGACGAAGCAAGGGATATATGGATTAACAAAGTAGGGCTTCCGCCGGAGCGCGTTGTAAAATTCGGAAAAGCCGATAACTTTTGGGAGCACGGCAGCGGACCCTGCGGACCCTGCTCTGAAATCTACTTTGACAGAGGCGCGGACAAGGGCTGCGGTGAAAAAGACTGTAAAGTCGGCTGTGACTGTGACCGTTATATAGAAGTCTGGAATTTAGTTTTTACACAGTTCGACAGCGACGGCAAGGGTAATTACGCGCCTTTGGCAACGAAAAACATTGACACAGGAATGGGTTTGGAACGCCTTGCTTGCGTTATGCAAGGTGCGAATAATTTATTTGAAGTCGATACAATTAAATCTGTTCTGACAGAAATCGAAAAAATTTCCGGTAAGAAATATAACGACTGTCAAAAAAATCACCGTGATACTGCATCCGCCGGCTCGGCGGTATCTTTCAGGGTCATCACCGACCACATCAGAAGTTCTTCATTTATGATTGGGGACGGTGTTCTGCCTTCCAATGAAGGACGCGGCTACGTTCTGCGGCGTTTGCTTCGCCGTGCGGCGCGCCACGGGCATTTGCTGGGAATAACGAAACCTTTTTTGCATGAATTATGCTCGCAGGTGATTGAATCCTGCGGACAAGCATATCCTGAGTTGACTGAAAAAAGTGCTTATATAAAGAAAACAATTCAAACAGAAGAAGAAAGCTTTTCAAAAACAGTTGAAAAAGGATTCTCAATTCTGAAAGAATTCATTGTAAAACTGCATGAAAATGATATTCTGCCCGGAGAAGAAGTGTTTAAACTGCATGACACATTCGGGTTTCCGCTTGATTTAACACGGGAAATTCTCGCTGAAAAAGGAATCAGAATCGACGAGGATAAATTCCGCGAACTGATGAAGAAGCAAAAAGAAACCGCCCGCGCCAATCAGGCGTTCAAAGGCGGTTGGGGCGACGAACAGTTGACAGTTGACAATGGAGAGTTGACAGTTGAATTTACCGGTTATAAAGAAATCGATATTGAAACAAAAATCCTTGCAATCGTTAAAGAGGGCAAAGAAATTAATTCCTGCGCCGCTCATAATGAAATCCGTGATATTATAATTATCCTTGAAAAATCGCCTTTTTACGCTGAAAGCGGCGGACAGGTCGGTGATACGGGTTTTATTCAAAACTTGAAAGATGAAAAAGACAAGGATTTTGCCGAAGCTAAAGTATTAAATACAACGAAAACCCCGTCGGGGCAAATAATTTGCCATTGTAAAATTTTAAAAGGTGTGCTTTCAAAAGGTGAAGATGTTAATGCGTACATTGATTCACCCCGCCGGCAAGCCATTATGCGCAATCACACCGCCGCGCACTTACTGCAAGCGTCTTTACAGCAGGTTCTCGGCGAGCATGTTCATCAAGCGGGTTCGTTAGTTGACGCTGAACGCTGCCGTTTTGACTTTACGCACGGTCTGGCGTTATCCCCTAATTTAATCGAAAGCGTTGAAGAGCTTGTTAATATACCTATTCTGCAAAGTATTCCGGTTGAAATAAAGGAAATGCCCATTGAAGAAGCAAGAAAAATGGGCGCAATTGCCCTTTTCGGTGAAAAATACGGCGATACGGTTCGGGTAGTCAATATCCCCGGGCGTTCAATTGAGCTTTGCGGCGGTACGCATGTCAAAAACACCTCTGAAATAGGTTTATTTAAAATCATTTCCGAAGCAAGCGTAGCGGCGGGTGTTCGCAGAATTGAAGCCGTAACCGGTTTCGGCGTGCTTGAACTGCTTAATGCTAAACAAGAAGAAATTAACAAAAGCGCGGAAAAACTCAAACAAGCTAATTCCGTAAGTCAAAAAGAAATAGCGCGGCTTAATTCAATGATTGCGAATATGCAGGCAAAATCGGCAGAAATTATAGAAGTCGGCGAAAAAGACGGGATAAAGCTTCTTACGATGAAGCTGAAAGGCGCGAATACCGACGCTTTACGGCAGGCGGGCGATAAACTTAAAAGCGAACAAACTGCTTTTACCGCAGTAATCGCGGGAGAAACCAATATACTTTGCATTTGCGACAAGGAAGCAATAACCAAAGGCTTCAATGCGGGCAATATCGTCCGCGAAATAGCCGCCGTAACCGGCGGCAAGGGCGGCGGTAAACCCGACAGTGCGATGGCAGGGATTGGCGATGCTTCAAAAATTGATGAGGCTCTTGAAAAATTAAAAGAGTTATAATTCACAAGGAGATAAAACATGAACAATTGTTTATTCTGCAAAATAATAAATAACGAAATACCTTCGGAAAAAGTCTATTCCGATGAGGAAATCATAGCTTTCAAGGACATAAACCCGCAAGCACCCGTGCATATTCTTGTGATTCCCAAGAAGCATATTGACGGTGCAGATGTTCTTGAAAAAGAAGACGCCGCGCTTGCGGGCAGATTATTGCTTACAGCGGCGCGGATTGCGGAGCAGTTTCATTTATCAAACGGTTACCGTATTGTTACAAACATAGGCGAGCACGGCGGTCAAACGGTGCGCCACCTGCATTTTCACCTCATCGGCGGTGAAAAATTAATTGACAGCTTTTAATTATAAAAAACATCACAGGGACGACATAAATGAAACTGAAAGCCGCCGTTATCGGATTTTCCTATCTTGCAGGTCTTATTCTTGCTTTTTATTTGGAAGAAACTGTACTTTTTAATCTTGCGGCTATGCTTTGCGCTGTTATAACGGGCGTAAGTTTTCTGATTTTCAGGAAACCGGATTTCGGTGTTTTCTTTATTGTTTTCGGAATCGCTTTCGGTGTTTACGCTTCGTATAAAATAACAACGCTTGAACATGTTCTGCTTTTAGACGGCAAGACTGCGGACGTCACCGGAACGGTTATAAATAAAACCGCTCCCCTGCACGATACGTGCGGGTATACGATTGAATCGGTGATTAACGGTGAAAAAGTCCGCTTTTCGCTGTATGCGCCCGATACCGGCGCGGAAATAGGCGATAAGCTTCATTTTAAAGCAAGATTCTCGCTTTTAAAAGATAACACGGCGTTTGCTGAAGCGTCCTATTATATGAGCAAGGGTGTTTTTTTGAAAGCAGCGGCAATATCCGAACCGTTCGCGGAAAAAGCGGAAAATTTTTCTGTTTCAAAAACACTCGGTCATTTTAATGAGTTCTTAAAAGGAAAGATTCTGACCGCTTTCCCGAATGATACGGGCGCTTTTATTTGCGCGGTTTTTTTAGGTGATAAGTCGAAACAATCCGCTTCCCTGTCCTCAGATATAAGAAGAGCGGGAATTTCGCATTACACTGCTGTTTCAGGGCTTCATTTAACCCTTTTCACACATTTATTTCTTTCGGTTTTGAATTTAACGCGGGTTCGCGTGATGAGAAAGCTGAAATTCTTTATACTGTTATTTTTAATTCTTCTGTTCATGGTATTTTTTAATCTGTCGCCGTCGGTTTTCAGAGCGGGAATCATGCTGATTGCTTATTACGGCGGTGAGCATTGTATGCGGCGAGGAAATACGCTTAACTCCGCCGGATTCGCGGTTTTGATTATTTTGCTCATTTCGCCGTACGCCTGTCTTGACCCCGGTTTCCTGCTTTCAATCGCGGGAACAATCGGTATAGGCGTAATCGCCCCCGCCGTGAACCGGCAGTTATCTGAAAGCTTTGGTTCATCTCGTTTTAAAGTGTTCAGAGAATTATTTATATCCAATCTCTGCGCTAACTGGGCGACTCTTCCGCTTGTTGCTGTATTTTTCGGCGGTGCTTCCCTTGTTTCATTTTTTACAAGCATTATTTTACTTCCTTTTTTCATGGTACTGATGATTTCAATGCTTTTTTTCGTTTTAACGGCAGGGATTTCAGGAAGCGGCGGTTTACCGCTTTTCGTTGCAGGGCTTATGTCTAAAATCATGCAGACTGTGATTACTTTTTTCGGCAGAATGAAATTCGCTTATATTCCTTTGGATTACGGTTTTATTACATCTTGGATAGTTTTATCGGCAATATTTATATTGATTATTTTTCTGACTCATAAGAAATTAATTATAAAAACCGCCATGATTTCTGTTTTTACATTAGCGGTTATGGTAATAACAACAACGTATTTGACCCTTGATAAAACGATTTTTGAAATATATACGGACGGCAATTCCGCGTGTATATTTATACGTCAAAAAAACATTTCTATTGCGGTTGTTACTGACGACAACATAAAAATTTCAACCGCTGTATCGGATTTTATTAATGCGTATTTTTTAGATGAAATCAGCTTGCTGTGCGTACTCAAAAGCACAAATAATTCGCTGTCCGCGTTTTCAGAAATCCCCGCGGTTGCTTATATAATGCCAAACATTGAAGATATATCTTATAACGTAAGCGATGTTTTTACCGTTTATAAAAACGGAGAATCTGTACAAATTGATTATAACGGCGCAGTAATTCACATCGGGCATATAAAAACTTCATCAAACGCTGATATAAACGTAACTTACAATTCTTCAGCAAACGCTGGTATATTTAAAAACATCGTCATACACACTTCACGGAAGCAAGAACCGCAACAAAACGAACTTCACGCTTATTATGAAAAAATCAGTTTCTTTTTAAATTAAGGAAAATTAAAAATGAGAATTGACGAAGATACATTAAAAAATAACCTAAAACAAGAACAGCTTGCGCCCGTTTATTATTTCTACGGCAAAGAAGCGTTTTTAGTAAAAACCTACACCGCCCGCGTAACAGAAAAATCCGCACCGGAAGCAGACGATTTTAACATTATAAAATTTTCGGGGCTCCCTGATGTTGATTCGCTTGAAGAAAGCATTGAAACGCTCCCTGTTTTCGCGGACAAAAAAGTTGTGATGATTAACGACCTTGACGCGGAAAAAACCGACATAAACGCGCTTGAGCGCGTGATTGAACTTTTTTCGGACATTCCGGACTTCTGCACCGTCATTATTTCAATTACCGGTTTTGAACCGAATATTAAAAACGCTAAAACTAAAAAGCTTCTTACCTGTATAGAAAAAAAAGGTATTGTTTGTGAATTTGAACTCCTGAGCCGTGCGAAAGCCGCTCAGCTTATCATTAAAAAAGCTTCACGCTTAAACTGCGTGATTTCCCGGCAGAACGCCGAAATACTGTATGATTTAACACTCGGAAGCCTTACGCTAATCGGGCTTGAAATTGAAAAACTCTGCGCTTATACCGATTCCGGCGGTGAAATTACAAAAGAAACCATTAACCTTTTAACCCCGCGCCAACCCGAAACCAGCATTTATGACCTTGCAGCGGCATTGACTGCTAAAAATGCAAAAAACGCTTTTCAGATTCTTGACGACCTGATGGTGCAAAGATGTGAACCCGTGATGATTCTTGCTTCTCTTTCGGGTGCTTTTACAGATTGTTACCGTGCTAAACTCGGTCAGGTTTATACAGTTCCGCCCGAAAAAACCGCAGTTGATTTCAATTATCCTAAGAACCGGGCGTGGGTTTTATCTAAAACTGCACGAACTGTTACGAACATTAGTCTTGAAACGATTAAAAAATACCTGTTAATTCTTTATAAAGCCGATATAAAATTAAAATCCGTTACGCTTAACGGACGCACGGTAATTGAAAAATCAATGGCGGAGATACTTATATTATAATAGACATTTCCGCTATCTCCTGAATGAGTGAATTTTTGAGCATAATTTTTTTGGCAGACAAGGCAAATTTACGCAGTAATACTTTTATGTATTACAAGAAAATTAAACGCAGTATGGCAAAAAATTTGCCAAAAATACGCCATGAACGGAGTTAGTGGAATTGTCAATTAAATTAAAACAAGCGGTCATTGTCGAAGGGAAATATGATAAAATCAAGCTTTCAAGCCTAATTGACGCGGTGATTATCACAACAGACGGCTTCGGCGTGTTCAGAAATAAAGAAAAATTAGAGCTGATTCGCCTTTTCGCAAAAAAGCACGGTGTGATTATTTTAACCGATTCGGACAGTGCGGGCTTTTTAATCCGCAACCGGCTTAAAAGCAGAATCAACGAGGGTGAAATTTATAATGTTTATATTCCTGATGTTTTCGGAAAAGAAAAACGTAAAACCGAAGCGTCAAAAGAAAATAAAATCGGGGTTGAAGGCATTGACGCTGATGTTCTGATAAAGGCGTTGGAAAGATTTAACGCAGGGGACGATAACAGCGTCCCGTTAAATCCGCAGTGCGGGACGTTAACATCACCCCCTGCATTTACCGCAGAACGCCTTTATGACGACGGGTTAATCGGCGCGGAACATTCATCACAGCTTCGCAGAAAGCTGCAAAAAACGCTCGGGCTTCCCGAACGGCTCACGGCAAAGGCACTTCCCGCCGTTCTGAACGCGCTTGTAACGGAAGAAGAATATAGATTAACACTGGAGCAAATTAAATAATATGGTCTTTTCAAGTATACCTTTTTTATTCATGTTCCTCCCCATAACACTGGGTATATATTATATACTGCCAAGGCGGTTTCAGAATCTGTTTATTCTGCTCAGCGCCTTGTTTTTCTATGCGTGGGGCGAACCGAAATATATTTTTATCATGCTCGCTTCTATTCTGATAGATTACTGCGCCGGTCTTGTCATGCGGAAATTCGACGACAAGCAAAAAATCAGAAGAGCCGCGTTATTAACCTCTGTTATAATGAATATAACCCTGCTCGGTATATTTAAATACGGCGTTTTTACTATTGATAATATTAATACTATTTTCGGAATGGATTTAAACTATCCGATTTTTAGTATCGGTTCTTTTCAAATTCCGGTTAAAGCATTGCCGCCCATAGGATTAAGCTTTTTTACATTTCAGTCCATGTCATACACGATTGATTTATATAAGCGCAACATAAAAGTGCAAAGGAATGTAATCAGCTTTGCGGCGTTTGTTACCTTGTTTCCGCAGCTTGTCGCGGGACCGATTGTGCGTTACAGCGATATATCAAAGGAACTTGAAACCCGTAAAATCACCCTTAACATGATTTATGAAGGGATTCTGCACTTTATTACCGGTATGGGCAAAAAGGTGCTGATTGCCAACAGCATAGGCGCGCTTTGGACGCAGATTAAAATGACCCAGCTCAGTGAATTGTCTGTTCTGAGTGCGTGGCTTGGGATTATTGCTTTTACGTTCCAGATTTATTTTGACTTTTCCGGTTATTCGGATATGGCAATCGGGCTTGGCAAAATGCTCGGCTTCAACTTCCCGAAGAACTTTGATTATCCTTATCTGTCAAGAAGCATTTCCGAATTCTGGCGGCGTTGGCATATTACGCTCGGCGCGTGGTTTAAAAGCTACGTCTACTTCCCGCTCGGCGGAAGCCGTAAGGGCTTAAAGCGCACGGTTTTCAACCTTGCCGTTGTGTGGCTTTTAACGGGGATTTGGCATGGCGCAAGCTGGAATTTTTTTGTTTGGGGGCTGTTTTACGGCGTAATTATTATCATTGAAAAACTGTTCTTAGGTAAAATCTTAGATAAACTGCCCGCTTTTTTCTGCTCGTTCTACACTATGTTCCTTGTGATTTTAGGCTGGGTGATTTTCGATACAAAGGATTTACCTATCGCTTTCGGATATATAAAAACCATGCTCGGCTTGGGTGAAAACCGCGTTCTTACAGACAGCACGGCATCCTACGCACTGCTTAATTACGGAATCATTCTGTTGGTTTGCGTTTTCGCCAGTACGGATTTATGGAGAAGAGCGTATGATTATTTACGCAGAAAAATTTCCGCGGAAAATCCGTTTCAGATTCTTCTCAATTACAGTGCGGTTGCTTATCAAACCGGGGTTTTTGTTTTAGTGATTGCTTATTTGGTTGACGCCGGTTATAATCCGTTCCTGTATTTTAATTTTTGATGGAGAACATGATTTATGAAAGATTTGCATAAAAGAATAATGCTTGGGATTTTCTTCGCGCTTATCAGCCTTATTCCCGTGATTTCGCTGATTATTATGCCGAAGGAAAAAATTGTCCGTTCCGAAATCGAAAATAAAACCCTTGCTGTTTTCCCGGAATTTAACACCGGCAATATTCTTGACGTTAGCTTTATGCAGGGTTTTGAAAACTGGGCGAACGATAGGGTGATGGGGCGGATTAGCTGGATTAAGCTTAAAAACAGCACGGAAAGACTTCTCGGTAAAACCGAAATCAACGGCGTTTTCATTACAGAGGAGCGTATGATGCAGGCTTGGAGCGGATATGATTCGGAAGCCGTCAATAAAAATCTTGACGCAATGAACCGCTTTACCGAAAGGCACAGCGATGTTCCCGTTTACTTCATGCTTGCGCCGACCGCTTTGGAAATATACCGCGATACCCTGCCCGAAAGCGCGCCGGTTGCTTCGCAAAAGGATTTCATCAGGCATTGTTATGATTATTTAACGGATATTACCTCAATTGACGTACTGCCCGCGCTTGAAGAATTAAAAGACCATTATATCTATTACCGCACCGACCACCACTGGAATCCGTTAGGCGCGTATATCGCTTACGCGGCGGCGACTCCGGTAATGGGTTACACGGCGGCGGAGTTGAACCGCTTTAATATCGAAAGCGCAAGCAATTCCTTTTTGGGTACGCTGTATTCAAAAACGCTTGACAGCAGTATTACACCCGATATTATCAATATTTACACGTTTACCGAAAGTGAACCCGAAGTAACCGTAACCGTTAATAGCGGAAATTCAATTGAGGAATATAACAGTCTTTATTTCCGCGAAGCCCTTGAAATTAAAAATAAATATGAAATTTATCTTGGTTTAACCATGCCGATTATAAACATCACAACCGACCTCGGCGTTTCCTCCGGTAAAAAGCTTCTCATTTTCAAAGACAGCTTTGCGCATTGCCTGATTCCCTTTTTATCGAAAAATTTCAGTGAAATCACCGTTGCCGATATGCGTTTTATCAATGCGGGTTACGATATGTTCTTTGACGTGAATGAATATGACAGCGTGCTTTTTATATACAACGTGATTACGTTTTCAGAGGACAGAAATCTTGTGAAGCTGAACGCGGGACAGTAAAACCCGCCGTTTGGCGGGTTTTTAAAATTTTTATCTATCACTGAAAGTAACATAATCCCTGTGCTTCCTGATACTTTTATAAGCCGGTCTGGTGATTTTCCCTTTTCCGTTCAGTTCTTCAATTCTGTGCGCTGACCAGCCTGCTATTCTCGCTATAGCGAATATCGGCGTGAACAGTTCTTCCGGAAGCCCCAGCATTTTATACACAAAGCCGCTGTAAAAATCTATGTTCGCGCTTACGCCCTTATACATCTTCTTCTTTTCCGCAATAATCTGCGGCGCAAGGCGTTCAACGCGGGTGTAAAGCTCAAATTCGTCGTCAAGCCCTTTTTCCTTTGACAATTGCTCAACATATTGCTTGAAAATTAACGCTCTCGGGTCTGACAGCGAATATACCGCGTGCCCCATACCGTAAATCTTGCCTGAATTATCGAAACCTTTTCTATCCATTATGTCAGCGAGATACTGCTCAATTTCGCGGTCGTCGTGCCAGTTTTTGATTTTTTCCTTCATATCGTCAACCATCTGCGATACTTTTATATTCGCGCCGCCGTGAAGCGGACCTTTCAGCGAACCGATAGCCGCTGCGATTGCCGAATATGTATCGGTTTCGGAGGAAGTTACTACCCTTGTAGTAAACGTCGAGTTGTTACCGCCGCCGTGGTCGGCGTGCAGAACCAACGCAATGTCAAGGATTTCCGCTTCAAGCTCCGAAAACTGATTATCAGCGCGTAACATATGCAGGATATTCTGCGCCGTGGAAAGCTCCGGCTGAGGGGTGTGAATATGCAGGCTTTTTCCGTCGTGATAATGCTTGTAACCATGATAAGCATACACAGATAATCTCGGGAACAGCGAAATTAATTGCATAGACTGCCTTAAAACGTTCGGAATGGATATATCGTCCGCTTTTTCATCGTATGAGTATAGGGTCAGAACGCTTCTTGCCAAGGAATTCATCATGTCGCGGCTGGGCGCTTTCAAAATCACGTCCCGCGTGAAGGAAGTCGGCAAATCGCGGTACATTACCATCAATTCGTTAAAAAATTTCAACTGCTCCGGTGACGGCAGTTCGCCGAATAAAAGCAGATAAATCGTTTCTTCAAAGCCGTGGCGGTTGTCTTTCACAAAGCCTTTTACTAATTCGTCAACGTCATATCCGTGATAATACAGCTTACCCTCACAGGGAATCATTTCTCCGTCGTCAATCGTATATGCTTTAACCTCAGCGATGTTGGTCAGTCCGGCGAGAACGCCCTTTCCGCTGATGTCGCGCAGTCCGCGTTTTACTTCAAATTTTCCGTAAAGCTCGGGGTCTATATGCATATTTCCGGAAATCCGCTCGGACAGTTTTATTATATCTTCCGTCACTTCCGAATAGGAATTTAATTTTTGAACCATTTTTCATTTCTCCTTTCACTTTTTTCAATTATAGCATATTTTTGACTTAAAGTCAATTTAATTTTTACAGATTTATGCAAGTTAGCTTGTTATTTCCTGCATATTATACTATTTTCACATATTTGTGTATTTATATTTGTTTCATATGTACAATTTTAATTCAGGTTTCAAGTAGGTGTTGAAAAAATATTATTTTTATGTTATAATGCTAATAGTTATATTCAATTAATGTTTTGAATTTTAGAAAGTGCCGGTAAAAACAATGAAAGTAATAAAATCATATGCTTATAATATAATCAACGCAGAACCGTTTGAAATTCCGTTTCCGTTAGTTTTCGAGCTTTTATCCGGTAATACTTTGCTTGCCGAATATACGATTTCAGAAGCGGGTGTGGTTGATTACAGCTTTAATCCGAACACAAGCGAAAAAATATTAACCAGCATTATGCGCCCGCTGACCTTGAATGACATTTATTTTCTTTTTACAACAAGGATTTTCCCCGACAGAACCCCTTACACCCAAATGGAAATGGAACGTTTCGGAATCATTGAGTATCAGCCGTATTTAATCATCAGAAGAACCCGCGGTATGCTTCCGGGCGACAAATACTGGTTTAGATTCGAAGGCGAAACGCTCAATTATAAACACGCATTGCAGGAGCACCGCAATTATTATGAAAACAGTTATAATAAATACGTAGAATCGCTTGAAGCAGCGCAGAGCGAAGAACAGGTAAAAGCTGCAGCTTCCGCCATGGAGAATCCGCAAGGTTCAAAAGGAGAAATCCCCGAACAGGCGGCGAAGATTTTAGAAAACAACAGCAGTGAAGTGATGACGGATGAAATGATTAGTTCACTGATGAATTCATTAGGAGATGAATTAGATTCTGCCCCGGAAGCTTCCGAAAAACCCGCAGTTCAGCCGACGGAATCCGGCGGAAGCGATAAAATGTCAGATGATGCGATTGCCGCGTTATTATCGGCTAATCAAGCCCCTGAAGAACCAACACCCACATCCACTTCTTCGGGAAGCGATAAAATGTCAGACGATGCGATTGCCGCGTTATTAGCGGCAAATCAAGCGTAATACTAATCCCTCATTAAAAGCTTTCTAAAAAATTCGCACAAAAACCCATAAACGCAAGCTTTTTGCACGAATTTTTAAGAGTTTTTATAATCGGTATTAGTATAAATATAAAATAAAACCCGCCGATTGGCGGGTTTTTTGATTTACATTTCTATTTCATCATCGTCATTCGGGGTATTGAAGAAATCGCCGTCCAAATCGTCAGAATCTTCAATATCCGCGTCTATGTCAACGCCGTTCTTGTCACCGGTAATATTAATCGAAACCACCATGTCTTTTAAATCCCCGACAAGGTCTGTTGCGGCTTCTTTTACGTCGTCTATGGTATCTTCGCCCTTTTTAACCATGTCCTGATTGCGTATATCCTTAATGCCCTCAACGATTTTATCCGCGCCGGTTTTAATCGCGCCGACCGCAAACATGGACGCTTTATGGAATTTTTCGCCGTAGGTTTCCTTTTCCTTTGCGTAAATAACGGCGTCGTCATCATCCTTTACACCGAATTTCTTGCTTAAATAAACGCCAAGCCCCACCAATGCCGCTCCGCCGATTAAAATAGTTGTCAGTTTCATAAAAGTACCCTCCTTATGTCGTTATCATTATTATATAGCATTTTAGTTTAAAAGTAAATAGTGAAAAGTAAAAAATTAAAAATTATTTTTTAATCGCTTCCAAATAATTAATTTTTACCCCTTTTTTTAAAAATAAATTTTCGTACTCCGTAATAATATTTCCCGCAATGCCGGTAATATTACTGTTATGTAAGTCATGCGAAATATTTTTCAGCAGAAAATTATTTTCAATAAAACTGTTTACAGAATATTCAAAAAATGCGGTATTATCCGTTTTAAAGCTGATTTCACCGTCATCTGTCAAAATTCGTTTATACATTTCAAGGAAAGCACCGGACGTTAATCTGTGCTTTTCGTGTCTTTTTTTCGGGAAAGGACAGCTGAAGTTAAGAAAAATACGGCTGATACAAGCGGGCGGGATTATTTTTTCCAAATATTCCGCCAGACCGATGATGTACCGGATATTGGGGATTTTTTCGGCGCAAGTCCGCTCTAATGCCGTAATAGCGACGTTTTCATTTTTTTCGACAGCGATAAACTGCACGTCGGGGTACAGCAAAGCCGCTTGATTGACAAACCCGCCTTTTCCGCACCCGATTTCAACCCACACAGGAAAGTCCTGCCCAGCCGCAAAGCCGCCGCCGGCAATATTAAGCGAACGATAAAAAGTTTCAAATAATTTATCCGGCGTGCCGGTATCAGATAAACCCGTTACTTTTATGCCGTTATCTACAGCAAATAATCTGCATATTAAACACTCGGAACAAGCTGAAAGCCGCTGTTCTAAATTGTTTTTCCTTCTCATTCGCATAAAATACCCCGCAAAATTGCTCCGTAAAAGCCCGTAAATTTCATCAATTCTTATTAATATGAACAAATTAATCTTAAAATACTATTGAAAATTATAAAAGAATATGTTATTATAAAAGAATAACAAAGTGTTTCTAAAATATTAAAAATAATAAATTTATAAAAGGAAGAAATGTAAAGGTGGAAAATTATACTGTTCTTCTCAACGAAAACCTTGATATATTGAAGGAAATCGGCAGTATCGGCATGGGTCACGCTTCAACATCGCTTGCACAAATGCTGAATATGAAGGTTGCGATGACCACGCCGGTCGTTTACATCATGTCGCCTTCGGAAGCCGTTGAATACTTAGAAAAGCGCGGCGAAACGACTTACAGCGTAATGGTCAGTCTTCAGGGCGACGCGAAAGGCGCAATCTTGCAAATGCTGAGCAAAAAATTCGCCATGCGCATTATTAATTATTATTTCCAAAACAACTTAGACGAATTGGGCGACCTTGACGAGATGGGCTTTTCTGTTATTCAGGAAATCGGTAATATCACCTCAGGTGCGTACTGCAACTCCTTGGCGTCCATGACGGGATTATTCATGGACATTTCAACGCCTGTCCATTGCAATGACTTTGAAGAAGACCTTGGATTAAAGGGTAAAGATAAGCCTATGATTATCATCAATAACAGCTTTTTTATGGATAATGAAGAGGTCAACAGCGATTTTCTGTTTATGCCCGATGAAAAAACAACAGAAAGCGTTCTCGTAAAGCTGAAAGAGTATTACGGGTTTACGAGTTAAGAATATTTATATAGTGCGTAGGGAACGGATTTATCCGTTCCGCAATATAACGGAACGCATTAATGCGTTCCCTACAACCTGTAATCATATAACAACGGAACGCAATTAAATCGCGTTCCGTTTTATTATTCCGGTAAACTTTTAAGTAATAATCCTGAATTTCCCGATTATAGGAAGCTCTGACGCCTTCCCCGTTACCGCGTTGTAAATTCCGTAAACC
>WRJM01000030.1 GCA_009782265.1 Oscillospiraceae bacterium | reverse complement strand
GGGGTGCCCGACAGGGCGGGGTGGTTAAATCCCCGCATGCCGCGGCGGGCTTGTCCTCCTGATAACGTCTACGTCTATTAAAGAACTACTAACATTGAGCGCAACCCGATAGAACAGCTGACTATGAAAAAGTCTACAAGCAGGCAAACAGCTTTATAGGAGGATAAGCCCGCCGCAGGCGCGTGTTTCTTTGGTTCGTTTCTTTGCACGAGCAAAGAAATGAACGTCCTTCGTCAAGCGAAGCGAAGCTTCGCATTATAAACATTTCCTACATAAAAAATAATTAAAGGACAAATCACATGGAAGAAAATTTCACGCCTAACATTGAAATTCCCGAAGCCCCGGATATAAGATTAAAAAGCTACAAAACCGTCTGCCTGAAGCTTGGTTTAATTATGTGCGTTTTTTATGTCTGCAAGCTTTTGGATTTATTCGTTGCGAATTTACTGTACGAATTGGCAGGAGATATAAGCATAACTGCGGTTTATATATCCAGAAGCATCATCGCTGTTATGTTTGTTTATATGATTCCCATGCTTGTTTCCGCAATCCTTTTTAAAAGCTTCGGTTATTATTCGGGAAAGCTCGGTGCGCTGTATAAAAAACCGAAAAGACTTGCACGTGCGCTCGGCAGCTTCCCCGCGATGTACGGATTGGGTTACGGAACAGCGATTTTAACCATGCTTTCTTTTTATATTGTGTCGAAATTCGCTCAAAACAGCGGCGCGGCGGGTGTTGAGGAATATTTCACCCCGCTGACCATGGAACCCACAACCAATCTGATTGGCGCATTAATGATGGTTTTCATGGCTGTAATTATTGCGCCCGTGTTTGAAGAATTCTTTGTCAGGGGAATTATATATGACGCGCTGAAACCGTACGGCGCGGGAACGGCAATCATTATCAGCGCGGTGTTATTCGGGTTGATGCACGATAATCTGTATATGCTTTTTTATACAACCGCGCTCGGCTTTGCGCTTGGGTATATCCGGTACGCAACCGATTCGCTCTTCGCGGTGACTGTGCTTCACGCGCTTTTTAACGCGGTTTCATCCGGACTTTTACTGCTGATGTCGTTAGCGGAAAGAGCGGGTTATGAAAACAAGCTGATTAATTCAATGCTTGCGATTTATCAAATCGTCGGAATTGTATTGGTTATATTAGGAATCGCTATGTTCATCAGGAAGATTCCGGTCATCAGAAAATATAAAATCGAAAATGCATGGAGCGGCATAAGCCCGGGTAAAAAAATTGCAGTTTTCTGCACATCGGTATCGGTTTTTATTATGTTTGTGCTTGCATTTAATGCGCAGTCGAATCATCTGCTTCTCGGCAGAATCCTGAAAGCGGCAGGGATATTGTAACACGAATCGGAAAGGTTTTAATACGCAGTGACGGATTTACAAAAGCGAATCAGAAACGATATATATATTGTTGGTGCGGTTTTCTGCGGAAATGCCGCGCTTAAATTCATTGTGCCCGTAATCATCGGCGCGGTTCTAAAAGCATTGCAATTTAATCCGCAAAACGCACCGGTGATGACCTATATATTAAATATAACAATTTCTGTTTTAATAAATTACGCGCTCCCTTTAATCATGTTCGGCTATCTTTTCAGAAACAAAAAAGCGGAAGCTGAAAACGTCCTGCCTTTTAAAGCAGTTATGCTTATTCCCTTGTTTTTGGCGGCATATTTTGCAACACTTACGGGCGGAATTGTATCATCAATTTTCATTAAACCCACGCCGTTTGAGCTTCCGGAAAGCAGTGTGCAGAAAATTTTATTTTATTTTTTGATTATAATCATAGCTCCGGTTTGCGAAGAACTGATTTTCAGAAAAATGCTTTTAACCCCGTTACGTAAAGCGGGAGATTTACAGGCAATTATTTTTACGTCCGTATTTTTCGCGCTCAGCCACGGGAGCGCGGGGCAGATTTTGTACGCCTTTTTAGGCGGGTTAGTGCTTGGGTTTATCGCGGTGCGGACGAATAATATCACAATTTCTATTATCATACATATGATGATTAACGGGTTTGAATTGTTCCGCATGGAACTTATCCGAAACAACGTGAACACAGATATAATGCTATTGAATCTGTTTGTTGCGGGAGCGGCGGCGGTTATATTTTTAATAATCCGCAGGTTTTTCAAGTTAAAAAATAACTGCCCTGAAATTCCGAGGGCAGAAAGGCTGAAACTGCTTTATTATAATCCGCTGTTGGTGCTGAGCGTTGCGTTATTGATAATCGTTATGGGGATAACATAAAATACCAAAAAAGTCAATGATAACAAAAGAATAAAACAAATTAAACAAAACAAAATAATAACATGAATATTTTAAATATATGTATAAATGCGCTTCGGATTTTGCTGATTGTTTCAGTTATTATCCACGCTTTCAGAAAAACAAAAAAGCCCTTAATCACGGCAGTGATTGTGTTCGGGCTGACCTATCTGCTTCCCTTGCTTGAACTGTCCGGAATCAGAATTGATTTTACCGGCAGTCTTTTATATTACACGGTTATTTTTACCGCGATTTACCTTGGCAGCGGGCTTGGTTTCTACGACAGATACGCTTGGTGGGATATTATGATTCATTTTCTGTCGGGTGCGGCTTTTGTCAGTTTGGGTATCGCGCTTACGGCAAATACCGGAAATCTGAGCAGAATCAATATCCTCTTTTTCTGCGTTACTTTATCGGTTTTTCTTCATGTCGTCTGGGAAGTCGCCGAATATATCTGTGACAGCTTTCTTCGCACCAATCATCAGCGGTGGCAGAAGAGTTACAATTATATCAATCATAAATCCGAATCGGTAATTCAGCCGTCGGGGCTTGTTGACACCATGAATGATACGCTTTATTGTATAGCGGGTACGTTTATCGCCTGTATACTTTGGTGGTTCGCGTTATAATGTTTTATTCGCACGGGAATTCAAACCAGAATGTACTGCCTCTTCCGAGCGCACTGTCAACGCCGTAGGCAAACCCGTGAAGTTCCATAATCCCTTTGACAATGGATAAACCTAAGCCTGTTCCGACAGTGGTTCTCTTGTGGAGAACCGACTTTTCCGCCTTGTAATAACGCTCCCAAATATAAGGGATTTCTTCCTTTGCGATGCCGCTGCCGTTATCTTTAACTTCAAAGCGTCCGATACCCGCTTTCTTTATAAAAAGACTTACCGTTACTTTTCCGTCGTCGCCGGCGTGATTGATTGCATTGTTTACAAAGTTGTAAACTACCTGCTCAATTTGCGATATATCCGCTTTAATTATCATTTCGTTTTGAATATCGGGAATGATTGTGATTCCGTGTTCATCGGATAAATAATCAAAACGTTTTATAATATCATTTAAATCCTCTGAAAAATTAAATAAAGAGGATTCTTTTTTTGCCACGCCGCTTTGCAGTTTTGAAAGGTCAAGCATAGCGACGACAAGCCCGTTAAGCCTATCCGCTTCGTCAATAATGACCTGAACATGCTTGCCGCGTTTTTCGGGATTATTACCGGAAAGGTCACGAATCATTTCCGCATACGCCTTAATCATGGTCAACGGGGTTTTTAAATCATGGGAAACATTGGCGAGCAGGTCTTTGCGCAGATTTTCTGTTTTGGCGATTTCGGAAGACGCCTTGTTTAAATTGTTCGTAAGCGTTTTGATTTCCACGTAATCGGCTTTTTTTGTCTTCATGTTAAAATCACCGGTTACGAGTTTTTTCGCGCTTTGCGAAATTTTTATAATCGGGTTTGAAATATTAAACGTAACAAAAGTTGAGAGCAAAACCGCTAATAAGAGTAAAACGCATGACGAAAGGAAAAACTGACTTGCCAAAACATCCTGCGTATTGCCGGGCGGCAGAAGAAAATTATGAATGGTTATATATCCTAAAATATCGTCATTTGAACCTACAAGCGCGTTATAAATAAGCACCTGACGCCCGTTATAAGTTAAATCGGATGTAATTATACCGTTTTTATCGTTTAGGAGTTCTGCGAAAAGCTTGTATCTTTCGTTATCGCCGGCAGACGGTATTTTAGAAAAAATATTTCCGGGGTCTTTTAAAATTGTGACAAATTCGTTATGATTGTAAAAATTTACTTCTATCCGCATATCCTGCTCCTGAGCCAATCGGTTTGCGTCAGTAAGCAGGTTTTGTATATTGCCGTTGTTCCACTGCCTTTTCAGCAGGTTCATGGTTGACGTAGTTTCCTGCGTTTTTACAAACTCGTAAAAATAAGGCAGGAGTGCAATTTGATTTACATATAAAAAACCGAGCATGATTGTAGTAAACCCGATAAAAATTAACCATATGCGAAACCGCATACTGTTAATAAATTTAAAAATACCAAACATAAGCAATGAACCTCAGCATTAAACTTCAAACTTATATCCCATTCCGCGCAATGTTACGATAAATTTCCTGTAATCCCCTAAGTTATTGCGCAGCATTTTTATATGCGTATCAATGGTTCGGTCGTCGCCGAAAAAGTCATAACCCCAAACCGCTTCCAAGAGTTTATTGCGCGACAAGGCTATATTTTTGTTTCTGACTAAGTAAAAAAGCAAATCGTATTCTTTAGGCGTGAGATTGACTTTTTCGTTGTCGATTTTAACATCACGCGCCGTAAAGTTAATTTCAAGCCCTTCAAAACTCAATATATCGTTCTGTACATCCTGAACCTGATTACGTTTTATAATCGCGTTAATCCGCGCCAAAACTTCTTTCGGCGAAAACGGTTTGACGACATAATCGTCCGCGCCGATTTCAAACCCGAAAAGCTTATCATATTCTTCCGTACGCGCCGAAAGCATAAGCACGGGCGTACGGCTGAACTTCCGGATTTCCTTACAAGCGGAAAATCCGTCTAAACGCGGCATCATAATATCCATAATAATGATGTCGAATTCATTGCTCTTCACAAGCTCAATTGCCTGCATACCGTCAACGGCTTCGGTGACTTCATGTCCCTCAAACTCGGCGTATTCCCGCAGAACCTCGCGGATTTTCTGCTCGTCATCGGCGATTAGTATTTTATACATTTTATTTCCTCCGGTTGTTTTATATTTTATATTTTATATTATATTTATTAATGCGAAGCTCCGCTTCGCTACGGGGGACTGTACTTTTTGTTCGCACAAATAAGTACGGTAGCAAAATAAAGTTTTGCTACAAAATGCCGCGCCTGCGGCGGGCTTATTCTCCTAATAACATCTACCCCTATTAGATAACTACTAACAGTGAGCGCAACTTAAAAGAATAGCTGATTATGAATAAGTTTACAAACAAGCAATTTACTTTATAAGAGGACGAAGCCCGTCGCGGCGTTTGAGCGACCGGTGTTTGGTAGCAAAGCTACGCTTTGCTACATGGTTCAGTTTCTTTGCACGGAGCAAAGAAATGAACGTCCCCCGTTCGGCGGGGCGTAGCCCCGCGTTATATAAATTCCGTATATTCAAAAACCAAAAAATAGTCCGGTCAGGACAAAGCCTTACCGAACTAAAATCCTCTTTCCGCGTAATCAAAGATAAGAAGAAAACGAATAAAATGAGAGGGAGAGGAAATTATGATTAACGAATTACCGTCATGTTCAAAGTATAGACTGCCTGTATGTAATTTTTGTGAAAACTGGTTTATTATTCCATGAATCTATGAAGATAACGTTTTATGTAACTTGAATTTTGTGTGATAAATTCTGCTTCATTACGTTTAAAAAATGCTTCTTCATTATTCCTGTTGTACAGCGGAAGGGTGATGTGCGACTTGTACGTACTGCCTTCCTGCTCGTTGGAAACCTTTCCGCCTATGTGGGTTACAACACGTGTAACCAAAGGAATTCCGATACCGAGTTTAATTCTTTCCGAAAATTTTTCCGGCATTTGGTTGCTTTCGATTTCATTCGTGACACTGAGCGTTACAAAATTGTTTTCAAAAAAAACTTTTACTTCGATTTTGCTTTCATCCTTTGAATACAACAGCGCGTTTTGGATTAAATTCAAAAAAACCACCACAAAAATACGTTCCGGAATTTTTACAATCCGGTTGGTTTTATCGCTTTCTTTTGAATTGAAAATAATAATATTGCGTTTTAAAAGCTCATTGCATTTTTTGATTAAACCGTCAACTTTTTTGAAAATATCAATTTTACTGTCGGAATCCAAAAACAAAGAAGCGTTTAAATAATAATTACAGTTCGTTGCATATGCCAATAAATCATTCGTATGCTTCATTAGGTTTTTATGACAGCTGCGCAGGTCGTCGTCGCTCTGCACCAAAGGGCTTTTAGCGGACTGCTCCGTCAGGAACTGAACCGCGTGAGCGGTATCGTTTACGTCGGCAAAAAAATTCTGGTAAATATCCGCATAAGGCGAATGAGCGATTATATCGGCAACCGTATCATGCTCTATAACCCTGCAGGTATAAAACACTTCATCATCGTCCGTAACTTTTTTGCATACGGCTACGGGCAGTTGCGATTTCTTCGGACCAACTGAAATGATGATTTCTTTTTTGTTGAAGAACGCTTCCTTTTCCGGATATTCGATATTTGTCCATGAACCGAAAAAGCCATCCTTGTCCCATACTATTTTATAATCCTGATTTAAAATAGCACAGCGGCGATTGTTTTTTTCCAAATCGCTCCTTAAATCATCAAAATTGAACATTTTTTTCCCTTTCCAGTTTAAAAATTTATTTTCAACAATTTAAATATAATTAATATAACTAATAAATTTCGGGTAAGTTCTGAATAATCCCCAAACAACAAAGCCGGTTAGTAAGCCGCTTATGATTCCGCCCGCAATCAAAACCGGAAAGTAAGCAAAAACACTCGTGCTTTGCAGAACAAACGCCGCCGCCGCAAGCTGTCCCGTATTGTGGGCAATCGCTCCCGTAACGCTGACAAAGGGCGCGGGTGCGTTTTTAAAACCCGCCTTAACGGCAATCATTGTTAAAAGCGCGGCGATTCCGCCGGTAAGGCTGTAAATCAAGCTCATTGTTTGCCCGGTGATAAAAGCCGCTAAAAGAACCCGAACGAGAAAAATTAAAAATAAGTCCCTTGCTTTCCATTTACCGCCCAAAAACAAAACAAACAATATCACAATGTTCGCAAGCCCCGGTTTTAAGCCGTAAATGCTGACAGGAAACGGAATCTGCGCTTCTATGACAAAAATCACTAAGGCGATAACCGAAAAAAGCGTTGATATTAATAATTTCTTTATATTAAATCTGTTTTTCATATATTGCTCCCCAATTAAACTACCTTGCAACAGCGTCAAATACGCCGTGAACCTTATCCCCGCTTACAATGCGGATTTCAAGCTTGTTCGGGAGGCAAACGACGGGAACAATCCTATTTTTAATAAAACCGGTATGCACGCAGATTTGGTCGGGGCAGTCCGCGCTGATAACCCCGATTGCGCCGTCTTTAATTAAAATTATATTGATACCTGTTTCAGCAGAACCGACGGAAATTTGGTATTCCGATGTTTCGGACGAAAGGTCAACGCTTTGAACTTGTTCGCTGTTTTTATAAATCACAGCGAACGCTTCTTCAACTTCAGAATTACGTATGAAAAACCATGCCGCCACACAACCGGCAAATAAAGCAAAAATTACGCAGGTGTATACAATATTCCTTTTATTTAATAATTTCAACTTCAATTCCTTCCGAAATACTAAAATTCAGATTGCGGTCAATCAGTATGTATTCAATACCGGATAGATTTTCCGTTAATTTTACGGCTTCTTCCGTACCTAAAACGAAAAAAGCGGTTGAAAGCGCGTCCGCCGTCATTGAAACATCTGTAATAACGGTTGCGGAAATAATTCCGCTGTCAGACGGAAAGCCTGTTCGTCTGTCGAAAATATGATGATAACGGGTATCTTCGTACATGAAAAACCGTTCATAATTCCCCGAAGTTACAATTGTTTTGTCATAAACATGCAGTTTAGCGCAAATTTCATTCGGAATTAAAGGGTCGGTAATTCCGACAATCCAGCCGTTTCCGGCGTTGTTCCCGATTGTGATAATATTGCCGCCTAAATCAAGAACCGCGCTTGTAATGCCGTTTTCAGCAAGCACCTGCTTCATTTCATCAGCGGCGTAGCCTTTAGCGATTGCGCCTAAATCAAGCTTTAATCCTTCTTTTAAAAAGCGAACGGAAAATTCGTCTTCATTTAAAACAAGATGCTCAAATCCGCAGTTTTCCAATGCCTTGCTGATTTCGCTTTGACTCGGAATGCGGGCATTATTCGTGCCGATTCCCCATAAATCGACAATTGAACCTAAAGTAATATCGAACGCGCCTCCGGTTAATTCAGCATAAGTCAGCCCGCTTTTCAACAGAAAAAATAATTCTTCCGATACAATAACCGTGCTTTCAAATGCGTTTTGGTTGATAAAAAACAATTCGCTGTCCGGAAGCTTAGCGGACGTAATGCGTTCAATTTCAAAAAGGCGGGAAAAAGCTTTATCTAAAGCCGAATCGGCAATTTCTCCGGAAGCATGATTAACCCTGACGCTGATGATTGTACCGAGCGCGTATTCTGTTCTTGTTACGGGCTGCGGCTGATTGGGAACGTTTTGAAACCATTGACAGCCGCAAAACAAAAAAAGAAAACCCGATAACAGTAAAAATTTTATTTTCATGCAGATTTATTTTATCCCCTTTTTTAATTTTACACTAAAGATAAAAAAATTTCAAGTAAAATCTGTATAAAAAGCTGAAAAGTTTAAAATATTTTATAAAAAGGCTCTCTGCAATTGCAAAAACATGAATTTTATGCTATACTTATTATGGCAATTTATGTAAAAAGCCGCGAAAAGGAGCGATAAGTTTGAGGATAATCGGAATTGACCCCGGGTATGCAATTGTGGGCTACGGCGTGGTTGACTATGTTTCGGGGAAGTTCAGAACCGGTGATTACGGCGCAATCAAAACAGCTCCGACCGACAGCTTTGACAGAAGATTAGAGGAAATTTATACAGATTTAAGCACAGTTCTTGACGAAACTAAGCCCGAAATTATGGCGCTCGAAAAAATATTTTTCACAACCAACCAAAAAACCGCAATTGATGTCGCACAGGCGCGCGGGGTGATTATTTTGACGGCGCGAACCAAAAACATCAGAATTGCCGAATATACGCCCTTGCAGGTGAAGCAAGCCGTTACGGGCTACGGCAAGGCTACTAAAAAGCAGATTCAGGAAATGACGGTGCGGATTTTGTCGCTTGACGCCGTTCCCAAGCCCGACGATGTCGCCGACGCGCTTGCAATCGCGATTTGCGGCGCACATTCCAACAATTCACTGATACCGAGGTTAAATAAATGATTTACAGCATAAAAGGCATAGTCAGCCATATTGAGCAGAATTTGGCGGTTATAGAAGCAAATGGGGTGGGCTATGCCTGCCGCACAACTGCAAATACAATTTCAAGGCTTGAAAACGGTAGAGAAGTCATGCTTTTCACTTATTTGCATGTTCGTGAGGACGCGGTGGAATTGTTCGGGTTTGCCGACAGCGCGGAATTAAACGCTTTCAAGCTGTTAATTTCGGTTTCGGGCGTAGGGCCTAAGGCGGCTTTGTCGGTTTTATCGGATTTATCGCCGCAGGGGTTCGCGCTGTGCGTAGCTTCGGGCGACAGCAAGCTGCTGACCCGCTCGCAGGGAATCGGCGCGAAAATCGCGCAGAGGATTGTTCTGGAATTAAAGGATAAAATTGACGTTGAAAGTAGTTTTGCACTTGATAAAGATGTTGTTTCGGGCGGTTCGCAAAGAATGGGTGGCGGAGCATCCGCCGAAGCAATAGCCGCGCTGACCGCGCTCGGTTTCACAACCGCACAGGCGGCAAGGGCTTTAGAGGGCGTTGACAGGGGCTTGTCAACGCAGGAGATGATTAAAATTGCTTTAAAGAAATTGGGGAATTAAAAAGGTTGATATATATGAGGTTCTTGTATGCAAAAAGGAAAAGTAATATTTTTGAACGGAGTATCAAGCGCGGGGAAAACAACCTTAGCTAAAACATTGCAATCACGGTTGAATGAAGATTATTATTGGTTTAACGTAGATTTATTTATTTCCTGTTCGTCCGCTAATCCTTGGGAGCAAGACCCTATGGTTAGTTATCGGGACGGTAAGAATATTTTAATGTTATACCCGGATTTTATTAAGCGTTTTTCAGACTCGGGCATTAATGTAATTGCTGACGCGGGACTTATGGAACCTCGTTTATTGGCGACAGAAGCATTGAAAAAATGTATTCAAGTTCTGCATGAATATCCGTTGCTGTATGTTCATGTAACCTGTCCGTTAGAAGAACTTCGCCGCAGGGAAAAAGAACGCGGCGGCATTAGTATCGGGAAAAGCGAGAGTATGTTCGTAAAACTAAACCCGCATGAGCTATACGATATAACTGTTGACACATTCAAAAATTCCATAAATGAATGTGCCGATATAATCATTGAATTACTTGATTATCAGGAAAAATTTACAGCATTTAAGACACTTTGGTCTAAGTATTAAATACCCAACTTATGCGAATGAAAACACAAGGACGGAAATAAAATTGATAGAGAAATCAAACACTGTAGGGGCGAACAGCGTTCGCCCGTCCAATGAAAATACCGAAGAACGAATCATAGAGCCTGTCTACACGCTTGAAGATACCGACTTTGAGTATTCGCTTCGCCCTAAAAGGCTTAGTGAATTCATCGGACAGGAAAAGGTTAAGGAAAACCTTAAAATCTTCATCGACGCGGCGAAAAAGCGCGGCGAAAACCTTGACCACGTCCTGCTTTACGGCCCGCCCGGGCTCGGGAAAACGTCGCTTGCTTCCATAATCGCTAATGAAATGGGCGTGAATATTAAATCCACCTCCGGGCCAGCGATTGAAAAACCCGGAGATTTAGCGGCTTTGCTTACTAATTTACAGGACGGCGACGTGCTTTTTATTGATGAAATTCACAGGCTTTCACGGCAGGTTGAGGAAATTCTTTACCCTGCTATGGAAGATTATTTTCTTGATATTATAATCGGGAAAGGACCTGCCGCGCAGTCGATTAAAATAGACCTGAAACGTTTTACCTTAATCGGCGCGACTACCCGTGCGGGACAGCTTACAGGGCCGCTCCGCGACAGGTTCGGCGTAATTATGCGGTTGGAATTATATACCGAAGAACAGCTTTGCGATATAATTACCCGTTCATCTGTAATATTGGCTATTCCCACCGCGCAGGAGGGTGCAAAAGAAATCGCCCACCGCTCACGCGGAACGCCGCGTATTGCCAACAGGCTTTTAAAGCGCGTGCGTGACTTTGCCGAGGTTCTCGGTGACGGCAGAATTACAAAAGAGCTTGCCAAAATCGCGCTTGACAGGCTTGAAATTGATAATATAGGCTTAGACAGCCTTGACAAGCGGCTTCTCACCATGATAATCAAAGGCTACGGCGGCGGACCCGTCGGGCTTGACACATTGGCTTCCGCGCTCGGAGAGGAAGCGGTGACATTAGAAGACGTCTGCGAGCCTTTTCTAATGCAGTTAGGTTTTATCGCGAGAACGCCGAGGGGCAGAACGGCAACCGCGCTTGCCTATCAGCATTTAGGGATTGAGCAAATGGGACAGCAGAAGATGGAGTAAGGGGAATTACAGAGAATTTATATAATGCGGGGCTTTGCCCCGCTGAACGGGGGATTGTACTTTTTGCTTGTGCAAAAAGTACCAAAAACACAGCCCTGCGGGCGACTCGTCCTCTTATAAAGCAGACTGCTTGCTTGTAAACTTATTAATAGTCAGCTTTTCTTTCGAGTTGCGCTCAATGTTAATAGTTCTCTAATAGGAGCAGACGTTAACAGTAGGATAAGCCCGCCGCAGGCGCGTGTTTCTTTGGTTCGTTTCTTTGCACGAGCAAAGAAATGAACGTCCATCGTCAAGCGAAGCGGAGCTTCGCATTATAAGTATAATCTTCATTTGAAATAAATTTAAGGAGTATATTTTATGGGCAGATTATTCGGGACTGACGGCGTGCGCGGCGTAGCCATAACCGAGCTTACCTGCGAGCTTGCAATGAACATAGGACGTGCGGCGGCACTTGTGCTTTCAAAGCACGGTAAAGGCGGCAAAAAGCCTAATATACTTATCGGGAAAGACACGCGTATTTCTTCCGATACTTTAGAAGCGGCGTTAATCGCCGGCATTACTTCCGTAGGCGCAGATGTTGAATTGCTCGGCGTTATGCCGACCCCCGCCGTTGCTTTTTTGATAAGAGAATTTGAAGCGGAAGCAGGAATAATGATTTCCGCTTCTCATAATCCTGTTGAGGATAACGGGATTAAATTATTTTCCGGCAAGGGTGAAAAATTACCCGATGAAATTGAAGAAGAAATTGAAAGCCTTATACTTGATACACCCGAAAAAATGCTTCTACAGGACGGCGTGAAAATAGGGAAAATCCGTTCTTTTTATGTCGGTAAAGATAATTACATGAACCATATAAAAGACTGCGCGGATTTAAAAAACACGGATTTAAGCGGTTTGAAACTGCTCTTTGACTGTGCCAACGGCAGTGCCTATTCTTGCGCCGAAGTTTTCGCGGAAATGGGCGCGGAGTGTGAGTTTACCGCTAATAATCCAAACGGCTTGAATATAAATGAAAACTGCGGCTCTACCCATTTGCAAAATCTTGCGGAGAAAGTTAAGACGGGAAACTATCACGCCGGAATCGCCTTTGACGGGGACGCAGACAGATGCCTTTTCATTGATGAAAAAGGACATGAAGTAAGCGGCGATAAATTAATCGCTCTGCTTGCAAAATCCATGAAAGAAAACGGGAATTTAAAGTATAATACTGCTGTTGTAACTGTCATGTCAAATTTGGGTTTCCATGAGTTCATGCGCGAAAGCGGGATTGAAACTGTTTGCACAAAGGTAGGCGACCGCTACGTTTATGAAGAAATGCAAAAAGGCGGGTATAATATCGGCGGTGAAAATTCAGGGCATATTATTCTTTCGGATTATTCCGCTACAGGCGACGGCTTGCTTACGGCGGCGTTTGTTTTAAAACTGCTGAAAGCAAGTAAAAAACCGCTGTCGGAGCTTGTTTCGGGGATAAAGGATTACCCGCAGAAATTAATCGGGATTAAAATAAACCCGGAAATGCGGGAAAACTGGGAGCAGAACGAACATATAACGCATGTTATAAAACAAGCGGAAGACTTTTTCGGTAATGACGGACGGGTTTTAGTCAGAACAAGCGGAACAGAGCCGCTTCTGCGGATTATGCTTGAGGGCAAAAACGAAAACGATGTTGATGAATGGCTTCAAAAAATCAAGGAAGCAGTCGAAAAAGAGTTATGAGAATTGCAAACAACTGGCGGGATTATGAATTAATAGACGCGTCAGGCGGAGAACGGCTTGAACGCTGGGGCGAGGTTGTTTTAATCCGCCCCGACCCGCAGATTATATGGCAAACAAGCGTGCCGCTTGACCCATTATGGGCGTCTGCCGACGCCCACTACGTCAGAAGTTCTTCGGGCGGCGGTAACTGGGAATTTAATAAACAACTTCCCGAAAGCTGGATTATTAATTATAAAAATCTGCGCTTTAAAGTTAAACCTACAGGTTTTAAGCATACGGGTTTATTCCCTGAACAAGCGGTAAACTGGGATTTATGCGCGGAGCTTATAAAAGGCGCGAACAGACCTTTAAAAATTCTGAATCTTTTTGCATATACGGGTGGCGCGACATTGGCTTGCGCTTCGGAAAACGTGGAAATATGCCACCTTGACGCGGTTAAAAATATGGTTGAATGGGCAAGCGAAAACGCCGCATTATCAAACTTACAAAATCAGAAAATCAGATGGATTACAGACGACGCAATGAAGTTCATAGCGCGTGAAAAGCGGCGCGAAAGTAAATACGACGCGATTATATTAGACCCGCCGAGCTACGGCAGGGGGACAAACGGCGAGATGTGGAAGTTGGAGGATTCGATTCACGGGCTTATGGAAAGTTGCGTTGAAATTCTGTCGGACGAGCCTTGCTTTGTGCTTCTCAACAGCTATACAACAGGCTTGTCGCCGTCGGTTATGGCGTATCTTTTAAAAATGACAGTAGGCAGAAAATACAAGGCGGAAATTACGGCGGAGGAAATAGGCTTGCCGGTAACTTGCACAGGGCTTGCGCTTCCGTGCGGGAATAGTGCGATAGCACTGTTCTGAATACAGGCGGTAAAAAATCAGGAGGTTAAAATTATGTTCAGAAACGGCACGGACAAATGCAGTTGTCCGCATATAGAATGTAAGCGTAACGGAAAGTGTGACGAGTGCTTTGCATACCATAAAGGGCAGACTTACTGCAAGAAAAACCCGATAAGTATTTTAAAACAGAAAGAGAATGAAATTGAAAATAATTAAAACCGAAAATTTAGATTTCGACTATGAAATATACGACGACAAGGGACAAGTCACCGAGATGAACCCCGCGCTTCGCGGCGTGAATTTAACCGTGCAAAAAGGTGAATTTCTCGCCATACTCGGACACAACGGGAGCGGGAAATCTACGCTTGCCAAGCACTTTAACGGCATTTTAACCCCTACCCGCGGTAAGGTTTTTGTGAACGGTATTGACGTTTCCGATGAAGAAAAGATTTATGAAATCCGCCAAACCGTCGGCATGGTTTTTCAAAACCCCGATAACCAAATTGTTGCGGCGATTGTGGAGGAAGACGTGGCTTTCGCGCTTGAAAATTTGGGCGTTCCGCCCGAAGAAATCCGCGAAAGAATAGATGAAGCCATGAAGCTTGTTGACATATATAAATACCATAAGCACGCGCCGCACAGATTATCGGGCGGGCAGAAGCAGAGGGTTGCAATCGCCGGCGTAATCGCCATGCACCCGAAATGCATTGTTTTGGACGAGCCTACCGCCATGCTTGACCCGAAAGGCAGAAAAGAAGTAATGAAAACCATAAAAATGCTGAACGGAAAAGGCGTTACGGTGGTTTTAATTACGCATTACATGGAGGAAGCGGCGCAAGCGGAGCGGGTTGTAGTCATGGATAAAGGCGCGGTGATTATGGACGGTACGCCGAAGGAAATTTTTTCAAAAGTTGAAAGATTAAAGGAAGTAGGGCTTGACGTACCGCAGGTGACGGAATTGGCGTATGAATTAAAAAAAGAGGGGGTTGAAATTCCCGCTGATGTATTAAATGAAGAAGAATGTGTAAAATCATTAATTAACATTTTTAAATAAGAAATATTGCCCCGCCGGCTCGGCGGGAAGAATGTGTAAAAGAACTAATGAGGATTTTAAAATGAACGCAATTGAAATAAAAAACCTTTCATACAAATACGGCGTCGGAACGCCCTTTGAAATAAAAGCGGTTGACAATATAAGCCTTACAATCCATAAAGGCGAGTTTATCGGCATAATCGGGCATACGGGGAGCGGAAAATCCACTTTAATTCAGCACCTGAACGGGCTTTTAAAACCCACAAGCGGCGAGATTTTAATCAATGCCCGTAACATCTGGTTAAAACAGGTTAATATCCGCGACATAAGGTTTGAAGTGGGCTTGGTTTTCCAGTATTCGGAGCATCAGCTTTTTGAAGAAACTGTTTTTAAAGATATTGCTTTTGGACCAAAAAATATCGGCTTGTCGGAAGAAGAAATAAAAACAAGGGTTCACCGTGCGGCTTTAGCAATGGGTGTGCATGAAAGCTGGTTAGAACGCTCGCCGTTTGACCTTTCGGGCGGACAGAAGCGGCGGGTTGCGCTTGCCGGCGTAATCGCCATGGAACCGCAGATTTTAGTATTGGACGAACCGGCGGCAGGGTTTGACCCTTACGGCAGGGATATGGTTTTAAAGAAAATCAAAGAGTACCATGAAAGCTCGGGGACAACCATTCTCCTTGTTTCTCACTCAATGGAGGATATAGTCAAATACGCCGATAAGGTCATTGTGATGAACAAAGGCGGGCTGTTTCTTTATGAAGAAACTGACAAGGTTTTTTCCCACGCGGGTGAAATTGTTGAAATAGGTTTGGACGTGCCGCAAATCACGCGCTTCGCACGGCTTCTCAAAGAAAACGGCATTGATATAGGCGAAGATATTTATACGGTTGAAAGGGCGAAAGAAAGGATTTTGGAACTTTTAGGAAAGGCAAAAAAATGAAGAAAAGAATAATATTCTCGCTTTTATATTTAATACTGCCGAGTATTTCATTTTTTATCGGTATTCTGTTTATGTCTATATTTTTTGTGTTGGGTATTATAATTATATACATTATACTAATAACCGAACTTATTTTCTTTTTTAATATCAGACCATGCAATTTTTTGTTTTTATTGTTTGGGATTTTAATGCCGTCATTAGTTTCATTCATATACGAATATAAAACAGGTAGAGGATTCATGCAATACATATTTTCTTTTACATTAACATTTCTTTACACCGCACCTTTTTCAATATCATCAATCATCATTTTTCTTGTAACATTTATTAAAAGTAAAATAAAAAACAGAACTAAAAAGGAACACCATGCTTAAAGACATCACCATCGGTCAGTATTTCCCCGGAGATTCCGTCATACACAGGCTTGACGCCCGTTTTAAAATTATATTCAGTATCATCGCGGCGGTCATGCTTTTCACCGCGCAGAATTTTATCGGTCTGGGTGTTGCGGCAGTTTTTATACTCATGTGTTATGCCGCATCGGGGATTCAATTCCGTATGATTTTGAAAAGCTTGAAGCCTATAATACCGCTGATTATTTTTACAGGCGTGCTGAATTTATTTTTTATTAAAGGCGAGGAAATTCTGTTCAGCTGGCAGTTTATCACGATTTACACAGAGGGCGCGAAAACCTCGGCGTTCATGATGACCAGAATTATCACGCTGATTGTGGGCATGTCGCTTTTAACCTACACATCGTCGCCCATTATGCTGACGGACGCGATTGAAAGCCTTTTATCCCCGCTCAAAAAACTGCGGTTTCCGGTGCACGAGCTTGCCATGATGATGATGATTGCGCTCAGGTTTATACCGCTTCTGATTGAAGAAACCGATAAAATTATGATGGCGCAGAAAGCCCGCGGCGCGAATTTGGACGCAAAAGGCCTAATCAAAAAAGCCAAGGCGTTAATCCCGATTTTAATTCCGCTGTTCATTTCCGCGTTCAAGCGCGCAAATGAACTTGCGCTTGCCATGGAGTGCCGCTGTTACAGGGGCGGGGAAGGGCGCACAAGACTCAAAAAATTAAAAGCGTCGGTTATAGATTTCTTTGCTTTTGGGTTGGTTTTATGCGTGTTCGGTTTAATTATTATGAATAATATTGTATTCGGAAAATGAAGAATTTTAAATTTATAATCAGCTTTAACGGCGCGGGTTATCATGGTTTTCAGCGTCAGTTGAAACTACCCACAATCCAAAGTGAAATCGAAACCGCGTTTTATAAACTTTTATGCACGCCGGTGAAAATTACAGGTTGTTCAAGAACAGACGCGGGCGTTCACGCACGGAATTTTTGCTTCAGTGCGTTTATTGGCAGTGCAATTCCCGAAGAAAACCTTGTAAAAGCTCTCAACGCGCTTCTCCCTACCGATATTGCGGTTTTGTCGTGCGAACAGGCAGACGAACATTTTAATGCGCGGTTTTCCGCTAAAGGTAAAGAATATATTTACCTGATTAATAATAAAAAACAACGTGATGTGTTTTTACAAGGTTTAGCGTACCATTATCCTTTTAAAATGAATTTGGAACTAATGCGGGAAGCGGCGCAGGTTTTCATCGGTGAGCATGATTTTGCCGCTTTTTGCAGAAGTGATGGGTTAAAAGAAATTAATTCAAAATACGGGACAGTAAGGGAAATTACCGCTTTTGAAGTAACAGAAAAAG
Organism: Oscillospiraceae bacterium; assembly: GCA_009782265.1. Lineage (GTDB taxonomy): Bacteria > Bacillota > Clostridia > Oscillospirales > Ruminococcaceae > Ruminiclostridium_E. Next base: position 313 of record WRJM01000030.1, on the reverse strand, counting down.
ACGGCTTTGTTGAGTTGATTATCCGCGGGAACGGCTTTTTATACAACATGGTGCGGATTATGGCGGGAACGCTGATATATATAAACGAGGGCAAAAGAAGCATCAGGGACATAGAAGAAGCGTTTCTGACAAAAAACCGTGAAAAGGCAGGAAAAACCCTGCCGCCGTGCGGGTTGTATTTGAATAAGGTGTTTTATTAATTGTAGGGTTTTTATATAATGCGATGTTTGCGGGGACTTCCCCGCGGGGGTTGTTACTTTTGCTCGTGCAAAAGTAACCAAAACACGCTCCTGCGGAGGGCTTATCCTCCTAT
>WRJM01000029.1 GCA_009782265.1 Oscillospiraceae bacterium | reverse complement strand
CATAATTTTTTGTCAGACAAGGCAAATTTACGCAGTAATACTTTATGTATTACAAGAAAATTTAACGCAGTATGGCAGAAAATTTGCCAAAAATAAACCATGAACGGAGTTAGTGGAATTGTTTAAATAAAAAATAAGGAAATTTTTCATATTATGGGAACAATAATAGCAATTGTCAACCAAAAGGGCGGCGTCGCTAAGACTACTACCGCGATTAACCTGTCTGCTTCGCTCGGCAAGCTGGGGAAAAAGGTTCTGCTTGTTGACCTTGACCCGCAGGGAAACGCCACGACCGGTTACGGTATTACCAAGCGTTCGCTTACGGCTACTACCTATGAGGTCTTAATGGGGGATGTTCGTCCCGCTGATGCCGTAATCACCACTTCTTTTGAGAATGTGGATTTGCTTCCTGCTACGCAGTTGCTTGCGGAAGCGGAAGTACGGCTTCTTCAATTCGAGAACAAGACCTTACAGCTTCGCAAGGCTCTTGTACAAATCAAGGAGAATTATGATATTATTATTGTTGACTGTCTGCCGTCTTTGGGGGTGCTTGCGCTTAACGGCATTTCCGCCTGTGACAGCATTGTGATTCCCATGCAGTGCGAACCGTACAGCCTTGAGGGGGTAGCGGAGCTGCTTTCTACCGTGAAGCGGGTTAAAAACTCCACCAACCGTTATCTTAAAGTGCTGGGGATTATTTTTACAATGCTGGACAAGCGGTTAATGGTCAACCGCGATGTTATGGAGAATATCCGCGATAAGTTTCCGGAGGAACTTATTTTTAAAACTGAAATCCCCCGGAATGTTCGGATTGCGGAAGCACCCAGCCACGGTGAGCCGATTATTTATTACGACGGGACGTCTAAGGGTGCGGCGGCGTATATAAAACTTGCTAAAGAGGTTTTGGCGAAAATTAATCTTGAAAGGCAGTAAAAAAATCATGGCTAAAAAAAGCGGTCTCGGAAATGTGCTTGACAGTATCTTTGACGATAATTTCTTTTCCGGTGACGAAGCGTCCGGAAACAAGTCCGTTTCCACTTTGAAAATAGGTGAAATTGAACCCAACAGAAGCCAGCCGCGCAAGCATTTCGACAGTGAAAAGCTTTCCGCGCTTGCTGACTCTATTTCCGCGCACGGAATTATTCAGCCGATTACGGTTAGACCTTTCGGCGGCGGGCATCAGATTGTCGCAGGTGAACGGCGGTGGCGCGCCGCAAGAATGGCAGGATTGACGGAAGTTCCCGTTCTGATTGTGGAGCTGAGCGACGCCGAAACCATGCAGATTGCGCTGATTGAAAACCTACAGCGTGAGGACTTGAATCCGCTTGAAGAAGCCAACGGTTATAACGAGCTGATTGAAAAGTTTGATATGCGGCAGGAGGATGTCGCCAAAAAAGTAGGGAAGGCGCGTTCTTCCGTTACAAACTCTCTTCGTTTGCTTTCGCTTCCGAATGCGATTAAGGACATGGTCGAAAAAAACGAGCTTTCAAAAGGGCATTGCAAGGCACTGCTCGGCATTACCGATTCTGAAAAGATGATTCATCTTGCGAAGAAAACCAAGGAGCAGGGTTTATCGGTTCACGCGCTTGAAAAGCTGATTAAAGCTGAAAATTCGCCTAAGCAAAAGCACGAAGAAACCGCCGTAAAGAAAAAGCCGGTTTATATCGAAGCTGAGCTTTCCTTGCAGAATTCAATCGGCAAAACCGTGCGGATTAATGAGGGCAGGAACGAAAAAGTCACGATTGAAATCGATGTTTTTTCGGAAGCGGAGGTTATGGAGATTGTGAATAGGTTGGGGAATAAATGATTAAATTAAGTAAAACCTTTTTATATTTATTTTTGTGTTTTATATTAACTGCTTGCGGAAATGATACAGAACCGCAAAGCTTTATAAATAAAGAAGAAAATGATACTGATGTTCATTTTGAATATATACCTGCGCCTGTCTTTGAAGAGTTGGAAGAATTTAAAGAACCCGAAAAGCCTGTTAAGTCTAAAGAATTCACATTAACCGGTTTTTGCGAATACGGCGCGGGTGTAACCGACGAAACAATGTTTGGTTCTTACCCCAGTATAGTCAGTTTGTACAGAACTGGAGATGAAAATTATTGGAAAAAACGCGAGGGGAATAACTTTTATAATGTCCTTATGTGGGATATTGATTTTGCGGGCAGAGATTTTAATGTTGATGTTTATAGAAGTAGGAACGGCGAAGACTTTGAGCATATTTTCCGAACATACAACTCTAATTTTCTTATAGATGAAGACGTTGACGAGGGTTTTACTTATATTTATTATTTAAAACAAGACCTCAGACTTTGGTATAAAGACCTTAACGCTCAAACAAGCAATAAAATAAAAATAACACCCTCTGCAGAAACCACGGAAGTTTCTTCTTCCGTTGATGAAATAACCGCTGTTTGGACAGACTGGAACAAGTCGGGACATTTTTTCAATACTTTTGAATTCACAGGTGATAATACCAGTTGCAATTATGTTTCAAACGATGTGATTTTAAAATTTAAAAATATAGATTCCGACAGTGATTTCAGTTTCACCAGTTTTAATGAGGATGTTTTAAGTCAAAATGGAAAAATCACAAGACCGATTGGAAAACCTGTTACAGCGGAATATACTTTAATAATCCGTAACGGTGCTTTCACAATGAGAACCGATTGGAAAATTAATGTCGCTCCGTTAAGCCAAGGCTCGAATAAACTTGTATATTGTATCGAAGATGCGTGGGCGTTAATTCGCAGTCAAGCTGACGAAAAAAATATAAAGCTTGATGAACCTGATTCGGAATTAATCTTTCAAAGTGCATATATAAGCGATTTAAGTGATGATAAGTATTTTGCTTATTTTTATTTTCAGCAATATTATAAAGGTCTAAACGTCGGTATTTATAACTCTGTATCTGTTAATACTTATGAAGAATACCATGAAGACAGTATAATAGGAAGTTCTTACCTTTCTGATATACATTTAGATACCATTGAACCGCTTGTTCCTTTTGAAGAAGCTCTTGAAACCGCTAAAACAGTTTCTGACAAACTTTATATACAACCGAACCTCGGAGATTCCTGCGGCAACGGCAGACGTAACCAGCTTTTTATCCACATAACAGATGAGCGCGAGCCAAAGCTTGCATGGAGTACCTGCGCACATTCAAACGAAGATAATATCTGTTCAGTTATTATCTGTGCTTTAACCGGCGAAATCCTTTATATAGAGCCTATACACGCCATGTAATATTTTGAAAGGAATCACCCCATGATTGATATAAAATTTCTCCGTCAAAATCCTGACATAGTCCGCGAAAATATGAAAAAGAAGTTTCAGCATGACAAGCTCGGTTTGGTTGATGAGGTTATTGAAAAAGATATTGAACTCCGTGCCGTTAAAGCTAAAGGCGACGAACTGCGCGCTGTGGGTAACGCCAAGGCAAAGGAAATCGGCGGGCTTATGGCTAAAGGCTTAAAAGAAGAAGCCGAAGCCGCTAAATCTGAAGTTTCGGGTTTAAAAGCGGAGGTTGCGGCTTTAGAAGAAAAAGCGCGTGTTCTTGACGCGGAAGTCCGTGAAAAGCTGCTCAAAATCCCGCAAATCATTGCAGACGATGTGCCAATCGGAAAAGACGACAGCGAAAATGTAGAAATCGCTCGTTACGGGCGTTTATCTGACGATTCTGAAGCCGGCTCATCGTTTGAAATCCCTTATCACACGGAAATTATGGAAAAACTCTCGGGGCTTGACTTAGACAGCTCCAGAAAAACCTCCGGCGCGGGCTTTTATTACCTCAAAGGCGATATTGCGCGGCTTCATTCCGCGGTTTTAAGTTATGCGCGGGATTTTATGATTGACAGGGGTTTTACCTATTATATTCCGCCGTTTATGATTCGCAGTGAGGTTGTGACCGGGGTGATGTCTTTTGCCGAAATGGAAAACATGATGTATAAAATCGAGGGTGAGGATTTATATTTAATCGGTACGTCTGAACATTCCATGATTGGGAAATTTATTGATACAATTATTCCGGAAGAGGAGCTTCCGCACGTGATGACAAGTTATTCTCCCTGCTTCCGGAAGGAAGTCGGCGCGCACGGCATAGAGGAGCGCGGCGTTTACAGAATTCATCAGTTTGAAAAACAGGAAATGGTTGTCATCTGCAAGCCTGAGGACAGCCCTGAATGGTTTACTAAAATGTGCAGTTATACGGTTGAGTTTTTCCGCTCTCTTGATATACCGGTGCGGACTTTGGAGTGCTGTTCAGGTGATTTGGCTGACCTGAAAGTTAAAAGCATTGATGTTGAAGCGTGGAGCCCGCGGCAGAAGAAATACTTTGAAGTCGGGAGCTGTTCCAACTTGGGCGACGCGCAGGCAAGGCGGCTTGAAATCCGCGTGAAAAATTCGGAAAACGGTACTTCCGGCGGAAGTACAAAATACATTCCTCATACGCTGAATAACACCGTTGTCGCGCCGCCGCGCATGCTGATTGCGTTCTTGGAGAATAATCTCAACGCAGACGGAAGCGTGAACATTCCCAAACCTTTGCGTTCCTATATGGGAGGAAAGGTGAAAATAGGGTAATTATTGCAGTTAATAAAAAACCTTATATTTAAAATATAAGGTTTTTTATATTCTTTTGTAATATTAAACTATTTTTTAAATTTCTATTGACAATTGGAAATATTTGCTATATAATGATTATAACAATTTAAATATTTTTAAAAGAGGATATATTTATGAATATTCATAAAAAAATAGTTTCTTTTCTTGTAGTTATCTGTATACTTATACCCATGGCAACTATCATATCATCGGCAAGCCTTGGCACGTTGAATTATTGGGAGGGTGATAACAATGTTGTACTTCGGTGGAAGAATTACAGTAACGTACCAATGCTCACATCTGGAACAACCCTTATAAATTTAAGCGGAAGCAGTAATTTCCCTTTTAGAGATTCTATGATACATGCCGCTTTACAGTGGGTCAATACCTTACCCGGTTCTATGACATTATCTAATGTACAGCAGGGTGGCAATATAATTTATGACGCAATTATTATATATGGTGGTACATCTAGCCAATTAACTGCACAAGGGTTTGGAAGTATTCCAAGTAGCGTAAACGGAGCTATTAACCCAACCAATTACTCTTATGAAGGTATCTGGAATTATAACGGTACTGATAAATTCCAATATCAATATTTGCAAGCAACGGGATATATTGTTGATAAAGGGACTGGGTCATCTACCGATAAATATAAAAATGTTTGTACACACGAATTTGGGCATGCGTTAGGTTGGTCTGGACACTCATTAAATGTAAACGATGTAATGTATGCGATTCCCTCAACCATTACTACTTTAACAAGCCGTGATAAAAGACAATTAACACAAGTTTATTAATAAGGAGGTTTTTCCAGATGAAAAAAATATTATATTTAATGGTTATAACATTTTTGATTTTTATAGTTTTATCCAGTTGTTCACAAACTAATAAAATTGAACAAGATGCTATTCCTAAACCCGGTTTTTCGGTATCGAAAACAAACTATACATTTGAACAAGTGATAGGACATAGCAACTGCATGGTGGTTGCAGAATTAATTACTTTTAACGATAAAGATGATTATTATATCGAAAACATGTTTAAGGTAACAGAAGTATTATATGGTAATTCAGAAGAAACTATATTATTAAACATGGATAAAAATGATGTTTTTATAGCAGATAATAACTATGTTATCGGAGAAGAATATTTTCTTATTTTAGAAAGGTTTGATTCTGTATTTTACAATTCTCCGTTATATGTAATGTCTGCTAATTTACACATACCCATAAAAAATATCAATCAAAGCACAATAAACGGAGAGTATCTTGACAAAGAATTTCTAAGCAATGACAGAGAAAAAGCTATACAATATATTTTAAACACAAAAAAAGAATCTCTTATAAAAGAAGATAATCAAGATTTATTCTATACAACTTCTATGAATATGCAAGAAATAGTTGAGGTATCTTTACAAATTTTTAAAATTCAAGTGACAGACACTTTAGAAAATCCTGCAGCAGTAAACAATTATAATGGTTTAAACTATTCCTGCTTACTTCTTAATGTTTATAAAGGGAAAGTTAATAAAGGTGATAATAACGGATTATGGGTGATTTCTTTTAAGGATTCAATGAAAATAGGTGAAGAATATATAATACTCTCAAGTTTAAATGACGAGGAATCTTTGATTTATTGGCCCAATTCTAAAAACAGTGTCATCTCTGTTAAAGATGAAAAAGCCATTCAGGAGTTGCGTGAAATAACAGGTCTTGAATTAAATTAATACAAATAGCAAAACCCCCGTTACTACGGGGGTTTTGCATTTTTCTCATGCCTTTAATTGAAAGATTTATTTTGGAGGGTTATTTTCTTGTAATTGTTCTTCTGTTTTTTGGTTGGGAATCGTATTCATTCTTTCCGCAATCATTCTTTTCCTTTTTTTCTTATTTCTTACGATTATGATAAATGTAATGATTCCTATGGGAATCCATATAGGAGAAGCAACTGCCAGCGCGATAATAAGCCACTGGAAAATGGAAACAAAGAAGTTCACAACCGATATAAACCCGCTCTTGATAAAATAGCCCATATCGTCCGCGTCAAGCGCGTCCCATTCTACGTCTTCTCTTACTTCCTCTATCGGTTCAGGGTCGTTTTCCTGTTTAATCAACAGCCGTACCGTCGCCATTTCCGATAAACTGTCTAATACCCTGATTTTTCCCTCATAAGATTCTATGTCTTCGATGATGCCGTCGATTGTTCTTTGCAGACTGATGATTGAGCTTAAATTTTCAGCGTTTTCAAGCAGTTTATAATAGCTTTCAAGCGAGCGGCGTTTGATTTCCACGCGGGTTTTCATATCGTAGTAATTATCGGTTACGTCATTGGAATTAATTTTAGAGTTAATAATTTTCCCGTTTTCACCCGCATAAGTCATAAAATCATCAAGCTTTTCCGGCGGGATTTTTAATGTAGCCTGTATTACAGAAAATTCTTCATAGTTTTGTATATCGGTTTGAAACTCATATCCGCCGAGAAATTTACAGTATGCAGAAAGGCTTGCATACAGCAGGGAAGCGTTTTCGGCTTCAATATCCATATAGGCGTCGCGGATTATTTTTCTTGCCGCTTCCTGCGGATTATTTCCGGTTGGGAGTGCCTGTATTTCATCGGATGTATTTTTATCGCTGTAGCTTATTATTCTTTCTGCTTCACCATTAAAATAATATTCTTCATTAGCGTCATATGCGCCGCTGTCGTAATTAGCCATAGGTGCAGGTGATAATGATGTTTCATTTTCTTGTTTTCCCCCGACCATATCGCTTTTATATGAACTGCCGCAAGAAGATAAAACAAAAACGGAAGTTAATATTAAAATCAGAGCAATTGATTTTTTCATAAATAAAATCATTCCTTTCTGTAATTTGTTCTTTGTATAAATTACGGTTTATAATATAACTTGATTGTATTATAATCCCGTCGGAATATTATGTCAATAGTTTTGCTTGATTTGTAATCAAACTGTAATAGAATTGTAATCAGTTTGTAATATATTATAAAAATAGTCGGGCATGGAAGCCCGACCTTACTTTTATTTTTTAAATTTCGGAACGCATAAATCGTTCCCTGCTTATTTCAATCTGACCGGTACGACTACAAATAATACATCGTCTTTCTGTGTTTCTTCTTTTTCTTCTTTTTCATCTTTTTCGCTAATGGCAGGTGAAATTTTAATCGGTGCAAGCTCTGTTAAAAATTCTAATTTAACTTCCTCACTGTTGGCGTTTTTAAGCGCGTCTATCATAAATCTTGGATTAAACGCTATGTTAAAATTTTTCTTCTCCGTACTGCCGAAATTATCGTTACTTCTGAAGCTTTCTTTCATTTTACAGTCTGTTACCGTTATTTCTTCGTCAAATTCGCCGAGCCCTGTTTTGCAAGATAAATATACACAGCTTTTTTCTTCGTCAATTTCACACACGACAGGGCTTTTAAAACGCTCGTTGATAAACAGCAATGAACGTTCTAAGGAATCGGTAAATTCTTTTGTATTTACTTTAAATTCCCTGTTTGCCTGTGATTCAACCAATTTTTTATATTCTACAAATTTTCCGTCAAGCAGACGGCTGAAAATCGCGTAGTTTTCTTTCTGAAAACAAATTTGATTCCGGTCAATCACAACTGTGATTTCATCTTCCTCATTATCCGATAAGTTTCTTGTCAGCTCTAAGACTGTTTTTTCCGGAACAATAAAGCCCATATCATCAAATTCAAGCTTTTCTTTTCTGAGCGCAAGACGGACAGCATCACTTGCTACTATGTATAATATATTTTCTTCAATATCAAAACGCGCACCCATGAGTGCCGGATTGATGTCCTTTCTGGCAATGGCGTGGTCAATTTGCGACAGCATATTTTTCAGCTTTTTTTCTTTTATTTTAAAGCTGATGTTTTGATTCAGTTCAATAATATTCGGGAAGCTTTCGCCTTTGATTCCTTGAATATGAAGCTTTATTTTTCCGTAATAAACGCTTACTTTTTCATTTTCTTTTACTTCGACCGTTATTTTCGCATTATCAGGCATCCTGCGTATCATATCCGAAAAAAGACGTGACTCTACAATAATACTGCCGTCTGCTTCACCGTCAGCTGTTATATTCACTCTGATTCCGGTTTCAAGGTCATAGCCTGTAATGGTCAGTTCATTGCCTTTCAGTGTGAGCAGTACGCCGTCTAACGCGCTGAACGCTGTTTTAACCGCACATGCTTTTGAAGCGTTAATCACAGCTTCCGAAAGTATATTTTTATCAGCAGAAAATTTCATTTTTAATTCTCCTTAATAATTTTTATGAAATATTACCGGCGGCGGTTCGCCGCTCAGCAGAAAATTTCATTTTTAATTCTTTTTAATAATTTTTATTTATAATAAGTAATATAATATATATTTTATTTTTAGTAGTAGCTGTAAGGCTTAAAAGTTGAAAAGTGCTGTAAATCTTTTAAATAAACAAATAATAATTTAACAGATAAAAATTAAAAACTTGTTGAAAAGTTTAATAAAAATAAGATTAAACTTTTTATAAATTTTCAACAGTTGAAAATTAAAAAACTGTTTAAAATAAAATGATTTTATAATATTAAACAGCAACCTGCCGTTTGTATCAAAAGATACAGCGGGATTGCTCGCCGTTAGCTGCCCATATTTTTAATAATATCTTCAATCGAAGCACGGTAGGAATTGTCTTTTTTAATGATATTTTTCACTTTGTTTATTGCGTAAACAATAGTGGAATGGTCGCGCCCGCCGAATTCCTGACCGATGGCGGTATAACTTAAACCTGTAATTTTATGAATGATATAAATGGCAACCTGCCGTGCGGTTGAAATCTGCGCAGAACGGCTCTGTGAACGTATTTCGTCATTAGAAACATTATAAATACTTGCTACTTCGTTGATGATTTTTTCTACCGTGACCGGTACTGGCTGCTGGTCGGTCAGAACGTCACGAATTACATTCTGCGCCATAATAATAGTAGGGGGGAATTCAGTTACAAGCTTTAAAGCGTTCATTTTCAAGATTGCGCCTTCAAGCTGTCTTATATTATTTTTAAGCTTGTCCGCCATGTATTCCATAACGTTATTCGGAATTTCAAGGTTTAGTAATTCCGCTTTGCGCTTAATAATCGCAAGCCTTGTTTCAAATTCCGGAATGGATATGTCCGCTAAAAGCCCCCATTCAAAGCGCGTGCGCAGACGCGGCTCAATATTGATAATTTCTTTCGGCGGGCGGTCTGACGTTAATATAATCTGTTTATGTTTACTGTGCAGTTCATTAAATGTATGAAACAGTTCTACCTGCGATTCTTTTTTTCCTGCAAAAAACTGCACGTCGTCAACTAAAAGAATATCAGCGTCTCTGTATCTTTTTTTAAAAGCGTCGCCTGTGAAATATTTAACCGAATCCACAAATTCCGATACGAATTTTTCCGCGTGAACGTAAATAATATTCAGCTCAGGACGGCTTTTTGTAAGCTCCTGACTGACCGCGCTTAATAAATGCGTTTTGCCCAGTCCGGGCTCGCTGTATATGTAGAGCGGATTATAAACGGCTTCGCCGCCCTGCGCCGCCGCTTTGCAGGCGGAATAAGCAAGCTTATTGCTTTCTCCGACAATAAATGTATCAAAGGTATGCTGATAAATACTGCCCGTTACGGCTTCTTCAAGCTTATTGACCATGATTTCATCGTCCTGAAGCTCTGTAATCGGTCCGTCAAGTTTTATTTTTTGTTCCGGCGTTAAATCATCTTCACACAGAAATTTTACTTCAATGGAAAACCCTAAAATTTCACTGAAATGTTTTTCAAAAATATGCGTATAATTTTCCGCAACAATCTGCCGCCCGTACGGTGATTTCACGTAAAGCATGACGTTGTTGTTATTCAGTTTTAAAGGCTGGATGGGCTCTATCCACAGCTTCATTGCTGTGTCGGTTAGGTCAAGGCGTTCCTTGACTGCATCAAAAATCTCTGCGAAAGAGTTCATTTATATTTACACTCCAAATTAAATTCTATCGTAGGGAACGGATTTATCCGTTCCTTTATTGTCGGAACACATAAATCAATTCCTTTTATATTGCGTTATTGTCGGAACGCATAAATCAATTCCTTTTTTATTACGTTATTGTCGGAACACATAAATCAATTCCTTTTATATTGCGTTATTGACGGAACGCATAAATGCGTTCCCTACATTTCAGATTAAAGCCGCTTCCTTACGCCGTTTAAATTCTGCGGCGTAATCGCCTTTAAAATAACGGTAAACCTCAAGCCCTTTTTTCTGCCCGAAGCGTTTTACCGTGCTTGTGTAAAACTCGTGCGTATTTTTGCATTTTGCAATCAGTTCGCTGACGGCTTCCGCTTCCTCCGGGGCAAGGGTGAATAAAGTTTCCGACTGCGGTTCTTCGGCTTCTGCCGGCGATTCGGCTTCTTTAATTAAAACCTCAACCGCTTTAACTGCTTTTTCTTTTTGTTTTTTTTGTATATCGTTCCATTGCAGAAGCGTTTTTATATTATTGAAACGCCGGATTTTCGGCTCGGTGCTGGTATACCCGCATTCCCAAAAATCCATGATAAAATCATAACCGTTATCTTTGCTGATAATGTAATATTCTGCGCCCGGGTCTTTATGAATCCGGTAGCCCAAATAACAGGAAAGCTGAAAATCAAGCGCGTTTTTTCCGCCGCGTTTAATTTTATAATAGCTTAATTTTGATTTGCAGAACATTAGCTTGTGTAAAATGTCAAAGGAAATGGAATCGGCGTTACTGCTGTAAAAAATGACAACCTCGTCCGTGTCGGTGAGGTGGTCAACGCCGGTCATGCCTTCCGAATGTACATTTTCAAAGTCTATTAAAAATATTCTCATGTTAGTATTCCTTTGTAGGGAACGGATTTATCCGTTCCGTTGATGTCGTGCGTTTTAGCGAAACGTATAAATCCGTTCCATTTAGCGGAACGCATAAATGCGTTCCCTACGATTTATATTTACGAGTCATGGATTGTTCTGTTTTCGGCGATTGATGAACGAAGAATACGGATTCTCGTGCGGTCGCCGCCGGTTTCGATTAAAACCGTATCGTCCTTTATGCTTAACACGCGCCCGATAATCCCGCCGACCGTTACGACTTCGTCAGCGATTTGCAAGTTATCGCGCATATCCTTTGCTTTCTTGGAACGCTTGCGTTCCGGACGAATCAGCAGGAAATAAAACACGCCCACCAAAGCCACAAGCGGCAGGATGGAAGTGACCAACATACCCATCGCGTTGGGTTCTGCGCCGGTGCTGTCCGGTGTAGCCGGCGTGAGGAAATAGGCGGAGTTAAATAGGCTGAGTAAATTAAATAAATTCATGTTTCTGTTGTCTGTCCTTTCAGTATGGGGACAATCCCCCTACATTTACTGTCGAAAAATCGTACAAGATTAATTATACACTTTTTTTCCGTAAATTTCAATACTTATTATAAATTTTTTCAACATTTGTTAATACTATACTATATATTGTATAATTTTACTACTCCAACACCAACAGTAGATAAAGAATATTTTATTTTGCCGCCCGCCGCAGGCGGGCGGCAAAATATAGAAATATCAATTGTTTTGTTCTAAAGTAATAATATCAGCGAACTATATACCGGTTAAACCCTAAATCTTCAAACGCATTTATAATGCTTTCGGTTTCGTTATCGGTTAAACCCGCGGAGGTAAACGCCGGAACAATGTCAAATCCGCTTGTATGATTACCTGCTTGTTTATAAAGTACATTCATCAGACCGGCAATGTCCGGCGGAAGCTTCACGCTGCTGCTTTCGCCTGTTTTCAGTTCTGAGCCGAAATCGCTTTTTGTATAAATTAAAAGCAAGGAAACGCTGTTATTATCCAAATCCTTTTTACCGCGCAGAATTTCGGCGGTTTGATGATAACCGGCGTAATTTTCAACCACGTCCTTGACAGACATTTCAAGGAACAGCTTTGCCTGTCCTCTTTTTGAATCTACAGTTTTCATTAATCCGGTAAGCCCGTCAAAACGGGTATTAATATTAGTGTATTCGGATTCTATATAGGTGAAGTCAATTCCTTTGAAATCCGGAAAAATAGCATTGGCAATAATGATTTCCGGAAAGCCGGCTTCGCTCAGTTCGCCGACTAAAAAAGAAAGATAATCTCTTGTACCTTGCAGAAACGGATTTGCCCAAAGCTTTCCGCCGTCTTCGATTCTGGCGTCCGCCCAACGCGAAGAGCCGTCCGATATAAAGTAGGAAACACCCCCTACATGCTTCGGACCGAGCTGGTCAAGCGCGGCGTTGAGTCTTACGACCGGTTTAACGCCGGTATTTTCAAACGCGCTGTAAATCTGCTCTGCCGTCAGCGTGCCTTTTATAATTTCGGTGTTTTTCACCTGCGCGTATTCGCTGGCGTAAAACAAATAACCAGTGCTGTCTTTCATTTCAAGCACAACGGAGGTATAGCCGTTGTTTTTTGCCTGTTGAATATAAGCGGCAAGCGACGTTGAGTTATCAAGCACGGAAGCGGGCGCGAAAACCGCTCCTTTTATGTTTTTTGATTCCGGAGGCTGACTTTCGGCTGTTGCTTCCGCCGCGTTAATTGTTTCATCATCTTCAACAGGCGGGTTGTTAATATTCTCAATCAGCGCGCCGGGGTCGTTTGCGCTTTCTGCCGGTTCTTTTCCGCCGAGGAAAAAGTTGACGAGCGGACGCCCCGCCGCATAACCGACAAGACCTAAACCCGCCACAATGACAATCATTACGGCGATTTCAAGCGTTTTGCGGGCTGAACCTTTTCGTTTTTTGTAAAGGTTCTTTGACCTTTTTATTTTCCTTCCGTGTCTTTTTTGCTGCATAAAAACAAATCCTTATCTTGTCGCATACCCGACAAAAGCATATAACGCCAACGAAATAATTCCGACATAAACAAGCGTAACGGGCAGTCCGCGGAACGCCGCCGGAACAAGGTCGCTGTTCAGTTTGGTGTGCGCGATGTATAAAAGATAACCTGCTAAGAAGAAACCTAAGCCCGTCCCGATTCCGAACCCGATGTACCCGGCTAAGCCTTCGCCGAACTGCGTATTCAAGAACAGCGCGCCTAAAACCGAACAGTTGAAAACAGAGAGGTGCACGTAGGATTTAATTTTCCCGAAGAGCTTCGGCATGAAACGCCAAATGATAATTAAACTTAAAATATAGATGACGCTTATTACAAGTATATATAAAAGAGGCATAAGTATACCGAAATACTCAAAATCCGCTAAAGTTGTATCCAAAAACCATACAAAAACCGAAGAAAGCGCAGTGACATAAATAATCACTAACGAAAACCCGATTACATAGGATTTTTTACGGGAAGCGTAAATTAATATATTAGAGCCGAGTGCGCGCTCAAAAATAGAATTCTGCAGCAGCACGGCGAGCAGAGCGGCATTGAGAACCGATGCGAAAATGTCCATTTATTCCTGCTCCTTTTTTTGATTAAGCCGGTTTTGATTGCGTTGATTCTGTGAACGGTTATAAAGTGCGCGGCATAAACCGGCTAAAACCCCCACCACGATAAACCCGCCGAAAGTGGTTTCAAGCGCGGGGACGTCAAAGCCCGTTTCAATTTCAATCATGCCGATACGGGCGTTCACTAGCAAATCCCTGATGATTCCGGTTGCAAAGCAAGCACAGACAAAACCGCCGATATAACCCGCGGTGTCTATCAGCATCTGCCCGTAGGAAAGCTGAAAAAACCTTGTTTCGGTTTTAGAAAGGATAACATGGTTGACCACAAGGACAGGCAGATAAATGCCCGCTCTTAAAACCGCTTCTTCCCCCATTAAATATTCACAGGCAAGCACAGCCGGGATGTATAACGCCGAAGCGACAATTGCGTATAGAATTATACGAAGAGTATAAACTAATTTACGCGGCACTAAGCGGCAGAAAGCCACTGAAAAGAATGTAATAATGACAAAGACGATTGAAATTGCCGCCGCGCTTTCAAAATCCTTTGCGCCCGCGATTACGGGACCGGTTAATAAACCGCTCATTAAAACAATGTTTTGGCGGACGAAGCCGTCGGACGGACGGGCTTTGATTTTCGGTTTATCGGAAATGGTTTTCAATGAAAATCCTCCGTTAATTACAAATATTCGGATTTATCCGAATCATCGGATTTTTCGGAAATTTCGGCGAAAAATTTAAGCGCGTCTTCTCTTAATTTTTCAGAAACGAGCCTTTCTGATTCCTTTTCGGCGGCGATTCTTTCTTTTTCCTCCGCTTTAATACGCGCTTTTTCTTCCGCTTCTGCGGCGGCTTTCGCTTTTTCCTCAGCTTTTATACGGGCTTTTTCTTCTGCGATGACGGCAGCTTGCGCTTTCTGCTCCGCTTTCAGCTTGGCTTTTTCTTCTGCCTCTTTTTCAAGCCGTTCTTTTTCCTCCGCTTTTAATCTTGCTCTTTCTTCCGCTTCTCTTTCGATTCTTGCCTGTTCCTCCGCTTCTTTTTCAAGCCGCGCTTTTTCTTCTGCTTCCTTTTCGGCTTTAATTTTTTCGGCGGCGGCAATTTCCGCGTCTATTTTGGCTTCAAACGCGGCGACGTCTTCGGCGATTTCTTCAAAGTCGGTGATAATAACGCTGTCTTTCCTGTTACGGGCAATGATTCTTTCGCGGGGAGGAGCGGCTGACGGCTTGGGTTCAGGTTCGGATTCAGATTCGGATTCGGGGGCGGGTGCTTTAAAGAAAACATCGACAATTTTAACGATACTTTCATATAAAGCTTTATAAGCGGCAAAGACAAAAGAAGATTTTACAGTTTGTCCGCCGGATTCCAAAGCGGCGGTTTGGTTTGAAGAAACCGATGTTTTTTCTTTTCTCCTTGCTTTTTCCCGCAAGCTTCCCGCAAATTCAATGACATACGTCAAAACATTCCGCTTTTTTCGGTTTATTTTAATGACCTTATTGTCAATCGGCGGCATATCATAATCTGAGGGGGAAATTTCGATTTCCATTGTTACCGAAAGGTCGCCGGCATAAAGCAGACTGTCCGCGTTTCTGCCCGCTTTTGCGTCCTCGGTGAAACGCTCATAAGCGGAAAGGCGTTCCCGTAATGTTTCCGTGAAACGGCGCGCACCAGCGTAAATCCGTTCCGCTGTAACGTCCATGCGGCAGGAAAGCGTGTTCGTAATGAGCAGGGCGAAAATAAACCAACCTTCCACCTTTCCTTTTAAAACCCCTTCACCGCTTCCCCTGAACAATATAGTAAACACACCGAGCAAAACACCGTAATAAAGTTTACCGAATACGGTTTTAGGAACGGTCTGCGGGTCGTTGGCAAGAAAAATCAGCGCGAACAATAAATAGCCGCCGAAAAGTTCTCTGACCAATCCGCCGATTATATCGTCATAAACGGGGAACAATAAACGGAAAATAATAATAACCGAAAGACAGGAAACCGTCACGAAAGGCGAAATTGATTTCCTGAACAGCAGACAAACCCCGCACACCGCGATAATTAAAACGTGCGTTGTACCTATCGGACCGGCGAAGTTACCGATGAGGAAGTCAAGCGGCGAAAGCGCGGGGAACGCACCGATTCTGAGCAGTAAATTCTCCATGCCGTATGTGGGGGTATATATAAGCTCCCCGAAGAGCGGCTGGATTTCTCCGGCGGCGGGGAATAGAAGCATTTTACCGGGATAGCATATAATAAGGAAAGCAAAGGCGACAGCGGTCGGGTTGAAGATATAATTATCCTTGCCGCCGAAGATGTGCTTTACGCCAATCGCCAAAGCACAGCCGAAAATAATGTAACCGTAAGGCAGGACGGCGGGCGACATGAGCGACATGCAAAGACCGGCGGTAAACGTGGATATATCGCGGGGGTTGTAGATTTTCCGCGTCAAACGGCAACAAAGCATATCCACGGCAACGCTGACCGTAACGGCAACTGCGGCAAGACCCAAAGAGCGCGAACCGCTTTTAATAAAAGCCATTACCAACAGCGCGAGCAAACAGAGAAGCTGGTCGCCGTATATATGTCTGGGGCGTCTTTCAAAAGCGGCAGAACGCTTTTGCTGATTATCGCCGGAGGCGGTCGTTTCGGGGGAAGATTTCATTAATCATTATCCTTAATTTTAATAGTATTATCTTTCGCAGGGGAGCTGTAACAAAAATGCAAATTGATATTCTGTCATCAAATACGCTGAAGCTGACGCTTTCAAGGCTTGATATGTTTGACCTTGATATAAAGTATGAAAGCCTTTCGGGGAAAAACCCCGAAACCAAAAGGCTTTTGGCGCATGTGCTGAAAACAATCCGATTAGACCAGAAGGTCGGATTCGACTTTTCATGCGAGCGGATTTTTGTGGAAGCTTTCCCGCGGCCGGACGGCGGCTGTATGCTTTATGTGTCAAGCCTTGAAGCCGACAGCGGTAAAAAACGTAAATCTTCATTAAAAAACAAAGAAGCTTTATTTGAGCCGTATGAACCGGAGGATTTTTCGCAGATATTGCCGCGGCAGATATTACCGCAGCAAATGCTACCCATAAAAACCATTAAAGCAGGAAACATTAAACGCGACGGAAATCACACCGCATTGCTCATTTTTGAAACAGAAGTTATGAGCGAGGTGGGGAGCGTTTGCAGGAGCCTTTGTCTGCAAAAGGAATGGGAGCGCGTTAATTTTGAAAGCTCTTTTCATATGTCGGAAAAACCGGAAAATAAGCTCCGTTTGGTGATTAAAGCCGAAAATAGTAAAAAAACCTTGCTTTCGGGGATTATAAAGGAATTCGGAGAGGTTTTGCAAGGGGAAAAAGAATTGATGTTCACGAAAGAGCATTATAGGAACGTAATTGAAACTAACGCGGTTGAACGGTTGCGTGAGTTGGTGTAATTCCGTAGGGAACGCATTTATGCGTTCCGAATAGAAAAATTATTTCGTTAGCGGAACGGATAAATCCGTTCCCTACGAGCCTCTGCGAATTGATTCTACCGCTTCTTTCATGTTATCAGCCGTAAAAAGATACGAGCCTACCACTGCGATATTCGCGCCGGCCTCAAAAATAAGCGGCGCGGTTTCCACATTTATACCGCCGTCAACCTCAATATCCAAATCAAGCCCGAGCCTGTCCGCTTCTTTGCGGACAGTTTTGATTCGTTTAAGCGCGTCGGGCATAAACCGCTGTCCGCCCGCGCCGGGCTGAACGCTCATAATTAAAACCATATCGCAGAGCGGAAGGTAGGGGAAAATTTTTTCAACATCGGTTTCAGGGCTTACGGAAAGCCCTGCCTTTACGTTCAGGTGATTAATCATTTTTAAACATTCTTTTATATCACAGCGGCTTTCCGCGTGAATGGTGATAATATCCGAGCCCGCTTTTGCGAAAAGCGGAATCAGGTGGGTAGGGTTAAACACCATTAAGTGTGTGTCAAAAGGCAAAGACGAGCTGGGGCGGAGTTTTCCGACGACATAGTCGCCGAAGGTTATGCTTTTGGTAAAGCTGCCGTCCATCACGTCAAGATGAATCATATCCACGCCGGCTTCCTGCGTGCGGAGAAGCTCGTTTTTCAAATCAGCCAAATCCGCGTTCAGCACAGAAGCGGAAATTAATAAGTCCATAATGAATTCCTTTTACGCGCTTTATATTTATTATTTTTAATAAACACAAAAACAACTTTACTTATTGTTTTATACCGGAAAAATATAAAGGTTTATAT
>WRJM01000028.1 GCA_009782265.1 Oscillospiraceae bacterium | reverse complement strand
CGTCGTTCGTGTAATCAACAGAAGAAACCCACAGCCTTAAAACGTCCGAGCCGTATTCGTTTATAACGTCGATCGGGTCTATTACATTACCGAGAGATTTTGACATCGCTTTGCCCTCGCCGTCAACGACCCAGCCATTAGTTATGACCATTTTATACGGCGCAGCCCCCCTTGACGCAATCGAAGTAAGCAGGGACGACTGGAACCACCCTCTGAACTGGTCGTTGCCCTCGAAATATATTTCAGACGGAAAGCTTTGGTTTGGGTTGTCTTTTAAAACATAGGCGTAAGACGTGCCTGAATCAAACCAGCCGTCCATAGTGTTGGTTTCTTTTTCCCATGTGTCATTGCCGCATTTTGAGCAAATCATTTTTTCCCCGACTATTTCTTCGGGAGTATATTTATACCATGCGTTGCTGCCCTCTTTACCGAAAAGTTCCGCGATTTTATTTATATATTTTTCGTTTATTTCGTAATGACTACACTCCTTGCAGTAAAATATCGGAATCGGAACGCCCCATATCCTCTGCCGCGAGATGCACCAGTCTGACCTGTCTTTTATCATGTTCGCAATTCTCTCTTCACCCCATGCCGGATACCATGATACGTTTTTGACAACTTCAAGGGCTTCGCTTTTAAAACCATCTATAGAGCAGAACCACTGTTCAGTCGCCCTGAATAATATCGGCGCTTTACACCTCCAGCAATGCGGATATTGGTGCGTCATTCTCTCTGACGCGAACAACGCGCCGCTCGCTTTTAAATCTTCAATTATCGCGCCGTTCGCGTCCTTCGTTTTTAAACCCTCGTATTTTCCCGCTTCGCTCGTCATGCGCCCCCTGAAATCAACAGGCACGTAAATCGGCAGCTCTTTATAATTTTTACAAACATTAAAGTCGTCGGCGCCATGCCCCGGCGCAGTGTGAACACAGCCCGTTCCGCTTTCAAGCGTAACGTGCCCGCCTGTAATAATTATGCTTTTTCTCGGCAGGAAAGGATGCGCTGTTTCAAGCAGTTCCAAATCACTGCCCTTAAATTCGCCGACGAGCGAATAGTTTTCAATTTTACATGCTTCCGTAACCTGCTTTGCAAGCTCTTTTGCAACAAGAATATATTCGTTTTCTTCTGTTTTAATAAACGTATAATCGTAATCAGGACCGAGCGAAATAGCAAGATTTCCGGGCAACGTCCATGTGGTCGTCGTCCAAATCAGCACAAAAGCCCTGCTGACGTCTATTCCCTGCTTTGCGCAAACGCCCTTGTCGTCACTGAACGGGAATTTTACGTAAATTGAATAGCAGGCATCGTCCGCGTATTCAATTTCGGCTTCGGCAAGCGCGGTTTTACAGTCCGCACACCAATGCACAGGCTTTAATCCTTTATAAATAAAGCCTTTCTTATAAATTTCACCGAAAATTTCGATTTGCTTTGCTTCGTATTCCGGCGCAATGGTTAAATAGGGGTTGTCAAAATCGCCCCAGACACCAAGCCGCTTAAACTGCGTTTTCTGGCGGTCAAGGCAGGATAATGCAAAATTACGGCAGTTTTTACGCAAATCCGCAGTTTCAACCGTACCTTTTTCAATGCCGAGCTCTTTAATAGCGCGCAGTTCAATCGGAAGCCCGTGACAGTCCCAACCGGGGATATACGGTGTTAAAAACCCTGTCATAGCCTTATATTTTACGATTATATCCTTTAAAGTCTTATTGAGTGCCGTCCCCATATGAATATCGCCGTTCGCGTAGGGCGGACCGTCGTGCAGAATATAGGTTGGTTTTCTTTTGTTTTTTTCCTGAATCTTGTAATAAAGCTTTTCTTCTTCCTGCTTTTTATATAAAGCCGGTTCGCGCTCCGGTAAATTGGCGCGCATGGAAAAATCGGTCTGCGGGAGATTTAATGTGCTGTTATAATCCTGTGCCATTTTTTTATTGTCCTTTTGTTCGTGTTATTTTAAACGTAGGGGCGAACAGTGTTCGCCCGTGCACTGCTGTTTATATTGTTTTCATGGTTTATCGGGCGAACACTGTTCGCCCCTACATAAAAACACAAAGGTTTTAATTCGCATAAACCGTTTTGCTTCCGCAAACATCACAGTAACGTGCGTCGTCGGGGTAGATGAATTTGGTTTTATGCCAGTCGCAGTCGGCGTTTACACAGATATTAATATTCGGGGTGTTTTCGGAAGCGTTGCTTAAGCTTCCTCCGCATTTATTGCAGAATTTTGATTCAATTCTGTAGGATTGTGCGCCGCAGTTTGTACAAGTTTTCATGTTTTTTTCCTTTCTGATTTTGTTCTTTTTTAATGTTTTATTTTAACGCGGAGGATTTCTCTCCGCGTTAAATTTATTTATTCTTGCCGTTTTTTGCGTTTGCTCCGAATTCGAGCGGCTCTCGCTCTTTCGGATTATTCTGCTTTTTTTTGTAAAAAGGGTTATCTGCGTTTCCGGAATCGGCGGCATTTTCATCGTCTGACGACGGAAATACATCCGTGTTATTCGCATCATTGTTTTCATCGGATACTTCTTCGTCAAATACAGGTTCAAAGTTGATTTCTGTCGTTAAGTCCGCCATCATGCTTTCACCTATATTAAGCTCAAACGCCGTGGATTGCTTTCCGTCCATCATCTGCGCCGCAAACTCTTCGTAAAGCTTGTCGGTATCGCCTTTTAAGAGGTCGTCCTGCGCGTTTTCGTCATTCCCCAAGCTGATATTGGAAAGCGGGGTTTTTTCAGGAGTATTTTTGACTGCCGGTTCTTCCTGAGGAGCAGGTTTAACTGCGGGCTTTTTTAATGTTACGTTTCTTTCTTTCTGATAATCGGAAAGCGTTTTAGAAATAAACTCATTTTCGCAAACTTCAGGCAAAGCTTCGATAATCGCGGTTGCCCGCTGGAAATCCTCCATCAGCTTTTGTCTGAACCTTGTTACCTCGTTTTTGGTTTTATAAAGAATTTCTTTGTTTACATCAAGCCTGTTTTTATATTCATCTTCCATTTTTTCATTCTTTAAAGTCGCTTCATCAAATATTCGTTTGGCTTCATCATTGGCTTTCTTTAAATTTTCGTCTGCTTCTTTGCTCATCTTTTCGCTGTTTTCTTTTGCCGCCGCGTCCATGCTGTCCGATTTGTTCTGCGCTTCTTCAACGATTTGCCTTGCTTTTTCCTTTGCTTCGGCGATTGCCGCCTGACCGGTTTTCTGCGCGCTCAGCATGGCTTCTTTTAAAGCTTCTTCATCGTCGCGGTATTCGCGGACTTTATCGGCAAGCACTTCAAGCTTTTTTTCAAGGTCGCGGTTTTCTTTTTGGATTTTAGCAAATTCAGAAGCCACATCACTTAAAAACGAGTCCACATCATCAAGCTTATATCCGTTAAAGCCTCTGTCAAACTTTCTTGAGGAAATATCCTTTGCATTCATTTTAACTGTTTCCTTTCGGTTTGGGTTTATCTGTCGTTCTACACTGCATTATTAGAACTTGTATTCAATAATCGAAATGTTCAAATTTTAGGCGAATTTTCGCAGAAATAATTTGTCTATTTCAAGAAAATGTAACGAAAAGTGATGCAAAATGCGCTAAAATATGAGCGTTGAGCGTTATTGAATACACGTTCTTAGAATAAATCCGACGAACTTTCAAGCTCTTCAATAGTGTCCCCCGAAATTTCCACGTTAAACGGCACTATCATATATGTAGTATTGGATATTCTCTTCAAGTCGCCGTCCGCCGCATATGCAACGCCGCCCAAAAAGTCAATCAAGCGGTTTGCCGCGTCCTTATTGGTATTTTCAAGGTTCAGAACGATTGTCTTTTTGTTTTTGAAATGGTCTGCAATTTCAGCCGCTTCACTGTATTTCTGCGGTTTGAATACGATTACCTGAAGATGCGTGGTTGCGGCAATAGACAAAACCTTATTGTTTCCTGTCTTTGTACCGTAGCCGAAATCGTCGCTGTAACGGGAATTCGCCATTGTGGGGGTATCGTCTACGAAGCCGGTGTCATCGCCGTTATCTCTTTCATCGTAAGAAGAAGCTCCCGTTAATTTTCTTAAAGCGTCACCAAAACCCATGATTTTAAATTCCTTTCTGATTTTTCATTTTTACTTTTTTGTCTGTGCGATATAAATTTATCTGTTTCCAAACAAGGCGCTGCCGATTCTGATTATATTCGCGCCGTGTTTTATCGCCGTTCTGTAATCCCCGGACATACCCATCGACAATGTGTCGAATTTTTCCGGTCTGCGTACTTTTGATTTGCTTTCTTCATACAATTTCTGCATATTTGCGTACACTTTTTCTTCCGCGTTTACGGGCGGAATCGCCATAAGCCCCCGAAGTGTGATGTGTTCAAACTCGTCCGCCTGCACGAGAAGCGCGGAAAGCCCGTCCGGTTTTATACCGTTTTTGGAAAACTCGCTTCCGATATTGACTTCTATAAGCACGTTCATGTTCAGGTTACGCGCTTTTGCTTGTTTTTCAATTTCTGTTAAAAGTTTAACGCTGTCTGCCGACTGTATCATGTCTATCTTATCTATTATAACTCTAACTTTATTATTTTGCAAGCCCCCAATGAAATGAATTTCAACTTTTTTTGTATTTTTTTCATAAAAAGCATGTTTTTGTAAAAATTCCTGTGCGCGGTTTTCGCCGAGAAGTTCAATTCCGAGTGAAAGAGCATAATTCACCTTTTCGGTCGGAACGGTTTTCGTTACCGCCATGATTCGGACTTTTCTGCCGTTTGCGGTTTTTTCAACATCTTCGGTTATTCTTTTATAATTTTCCGCAATCGTTTTAAAATCTTCGCTCATTAGACAATTTTTCCTTCGTATAAATCCCTGCCCCTAATAACAACGCTGTCGTAAAGCGATATGAATCCCGATAATTCCGTGGTGTTTTCAACAAGGAAATAATCCTTTTCTATTTTTAAAGCTTTAATTTTCCTGAAAACAAGCTCCGCACCGTTCTTTACAAAAACGCCCTGTTCGCCGTCAATCACATGGACTGCCGCTGAGGGAATCCGTATGCCCGAATAGTGTTCCAACAGGAGATTAAACTGTGACACCCGCCTTGAAGCGAATTCTGCCGTTAAAGTATCACACTCGAAAACAATGATGCTTGTCCCGTCGTCAAGCCGTTTCACACTGAATACAACCGCTTCAACAATCTGCGTATTCCCGCCCACCCTGAATTTTACGGGTAGGTTTTCATAAAGCGAATGTGTTTTTTCCGTGTCCAAAATCCCGACAAAACGCCATTTGTACCCGTCAATCATCTTTCCGATGATTTCGTTCGCTACTTCAAGCTCAGGTTCTCTGATAATGTTTTCAATATCGCTTTTCTGCAGATTTGAAAGCTTTTCATAATTTAAAAGGCTTTCATATCCGTCAATCCTGCTGACGAAATAACCGGCTTCTTCAATCAGCACGTCAACAGGGTTTTGGCTCATACGGGCGCGGAGGGTTACAATTTGATTTTCTATTCTGTTGATTTGCGCTCTGTAATTGGTTTCGTCATTGCGCAGAATATGCTTTTTACACTGCAAAGACAGATAATCGTCTTTAAGCTGTGAAATACTGCTGTAATCGCCGGTATTCACCTGCCACATTAATTGCGTATGCTTATTTGTGATTTGGTTTATATAAGATTCAAGCTGTGAATTGTCTGTATTTGCTAATATTTCCGCAGTTTCCAATAATTTTATTTTTTCAGTAAGCTCATCAATCTGCTTTTTCAGTAATATATCTTCTTTGGTTTTGTAGCTTAAAGCAACAACAGAATTTTTTCCCAGCTTTGAACCGTCCTGATGATTATAAGATATTACGCCGGAACTGCCGTATCTGACAAGTCTTTCATTGCGGACATGCACGCCTTTAAAGCTGATGGAATCCGAAGATTCATAAATCATCGCGGCTTCGGTCTGAACCGTGTTATTCATGCTGACGTAAATCTGACTGATAACTGTTATCAAGAAAAACAAGGCAAGCAGAATCCATGTAATCCGCGTGGTAAGCGCGTTTTTCTTAACCGGTGCTTTTTGTGTATCCATTTTGCTTATATATTCCCTATTGAAGTGTCAAACCCGTTCAAAGGACGCCCATGCTGTGTTTCGCTTTCTTCCTTATCAAAAACGTCAAAAACGGAAATCGCTTTCAGCGGTGTAATGGTAGAAATCGCATGCTTATAAATCATATTCTGCTTTCCGTCGGTATCGAGAATGACAATATAGCTGTCAAACCCTCTGACCGTGCCTTTAAACTGAAAGCCGTTGGTGATGTAAATGGTTACGGGTATGCGTTCTTTTCTTGCTTGATTCAAGAAAATATCCTGCAGATTAATGTCCTTAGCCATTTTCTTTTTCCTTTCCCCGAACGTTTTAGCTACACTCTACGCAACTAAAGTTCATCCGTAAAGCCCATATTTTTCTAATTATAACATAAAACAGTTATATAGTCAATATTTTTTATTGATTATAATCATAAAACCTTGTAATTAATTTTTCAGCTTTTTCGCATATTTCCGCAAATTTTCCGTTTTCATTTCCCTCAGAAACGCTTAAATAGTGAATCCGCGGGTCTTTTTTAAACCAAGTTATTTGTCTTTTAGCGTAATTTCTTGTGCTTTTTTTTAATTTTTCAATGCAATCCGATAATGCCGCTTCTCCGTTCAGGAAAGGCAAAAGCTCCTTGTAACCGATTGCCTGTGCGGCAGTTTGCGGATTATGCTCTGCGTAAAAGCGTTTCGCTTCTTCAAGAAGCCCCTGACTGAGCATTTCATCTACCCTTTTGTCAATTCGTTCATATAAAACGTTTCTCGGAAAATCAATTGCAAGCATTAAAGGCTCATAAGGCGACGGATTTAAACGGCTTTCTGCTTTTAATTCAGCTATAGTCCTGCCTGTAACGTGTTTTACCTCCAAGGCGCGGATAATTCGCTTGATGTTATTTTCATGGAGCATAGAAGCGGTTTCGGGGTCTTGTTCATTTAATAATTTCAATATGAACGCTCCGCCTTTTTCTTCCGCGAGATTCTGCATTTCAAAACGGAAAACTTGATTTGCTTTTACTTCCGGAAACTCAATATTATCCATTAAAGCGTTTATATAAAGCCCTGTTCCGCCAGCTATAATCGGAAGTTTTCCTTTTTTGTGAATTTCATTCACCTTTTTCCTTGCCGTTTCAACATAATCGGCAACTGAGAAAGGTTCTTCCGGCTCTAAAAAATCAATCAAGTGATGGGGAACTCCGCGTAGTTCTTCTTTTGTCGGTTTTGCTGTCGCTATATCCATACCTTTATAAATCTGCATGGAATCCGCACCGATGATTTCGCCGCCGAAAACTTCTGCAAGATGAACGGCAAGCACGGTTTTTCCGGAGGCTGTCGGTCCGCAGACAACAAGCGTAAAGATTTTTTTTATTTCTTCTGTCATATTAAGTTCTTCCGAAATTCTTTTCAATTTCCCGCTTGCTGATTGAACTAACAACCGGTCTGCCGTGCGGGCAGAAGCGGATAGCTTTATCGTTCATCACTGCGTTTGCAAGCTGTTCAAGGTCAGAAAATATACTTTTGTCATTGGCTTTCATTGCTGATTTGCACGCAATACTGTGCAGGATTTCATTAAAAATACTGTCCGTGCTCATTTCAGAACCGCCGCTTTTGCTTAGAATTTCCGCGATTTCACCTAAGAGCGACGGAATATCGCTTCCCGTCAGCACGGAGGGAAGCGCGATGATTTCGATTTTATTATTTCCGGCGGGAATAATTTCTAATCCCGCGTCAAGGAGAAGTTCCCTGCTTTCGCAAAGCAGGTCATAATCGTGTGAATCAGCCGTCATAAACATACTTTCCGCTAACAGCTGAGAGGTAGCTGTGAATTCTTTCTTTAAGGCTTCAAAACGAATCCGCTCATGGGCGGCATGTTTATCAATCAGGATTAAATTTTCCTCATCTTCACAAAGGATATAGGTTTGCCAAAGCTCACCGATAATTTTAAAGTGTAAAACGGGTTCTTCAAGCTCGGTTTTTGGCGGACGATGATATACCGCGTCTTCAGGACGGGTAGTGATATACCTGTATTCTTTTTGGGGCGGTGGTGTTTCGGGCACGGGAGGGAATTCAAAAAGCATATCCGGAACATTTAAAGGAACGATATTTGACGGGGTATCGCTAATATTTAACGGAGTGTCGTAGGTATTTAACGGGACGCTGTGGGTATTTAGCGGAACGCTGTGGGCATCGTCCCCTACATTTATTGGCTGAAATTTAGAAGAAAGATTAAATTCCGCAGTGCTTTCATTAAAAACTGCGGAAAATTTCTGCTGAACAGAATGATTTTCTGTGTAAGAAGCCGGACGGTACTGGGGTTTCGGAAGTTCTACTTCTTTTACGTTCTGCGCGCTTAAAAGTGCGGTTTTCACCGCGAAATATACCGTATCAAAAACAGCGGTGTCATTAGAAAAGCGGACTTCGGTTTTGGCGGGGTGAACATTTACGTCAACTTCTGAAGGAGAAATGCTGATTTTCAAGGCACAGGCGGGATATTTTCCGGCGGGTGCGGAATTTCGGTACGCTTCTTCCATTGCCGCCATAACTTGCAATGATTTTACGGGGCGGGAGTTGAGGAAAAAGTATTGCATGGTACGGTTTCCCCTGCAAAAAAGCGGTGAGGACACAAAACCGCTTATTTTTATGCAGTTCTGTGCGTTACCTTGCGAAAACTCTACCGGCACAAGGCTTGCGGCAAACTGCTTCCCGAAAACCGAATAAATTGCGGAATATAAAGACCCGTCGCCTGCTGTGATTCTGACGGGTTTATTATCCCGAATAAACCGGAAAGCGATGTGCGGGTGCGCTAAAATCAGCTTATCCATTACGCTTTGAACGGCGTTGGCTTCCGAAACATCTCTTTTGAGGAATTTAAGTCTTGCGGGGGTATTATAAAAAAGTTCACGGATGATGATTGTCGTTCCGTCCGGACAACCGGTTTCGATATGCTTTTCTTCTTCGCCGCCGCGGATTTTATACATCGTTCCGGTTTGGCTTTCAGCGCGTTTTGTCAGCATTTCGACTTTTGTGACAGACGCAATTGAAGCTAAAGCTTCCCCGCGGAAACCCATAGTGGTTATATTTTCTAAATCTTCTTTATTTAGAGTTTTACTTGTGGCGTGGCGCAGAAAGGCTTTCGGGGCTTCGTCAAAGGCAATCCCGCAGCCGTTGTCGGTGACGCGCATGAAGCTGACACCACCGCCTTGTATTTCAACCGTGACTTGGTTTGCGCCCGCGTCCACGCAGTTTTCGACAAGCTCTTTAATGACGCTGGCAGGGCGGTCAACGACTTCGCCGGCGGCAATAAGCTCGCTGACTTCACGGGAGAGGATGTTTATTTGGGGCATTTTGGGTTCACCTCGGTTTCGGGGGTTTAATGTTTATAATGTGTAAGGAACGCGGGGATTTAAACCACCCCGCCTCTAAAGGGGCACCCCTCCAAGGAGGGGAATGGTTTTCCCATTAAACAAGTCAAATTCCCCTCCTGCGGAGGGGTGGCAACCAGTCCGCAGACTGGTTGACGGGGTGGTTTATTTACAGATTCAGCCACAAAGCGGGGCGAATACCAATACCATAATTGCTTACATATATACCGGAAGAACCGATACGACCGTCCGCATAAACTACGGCGGCATGATTATCGCCAATATATCCGGGCGACCGAAGCCACCACGACGAATCTTCACCGTTTGCGTAATATGCAATTCTTAATACTTCATTTGAAAAGTACGATTTAGCTTCATTAATACTTAATAAAAATATTTTGTCTGTTGTGTCGTTACCTCCTGCTATGTCAGAGATAGCATTATTTTCATTGATTACTGTTGTTTCAATAATTCGGGTTTGTTCTTCTAATGTAAACGCATTATTAAAATACTCATTATTAAGATAATTTCTTATGCTACTGTTTTCCCACGTTATGCTACTGCCGTCTTTGTGATATGTCAAGGGTTTTCTGTCTAATAAATTTTCACGGATAATCAATATTTTTTCGTCCCGTACTTCAAGTACCCGCCAGTTATATCCGCCGAATTGAATAATGTCATATGAACTATTATTGTTTTTATTTTTCCCTTTGTTGTTACTTTCTGCTGAATTGCCCTCGTTACCGCAAGCGGTAAACGACAGCACAAGTGCCAGTGTTAAAATGATTGTTATTAATTTTTTCATATTTAAAGTTCCTTCTTCAACTCCGACAGCGTTTGCAACGCCTCAAGCGGCGTCAGTGCATTTACGTCAAGCATTTTCAGCTTATTAATCACGCTTTCCCGCGCTAACGACGAAAAATCAATCTGTGCTTCTTCTTCCCTTTCGCGTAACTCCGCTTCAAGCTCGATTTTAGAACCCAACTCCATGAGCTTCAATGAACCCTTCGCGCTGTTTATCACCTTTTCGGGAATCCCCGCTAATTTCGCAACTTCGATTCCGTAGCTGTCGTCTACCCCGCCCTCAACGATTTTATGCAGAAAATGCAGTTCGTCGCCTTTCTTTGACGCCGCCGCGTTGAAATTCCGGATTCCCGTATTTTTCCGCTCCAATGAAATAAGCTCATGGTAGTGCGTGGCGAAAAGGGTTTTACAGCCGATTTTGTTGTTGATGTATTCCGCGACGGCTTTGGCAATGGATATACCATCGAAAGTAGAAGTCCCCCTCCCGATTTCATCAAGGATAACAAGGCTTTTCTTGGTTGCGTTTCTGAGGATTTCCGCAACTTCGGTCATTTCCACCATGAACGTGGACTGCCCTGCCGCAAGGTCGTCGCTTGCGCCTACGCGGGTGAAAACCTTGTCCACAACGCCGATTCTGGCGGACTTAGCGGGGACGAAGCTGCCGATTTGCGCCATAATCGTAATAAGTGCAATCTGACGCATAAAGGTGGATTTTCCTGCCATGTTCGGACCGGTAATCATCATCAGGCGGTTTTGCGCGGTGTCAAGATAAACGTCATTTGGTGTGAAAACCTCACCCTGTCTGACTTTTTCTACTACAGGGTGTCTGCCGTCTTTGATTTCAATGACGCTTTCGGTGCTGATTTCAGGTCTGATATAATTATTTTCAATTGCACAGGAAGCAAACCCGCCCAAAACATCAAGAACAGAAAGGCTTTCCGCAGTTTTCTGCGTGATTTCAAGCCTTTCTTTTATAAAAGCGGTAATTTCGCTGAAAATTTCTAATTCTAAAGCTATGATTTTATCATTCGCACCGAGAATTTCATTTTCGATATTTTTAAGTTCTTCCGTGATATAACGCTCACCGTTCGTAAGCGTTTGCTTTCTGGTATAATGCACGGGTACGGCGTCTATATTGCTTTTGGATATTTCAATATAATAACCGAAAACGCGGTTATAACCAACGCGCAGGTTCTTTATACCCGTTGCGTTTCTTTCGCGTTCTTCAAGCTCTGATAAAATTAATTTATTATCTTTTGTAATCAAACGCAGACGGTCAAGTTCAGCGTTATAACCATCGTTTATGTACCCGCCGTCTTTGGTTAATACGGGCGGTTCGGGCATGAGCGCGTTCGTGACCAATTCCGCGGCTTCGGACAGGTCGGAAATTCTACTGTTTAATTTTTTCAGAAGCGGGGCTTCAAACCCTGCTAAAATGCACTTTAATTCAGGGATTCTTCCGCAGGTTGAGCCGAAGGCGTAAACATCGCGCGGGGTTGCCTTGTTGTAAACAATGCGTGTCATCAGCCTTTCCATGTCATAAACGCCGTCAAGGCTTGCCCGCAAATCCCCTAACCCTATCACGTTTTTCATCAGCTCGTCTACCGCTTCAAGACGGCGCAGAATCCTTGCGGGGTCGGTAAGCGGGCGTTCAATAAACTGCTTTAATCTGCGTCTGCCCATGGATGTGCGGGTTCTGTCTAAAACCCACATAAGTGAGCCTTTCTTGTCTTTACCACGCATGGTTTCGGTAAGTTCAAGATTTCTGCGGGCGTTTAACCCTATATCAAGGAAACCGCTGTCTTTATGCATATGCAGGGAAGTAAAGCCGGGCGCGTTGCTTAAATGTGTTTTTTTGATGTATCTTAAAAGCGCGGCGATTGCGCCTGCCGTAATCGGGTTTTCCGCGATTATTTCCAAGGGAATAAAACTGTAATCTTTTAAAATTCCGATTTCGTAATCAAAATCAGAAAGCGTTTCTCCCATGCACTTCGGAATTTTTGTTTTAATAAAATCAGCAACTTTAAAAAGCGACATGAAGTCGGTATTAAAGAGGAATTCGACCGGCATGAAGCGCGATATTTCTGCGATTAATTCATCTTCAAGATTTTTCCCGCTTTTTTCAAAGGCGTTCAGTTCACCCGTTGATAAATCGGCGAAAACCACACCGCAAGAATTGTCCTTTAAATAAAAACAAGCAATGAAATTATTCACGCCCGCGTCAAGCATATTATCCTCAATTAAAGTTCCCGCCGTGACAATCCGCACGATTTCACGCCTGACAAGCCCTTTTCCCGTTACTTCACCAATCTGCTCGCAAATCGCAACCTTGTGACCGTTTTCAACAAGTTTTTTAACGTAATTCTCGGCTGCATGATAAGGCACGCCGCACATGGGGATTTCTGCGCGGCTGGTCAAGGTTAGTTCAAGTTCTTTTGATATTTTGATAGCGTCGTCAAGGAACATTTCATAAAAATCGCCCAAACGGTAAAAAAGGACGTAATCTTTGTATTTTTCTTTAATTTCGGTGTATTGCTTCATCATGGGTGTGAGTTTTTCGTTGTTCATTTTTTGTAATATCCTTTTTATTTCTGCGCTGTGTAATATGTATGTTATGTTTATAATGCGAAGCTACGCTTCGCTTAACGAAGAACGTTCATTTCTTTGCTCGTGCAAAGAAACGAACCAAAGAAACACGCGCCTGCGGCGGGCTTATCCTCCTATTAATGCCTACCCCTATTAGCGAACTACTCACAATGAGCGCAACTCGAAAGAATAGCTGACTATAAATAAGTTCACAAGCAAGCAATCCGCTCTATAAGAGGACGTAGCTCTCCGCAGGAGCGTGTTTTGGTTACTTTTGCACGAGCAAAAGTAACCAGTCCCCCATTTGGCGGGGCGTAGCCCCGCATTATACAAATAATCATTTAATCCCCAATCTAAGCCTGTAAGAGAAAATAATGTCAAATTCACCCTTGCACCGTTCGTCAACCAACGCGCAAAAAGCGTCAATATCAGCCTTTATGTCTTTTGAAACTTTCATGGCGGTCTGCATTGCGCCCTGACTAAGTGCAATACCTTTCATTCTTTCGGCGTTGCAGGTTTCAATGCTGTGGCAGACGATTTCCTTGACGAACTTGAATTTCCCGAACTCGTTAAAACGCTTTATGGTTGAGGTTTTATCGCTTCTTTTTGCGTGTGTTTCCTGTTTAAAATTCACTTGGTCGCATTTTTTATGTAATTCAATAAAACCTTTTTCAACCTGCCAGTCTACAGTCGGCGGCCAGTCGCAGTCGAACACGGCAAACACGCCGCCGTCTTTCAGAACCCGAAAGACTTCGTTCAGCGTGCTGTCAATATCGAACCAATGAAATGCCTGCGAAACCGTGATTATATCGGCGGTTTCGTCGGGAAGTCCGGTATCGTTTGATACGCCTTTTTGAAAAGTAATATTTCCGGCTGAAATATTCTTCTCCGCTTCATTTTTCATATCGTCATTGGGTTCAATTCCGATAATTGTTTTGACTATATCTTTCCAAATAAGTGTAGAAAGCCCCGTTCCGCTCCCTATATCAACCATAATTTCCGGAGTTTTACCGAGGTATTTAAGAATTGCTTTTGTAATAATTTCGGGCGGGGTCGGACGGCTGGTGTTATAAAGCCCCGAATAGCCGTCAAATCGTTTTATGTTCTCCTGATTGACTAAATCATTCATCTAAAACCTCATTTCAAATTCAACCTCGTGCAGAATCGGGATTTCATTATATCCCACAAGCGGAATACCCGGCTTCAGTTTACGGGAAGCGGCAACTTCGCCGATTCTTAAACCGCACATAATGAAACCTTTATGTTGATAAAAGCTCATGGCTTCCGTATTATCGTTGGTGACGGTCAGGAATAATCTGCGGCAGCCGTTCTTCTTTGCGATTGAAATAATCGCCTTAATTAACAGAGAAGCCGCGCCCCTGCCGCGCTGAATGGTTTCCATTGCAATCAGTTCAATTTCGGTGTCACCCGAAAAATGATAGTAGCAATAACCAAGCACTTCCCCGTCGGACACCGCAATCAGGCACGGCAGTTTGCTTAAATCAAACAGTTCTCCGTGCGAAGCTACTTTCATGCCGCTCCATTTTTTTGCCGCGTGTGCTTCAACCGCTTGCTTTTTTTCGTCCTCAGACATTAAAAAGACTTCAAATTTTACTTCTAACATGGTTTTTCTCCTTTTACTGTTAATTATTTCACGGGCGAACAATGTTCGCCCCCTACATGTGCCGTTTTCGGGCGGAAATGGATTCTGCCCCTGCACTCTCTGCTTAATTACAGCCCGCGCAGCTTGAACATGAGCCCGCGCAGTCTTTGGGTTCGCAGGTATCGGGGTTCTCTCCCTCGCAGCACATGGCGATGATTTGGTTGACCTGATTAATCATTAAGTCAACTTCGCCCTTGGCGCGGGTGTATTCCTGCATGTTTTCGTTGTTCATTATTAATTCATACGTTTCGCGCATTTTAATGTTAAGGTTTTCAACCTTGCTTTGTTCTTTTTCTTCGCCCTTTGACAATTCTCTGCTTAGATTCTCGCGCTGTAAATTAAATTCGCCGATGAGATTTTGCAATGCTTCGTCGCTGTCGTTTTTGTCTTTAGCCGCGAAATACGCTTTAAAGCGTTCATCCGCCTGAATTGCTTTGCCGAGTTCTCTTGCCGCCTGTATAGGTTCCATATATTTCTCCTTTTTTTGTAGGG
Source organism: Oscillospiraceae bacterium (assembly GCA_009782265.1). Lineage (GTDB taxonomy): Bacteria > Bacillota > Clostridia > Oscillospirales > Ruminococcaceae > Ruminiclostridium_E. The sequence goes on along the minus strand of WRJM01000028.1, from coordinate 3,845 downwards.
AACGGATTTATCCGTTCCGCTGATAATGAATTTATTCGACGGAACGCATTAATGCGTTCCCTACATGATTAAATCATTTCCCCGATTAACGCCCACGGTAATGCCTTTGTGATTTTCACGTTTACAAATTCTCCTAAAAGCTTATTATCCCCCTCAAAGTCAACAATAATCCCCTGCCTGCTTTTGCCTGTTAAAAGATTTTGATTGCTTCTGCCCTCACCAGTACAAAGCACACGCATTGTTTTACCTATAAAACGCTCGTATGAACGCTCGCTTATTCTGCCCTGTACGTCTAACAATTCCTTAAACCATTCTGATTTTTCTTCGTAAGAAACAGGGTCGGGCATGTCCGCCGCTTTTGTTCCCTCGCGTTTGCTATATATAAAGGTATAGGCAGAATCAAAATTTACTTTTTCAACCAAATCTAAAGTTTGCTTGAAATCTTCATAAGTTTCGCCCGGAAAACCTGCCAAAATGTCAGTCGTCAGCGATATGTCCGGAATTTTTTTCTTTGCGTACTCTGCGAGTTCTATATATTTTTCGCGGGTATAACCCCTGTTCATCAGTTTTAAAATGCGGTTGCTTCCCGATTGGACGGGTAAGTGCAAATGATGTGAAACATGACGGCTTTCCGCGATGAAATCAATCAGCTCTTTTTTACAGTCTTTCGGGTGACTGGTCATGTAATCGATAATAAATTCACCGTCAAGATTATCTAGTTGTTTTAATAGGCTTAAAAAATCCGTATCTGTGCCCGCTCCGTAAGAATTTACGTTTTGACCGAGCAGGAGAATGTCCTTTCTGCCCTCTTCGATTAGCTCCTTAACTTCATTGACGATGTTTTCCGGTGTTCGGGAAACCTCCCGCCCTCTCACAAGCGGAACAACGCAGTACGTGCAGAAATTGTTACACCCGTTCATAATCGGTACGTTTGCTGAAAAATTACCCTCTCGCAGGGGTTTGATTTCTTCTTTAAATTCTGAATAAGCTTTGTCTGTTTGATTTATTCTAATCGTTGTATTTTTTTCTGTTTGACTGATGATTTCCGGCAGTGAGGATAATACGTTAGTTCCCGTAATCGCGTCCAAAAAGGGAAATTTACTTTTAAACCGCTCTGCGATGTGTTTCTGCTGGGTCATACAGCCGCAGAGAATGATTTTCAAGTCCGGCTTTTCCTGTTTCAGCTTCTTTAACGCTCCGACGTTTCCGAAAACGCGCTGTTCGGCATTTTCACGGACGGCGCAGGTATTGAAGATAATCACGTCCGCTTCTTCGGGGGTTTTGGTGATAATGAAGCCAAATTCGGTTAAAAACCCGTTTATTTTTTCGCTGTCGGCAAAATTCTGCTTACAGCCGTAAGTTCTTACATAAGCCTTTTTGTTATTTTTATCCATTATTTAATTGTATAATTTTTTTCCGGAAATGTCAAGAGCAGTTTGCTTTGCGAAAACTGAAAAAATAATTTTATTGTTTCAAGTATCGGCAAAATTCGCGGACGTGACGTTATATAATAATTTTAAAGGAATGAACGCTTATGATTTATCCGAACGTCATTTACATAGATACGTTAATCATTATCAACCTTTACGTTAATTTTTTCCTGCTCAAAAGCACAGAAATATTCCTTCACAGAAGAATAAAAACATGGCGGTGCGTTCTCGGCGCACTGGCGGGCGGTATTTCATCGCTTGTGATTCTGCTTCCGCCCCTGCCCGCGTTTTTGAACGCGCCTGTAAAGCTTTTTATCGGGCTCAGTCTTGTTTTGATTGCTTTCGGTTTTGGTAAGCTTCCCGTGTTTTTAAAAAACGCTTTGGTTTTTTTGGTGATTAACGTGGTTTTTGCGGGGCTTATGCTTGCCTTACAGCTTTTTGCGTCCCCGCTTGATATGATTTATAATAACGGCGCGGTTTATTTTGATATTTCATTTTTAACGCTGTTGATTTCAACCTCGGCGGCATATTTTTTAATCAGACTCTTGCGGTATTTCTTGGACGTAAAATTTAACGCTGATAAAATTTATACGGTTCGTTTTAAATATAACGGTAAGAGCATGGATTTGCAAGCTTTTGCAGATTCCGGAAATACGCTGACGGATTTTTTCACCGGAAAACCGGTGATTATCTGTGAAAAAAAAGCGTGCTCAACACTGTTTCCGGATTTCAATGAGCTTGATGATTATCAAAATACCGGACAAATAAAAAAAGGCATACGCCTTTTACCGTATTCTACAATTAACGGGAGCGGGTTGCTTCCTGTTTTTAAGCCCGATGACGTAAAAATCGGAGAAAAGCAAGTAAACGCGCTTATCGGGATTTCTAAGGACGGTATGAACAAAAACGGTATTAACGCTATTTTTAATCCTAAATTATTATTATAATTTTAAAAAGTAATAAAAAGAAAGCAGGTATGAACGGAAATGAAAGATTTTCAAACAGTCATGTGGAGCATTATGCACAGAGTCAGAACGGATAAAAAAAGCGACGGCATTTTTTACATAAACGGCGCGGAATCCCTCCCGCCCCCGCTTTCAAAAGAAGAAGAGGAAGTGGCGTTCCGTCAGCTTGAAACTGATTTTAATACTGCGCGGGAAACTCTGATTGTTCACAATTTAAGGCTTGTGGTGTATATCGCTAAAAAATTCGAGTCTACCGGAATCGGTATTGAAGATTTAATTTCAATCGGTACAATCGGGCTGATTAAAGCCGTCAACACTTTCAGCCCCGATAAAAATATAAAGCTTGCCACTTATGCTTCACGCTGTATTGAAAATGAAATTTTGATGTTTTTACGCAAAACAGGTTCGCAGAAGTATGAAATTTCGATTGATGAACCATTAAATATTGACTGGGACGGAAATGAGCTGCTGCTTTCGGATGTGCTCGGTACTGATAACGATATTGTTAATACCAATATAGAAAATGAAGTTGAGCGTGATTTACTGCTTTCGGCGATTGACCGTTTGGGTGCGCGGGAAAAGCAGATTATGCAGATGCGGTTCGGGCTGATTGACGGGCATGAACGCACACAGAAAGAGGTCGCTGATAAAATCGGGATTTCGCAGAGTTATATTTCACGGCTTGAAAAGAGGATAATTAAAAGGCTGAGGAAGGAATTGGAAAGGCTTTGCGGTTAAACGTAGGGGCGCACAGTGTGCGCCCGCAATTTTGCGATATTAGGTTTATATCGGGCGCACAGTGTGCGCCCCTACAATAGGTACATCACAGCAGGGGCGGATATAGAATCCGCCCCTACGTGTTTATTGTTTCCACAATAAACTGCATTGCGGTTTTTTCAGCATCGTCAATTTTTATATTTGTGAAGGCGGGTTTGCAGATTAAATCCAAACCGTCGCCGGTTACGTAAACACGGGCGATTGCAATTGATTTCACTGCTTGATTGATTGCGCCCGCACCGACCGCCTGAATTTCTGCTGTTTTCTTTTCCCTGACAACCGCCGCGATTGCGCCCGCTGTGAGCTTCGGGACAGAGCGTGCCGATACTTTAATGAGTTCCATGTTGTTTTTCTCCTTTTTGGTTTATGTTTTGTGGTTGATAATGTTTATAATGTGTATTTGCATTTATCCCATTCTCTCATTGATTCGTGTGATTGACAAGGCTTTTCCCGTTTTTTCGTCAATATTAAACAAAACCGCGTTAATGCTGTGGCTTCCTGACGCAAAAACATGCTTTTTCGGGTAATAGCGGGTAAATCTTTCAAGTATTACATCTTTCTGCACGCCGAGCACTGAATCATGTACGCCTGTCATGCCCGTATCGGTGATATAAGCTGTATGCTCGTTAATAATCTGCTCGTCCGCTGTCTGCACATGCGTATGCGTGCCAAT
>WRJM01000027.1 GCA_009782265.1 Oscillospiraceae bacterium | reverse complement strand
AAAGTAATGGGCATTATTAACAAAACAAAGGTAAAAAAGGCGATTTCTCTATTTCTGAGCGTTGCGCTCACATTCGGTATGTTAGCCAATTGCAATGTTGGGGATACGGAAAACCCGCCGGAAGAAACAAACCCGATAACATCAGAGCAAGATAATTTTACACAAGAGGATTTGTCCGTGACCGGAACGCCCGAAAACGACGATTATCAATTTGAGGTTGAAATAACCGATGATTGGGACAGCGGCTTTGAAGCCCGCGTCAGAATCATCAACATGACTTCCGTTGCCGTTGACGGCTGGAAGCTTTTCTTTAACGGTGATTTTATAATCACAGAAATCCAAAACGCCAAGCTTATCAGCAGTGAAGACGGCAACCACGTCGTAATTAACGAGTTTTGGACAAAAGCCATAAACCCCCATTCTTCCGCTATATTCACTTTCACGGCAGAAAAGCAAGCAGATGCTGAAATCACCCTTGACGGCTTTATCCTGTCCGAAAACGACATTCCCGAAGAACCTGCGCCCGCCTTAGAACTCTCAACGGCAAATCTGCGCGGTTTCAGCGAACTCGGCTACAATGTCCTTTTATGGGACTTCGACCACAATGTTGAATCCTATACTATTTTCAAAAACGGCGAGGAAATCGCTGCAGTTAATAATGTCAATTTTTATTTTGATAAAAATGTTGAGGAAAACGAAACCTACGAATACTATATAGTGCAAACACTTAACGGTTTATCAGAGGAAAGCGGTAAAGTGTCTGTTACCGTATCATCTGACGAACCGGAAGGTGTTTCTGCACGGGAAATTTTAAATAATCTGCGGAGTGATTTCCGCGAAACAAAGATTGAATATCAAGAGGGAGATAGTTCAAATTATATTTCAAAGGATTTAACTCTCGTTGTTGAATCCGAAAAAGGAAGCATTATAAACTGGTTAAGCAGTAACGAAAACATACTAAACAGTCATGGCGTCGTAACAAGACCCACAGGCGGCTTTTTCCCTATTACATTAACCGCTGTACTTCAGAATGATGAATATATGCAAAGCAAAACTTTTGGGGTCAACGTCGCTCCGTATAATAATGTAATGCAAAAAGAAATGACAATGGAAGATTTAGAGGAATTGAATAAAGACGGCGAAATGCCAAGAGTGGTTGACAATAATGGTAAAAAGATTACGATAATTGAAGATAGCGGAAAAAGAAGTGACCCTAAAAACAATATTTCACCATTCCCGATTTTCGGTGTGGAAGAAGCACAAGCTTTAATAGATAGTTATTATAATATGTTTGGTTTCAATGAGTATGATATAGATATAAGATTTGTAAAATGTCAACAGAGAGGACCGGAAAATAATGAATTCTTTTTTGAACAGTATTATAATAATATAAGAGTTGAAAACAGAGGTGTAACAATCTTTACTCAACAGGAAACAGGACGCGTTATTGAAATAATAAATAATTGTTATATAAATGAATATATAGAAACAACCCCGCAAATATCAATAGAAGAAGCAAAGCAAATAGCGTTATCCACGTATGATGTTGAAATTACAGGAGAACCCGAATTATTTATATCCAGTAGAAACAATACAGGAATAAAAGTTTTAGCATGGTATATTCCTGCTGTCGGGGAAGTGGGTGATATAGAAATAAATGCCCATAGTGGAGAGGTGTTTTCTGCCGTAACGAACCCAAGTTAAAAGTAAAAAGATATAAAAAGGAATAACTCTATGCCTGAACTCCTTTCCCCCGCAGGTAATTTTGAAAGCCTGAAAATGGCTGTTCTTTACGGTGCGGACGCTGTGTATCTCGGTGCAAAGAACACGGGCGAAAAGTCCGCTTTTTCCATGCGCGCCGCACCCGAAAATTTCACTTTTGAGGAATTGACCGAAGCGGTCGATTTCGCGCACGCGCACGGCGTAAAGATTTATCTGACCTGTAATACTGTTCCTACAAACGAAGAAGCTGAAAATTTCCCTGCGTTTGTGCAAAACGCGGCAAAAACAGGGATAGACGCTGTGATTGTTGCGGATTTAGGTGTATTGGAAGCTGTAAAAACACACGCGCCGTTACTCGATATACATGTTTCAACGCAAGCTGGCGTTATGAATTACGCCGCCGCTAACGCTTTTTATAAGCTTGGTGCTAAGCGCGTGATTTTAGCACGGGAAACCTCAATTGCCGAAATCGCGGAAATACGTAAAAAAACGCCTCTTGAGCTTGAATTAGAGGCGTTTGTGCACGGCGCGATGTGCGTGTCTTTTTCGGGGCGGTGTCTGCTTTCTAAGTATTTGGTGAACCGTGACGCGAACCGCGGCGAGTGCGCACAACCGTGCAGATGGGGCTATTATCTTATGGAAGAAAAAAGAGCAGGGCAGTTTTACAAAATTGAAGAAGCAGAGGGCGGCGTCTCCGACGCTCCGAAAGGAACATTTATATTAAACGCAAAAGATTTGTGCATGATTGAGCATTTGGACAAGCTGAAAGAAGCCGGCATTTCTTCGTTTAAAATAGAGGGCAGGGCAAAATCGGCGTATTACACAGCGGTGATTACAAACGCCTACCGCGCCGCGCTTAACGCGCTTAAAAGTAACTTGCCGGTTCCCGAATGGGCAAAAAGGGAAGTGCTGACCGTCAGCCACAGGGCGTATTCTACGGGCTTTTATTTAGGCGATGAGCCGGAGCAATTTTATGAAGACAGCGGGTATGTGCGGGAATATGACTTTATCGGCGTGGTGAATGATTTTTGCAATACGGAAAGTCCGCTCCAAGGCATTGCGGACATTACACAGCGTAATTATTTTACGGTTGATGACGAAATTGAGGTTGTTGAACCCTGTAAAAGCGAACTGTATTCGCTTCTGCCAATACCGCCGAAAAAACTAACCGTTAAATCTTTAACAAACGAAAAAGGGGAGCGGGTAGAAATCGCAAATAAGGCGACGGAGCGGTTATTTTTGGAAACTGATGTTGATTTAAAACCGTTTTCGGTGCTGAGGAAAAAAACAAAATAAAACGGCGCAAACGCGCCGTTTTATTTTGAATTATATTGCTGAAACACCGACTATTTTTTCTATAAACGCTACATCCTCTTGTTCCATGACCATGACTGCGTTTTCTATATCTTCCTGTAATCCTATAATAGTTAAATGTGCATTTCGTTTTTTCAATTTTAATAAAACACCCAGATGATGCTTCTGCCTTTCTCTGACTTCTATCGAACTTGCCATTTTTACACCCCCTGTTTTATTCTTCGTTAAGACCTGCCTCAACTTCTTCAAATATTTCTTTGCCCAATATTATTTTGATTGCGGTGCTCATGTCTTTTTGCGTTATTTTGCCCTTATCCGCAAGCAATACCTGTAACGCTATGCTTCTTTGATAACTGTTAAATTCATCTTTCGTCATACCTTACACCCCCCGCCTTTCCTCAATTATACCCCTTTCGAGCCGCTTTGTCAAGTGTTAAATCGCCTCATACATAAACGCCGCTTGGTCTTTTCCGGCGGTTTCGGTGATTTTTAGTACCTTGACCTTGAGCGGGGTTTTGCCCATATTGATTTCAATGATGTCGTCAGCTTTAACTTCGTAAGAAGCGCGGGCGACCTTGCTGTTGACTGAAATTTTCCCCGCGTCGCAGGCTTCATTCGCAACCGTGCGGCGTTTTATCAGCCGCGATACTTTTAAGTATTTGTCTAATCTCATTTGTTTTCTCCTTGCTGTAGGGGCGGAATCCATTTCCGCCTTTAATATTTATCAGGTTTTCGGGCGGAAATGGATTCCGCCCATACAGTTATATACAACAAAAAATAAAAAGGGAGCGTTTCCGCCCCCGTATAACTTTATTTCGCTACAGCGTCTTTTAAAGCCTTACCAGCTTTAAAAGCGGGTACTTTGCTTGCGGGAATCTTGATTTTCTTTTGTGTCTGCGGGTTTACGCCCTCTCTTGCCGCACGTGTGCGTACTTCAAACGAACCGAAGCCTACAAGCTGAATCTTATCGCCTTTTTTCAAGGTTTCTGTGATTACGTCGATGAACGCGGTTACTGCTGATTCTGCGTCTTTCTTTGTAATATCGGCTTTCTGTGCTACTGCTGTGACTAAATCTGATTTTGTCATGGTTTTACCTCCAAAATTTTTATGTTATAATTTTGACTGAGCGAAGTTATTTAGCTTTCTCCCACAATTCATCTAATATTTCCTGCGGTAAACTGTGAAGATTTGCACCTTTTTCCTCTGCTAACGCTTCGACTGCCCTAAATCGCATTATAAACTTATTTATCGCTCTTGTCAAGGCTTTTTCACTATCTTTTTTTAAAAATCTCGCTAAATTGCAACATGTAAATAAAATATCACCAAATTCTTCCTCTATTTCGCCATGATTTTTATAAATATTATAAAATTCGTTGCTTTGATTTGATTTAGGCTTCAACGCTTCTTCAAGCTCGCTGACCTCCTCCTTTAACCTTTTAATTACCTCTTCTATATCATTAAAATCAAAACCGGCGTTCGCCGCCCGTTTGCCTACTTTTTCGCCGCGCATAAGAGCGGGGAGGTGTTTCGGGACGTTTTCAAGGCTATCCGAAGCCTTTTCTTCGCCTTTTGATTTACTTTTAAGTTTTTCCCAGTTTTTTAATACTTCACCCGAATCGCTTATATCAGCACTTCCGAAAACGTGCGGATGGCGGTAAATTAATTTTTTACATATTTCATTACAAACGTCTTGGAAATCAAAATAACCTGCTTCATTACTCATTTGTGCATGAAAAACCACTTGCAGAAGTAAATCGCCGAGTTCTTCCTTTAAAAGTCCGGTGTTATAAGGCGGGTTTTCCGCCAAATCAATTGCTTCCGCAACCTCATAAGCTTCTTCAATAACGTTCATACGTATGGAAGCATGGGTTTGTTCACGGTCCCAAGGACAGCCGTTTTCGGAGCGGAGAAGGCGCATAATCTCAATCAAGTCAGCGATATTATAATTTTCTTTTATTTGAAACATAGCATTACCCCTTCCCTATAATCAATAAAATTAATGCAATTATAATAATGAATGATAACTTTCGCATTGTTGCCTCCGTATCATTTTTCCTTTAAAATTTAAACTCATAAGAAAAATCAAACGTAGCGAAATAATCCTTAGAAGTTTCAGCCCTTCTGATTTGTTTGAAGCTCCCGTCCGCGCACAGCAGGATTTCCGCGCTTCTTAACTTCCCGTTATAATTATAACCCATCGAATACCCGTGCGCGCCGGTATCGTGAATAATCAGTATATCGCCTGTATCTATTTTCGGCAGAGAACGCTGAACAGCAAATTTGTCGTTATTTTCACAAAGCCCGCCGGTTATATCGTAAATATGGTCAAAGGGTGATTCTTCCTTGCCCGCAACCGTTATATGATGATACGCCTTATAAATTGCGGGGCGCATAAGGTCACAGGCACAGGCGTCAACACCGATGTATTCCCTGTAAATATGCTTTTCTCTGATTGCTTTTGTAATCAAATGCCCGTAAGGACCAAGCATAAAACGCCCCAGTTCGGTGTAAATCGCGGTTTCGCCAAGTCCGGCGGGCGTCATTATTTTCTCGAAGCGTTCCTTTACACCCTGTCCGATTTTGATAATATCATGGGGCTTTTTGTCCGGCTCGGCAGGTATTCCTATTCCGCCCGAAAGGTTCACGAAACTGACGGCTATACCGGTTTTTTCTTTTAATTCAACCGCAAGCTTAAATAACTGCTCCGAAAGCACCGGATAATATTCATCGGTTTGCGTGTTGCTTGCCAAAAAGGCGTGAATTCCGAAATTTACCGTGCCTTTGCTTTTGAGGATTTTAAAACCCTCTATAATCTGCTCTTTTGTGAAGCCGTATTTTGCTTCCCCCGGAACGTCCATTGCTATATTTTTTTTGCTTATTTCATTCTCCCCGCCGGGACAAAATTCACCGCCCGGGTTATAACGGCAGCAAATTGTTTCGGGAATTCCGCAGAGCTTGTCAAGGATTTCTATATGCGTGAAATCGTCAAGATTAATCACCGCGCCGTTATTGTAAGCAAGAATAAAATCCTCATCCGGCGTAGCATTGGAGCTGAACATTACATGCTTGCTCCCAACCTTGTCGGCAAGGATAAGTTCGTTATAGCTTGCACAGTCAAACCCGCATCCTTCTTCCTGCAAGATTTTCATAATATAGGGATTCGGTGTGGCTTTCACGGCAAAATATTCGCGGAAACCTTTATTCCACGAAAACGCTTCACGCAGACGGCGGGTGTTTTCCCGTATACCTTTTTCATCATAAAGATGAAAAGGCGTGGGAAATTTATTTATAATTTCATTTAATTTTTCTGTTGTTACAAATGCTGTTTTCATTAAAAATGTTTCTCCTGTATATTTTTATAACGGATAGCTATAATTATCATTATAATTATGATAATTATCGTAATCATCATAATCATAATCAAAATAAATCGTGCAGAACGGTAAAGCTTCTTCCAAGGCTTCTTTTTGCTCATCGCTGAACGGATTATCGCATACGTCTAACCACATTAATCCCGATAAACCGTGAAGCGGTGTTAAATCATTAATTCTGTTTCCGTATAAATCCAAATCAACTAAATCGTTTAGCTCGCTCAAAGGTGTAATATCAACGATTCTGTTATCCCATAAATATAATTCCGAAAGCGCGGTGAGTCCGCTTAATGGGGTAATATCTTCAATCCGGTTTTCGCTTAAATACAGCTCTTCTAAATTGACAAGTCCGCTTAAAGGTGTAATATCGGTGATTTTATTATAATCCAAATCCAAAACCGTAAGATTAACAAGCTCACTTAAAGGAGAAAGGTCGCTGATTCTGTTATCCCATAAGTACAGCTCTTTTAAATGAACCATATATTTTAAAGGCTCTATATCAGTGTTTGACAGCCCCATTTCGCTTAAATCAAGCTCTGTCAGATACGTGCTGTACATTTCCCCTTTAATGGTGATAAGCTTTGGTGTTCTGCCTTCGGAATCAAATTCATCATCTACGCGTTCGGTTTTGCTTTCGGCGGTTTCGGTTTTATTGTCCGAAGAAGAATTAATTCTTTTTAATATTTCTGCCGCCTGACCGTCGCAGGCGGCGAATGACAGCATAATGATTAAAGCTGAAATAAAAGTGAAAATCTTTTTTTTCATTTCAATCCCCCGTTATAAATTTAAATACTTCTCCAAAAACCTCACAGACAATGCAACCCAGCCGCTGCAATCGCTTTCAAAATACCGCTCGTCGTAACCGGACGCCTTAGTGCAGTCGGACAAGCCGTGCGGACCTTTATCATACATATGTAATTCCACGGGCACATTGTTGGAAACGCAGGCTTTCGCCATCACAAGGCTGTTGTGCGCGCTGACCGCTTCGTCGTTTGCCGTACACCATAAGAAAATCGGCGGTGTTTTCGGCGTAACGCGGTTTTCAAGCGATAAACGGGACAAATTCGCCTGTGTTGCATCCTCACCGGCTAAAATCGTAAACGAGCTTTTATGAGGAGAAGTTACGCCGCTGATGACAGGATAACACAGCACAGCCGCCGCCGGACGAATATCCTCCGGTTCACAGCCGATGACTTTAACGATACCTGTATCGCTCCACATGGTCGCAAGACAACCCGCCAAATGCCCGCCGGATGACGCGCCGACAACAGCGATTTTTTCTTTGTCAATACCGAATTCCTCCGCCCTTGCTTTAATTTTGAACATGGCGTAAGCGGCGTTCGTGAAAGCGGCGGGGTATTTTTTGTTGCAGGTGTAATTTAAAATGAACGCGTTGTACCCTTCCGCGGCATAACGCATGGCAAGCGGTTCGGCTTCCCGGTCTGAACAGTGTTCATAACCGCCACCGGGGAAAATTACAACCGCAGGGCGTTTATGCGTCCACGGAACTTCCTCGATTCTGCTGAGTAAAAACGCCCTGACATAAGCGGTACGCTCGTTATTAAGAAAAAAAGTCTTAATCGTCATAATAAAACCCCTTTTATAATCCTTTATTACTTTAGAAATAAACGGCAGAAAACAGTTTTATATACTGTTTAACGCAGATGTAATAAAATCCTTTTCTTTATTATACTTTAAATTTATATCTATGTCAATCCCTTGATTCAATAACAAGCAATAATCCTTTTTCAAGCGAAACCTCAGCCCATTCGCCGGGCAGTTCATTGCTTACCCCAAGCCCTGAACCAAATTTTAATTCCGCGTTTTCAAGCGGATATTTCATCCCTCTCGTACAAACGCCGGAACAATCCGATAACGGAACAAGCGAAACAAACCTATATTGCCCCTCCGTCAGGGAAAGACGGGTTTCCGTGAGTCTGATTCTGTTGTGTTCGTCAATGATTTCGGCGTTTTCACCGTGTTCAAGGCAGGTTTTAAGCATAAATATATTCGTGAGTGTATGGTCAAGGCGCGTTCCGGTCACAGCGGCTAATAAAAATTCGTCCGCGTTCATTCTGCGGGCATGCTCAAGGGCAAGCTCAGTGTCCGTGAAATTCTTCTCCGCGCTGTACTGCACGGTTTCAATATCTGCTTGTTCTAATTCTCCGAGCGAATCGAAGTCACCTACCACCAAATCCGGTTTCAGCTCCATTTGAACAGCATGATGATAACCGCTGTCGGCGGCGATAATTAAATCACCGCCGAAAGCTTTAATCTGCTCTTTTATATAACCGTAATCCGTAATATTACCGCCGCTGATAATAACCGCACGCATAATTATAACCATTTCTGTTTAAAAATTTTATCTTTTAAACCCTATTCCTGTATTTTTTCATTAATAATCACTTCAGTTACACCCTCTTTCGATTCAGTTTGAAATGCCGCAAAACCGAAAACAATCAGCAGAATATTCAGCAGAATAAAAGAACCGAAAATAATCAGGATTGTCTTCCAAATCCGGCGCGCCCGCCTGTTTTTGATTGCGAGCTGTTCGTTAATTCGGGAAAGCTGTTCGGCAACGATGTTTATTTCCTGTTCGCTTTGGCTTTCAATGTTTGCACCGAGCAGTTCGCCGACGGGCACTTCAAAGATTTCCGCAATCCTAATCAGCAAATCCGCGTCCGGAACAGACAACCCCTTCTCCCATTTGGATATAGTCTGCCGTACCACGTTTAAACGGATAGCAAGTTCCTCCTGCGAAAGACCTTTCGCGTTTCTGAGCGTTTTCAAATTTTGATTAAGCATAAAATTTTCCTCCTAAAATTTTATTACTCCTGCACCAAACTGTAGGTAAAACTTTTTTCGTATTTCCCCGCCGCAGGTGGGGAAATACAGAAATAATTTTTTACTGTTTACTTCAAAAGCAATATTATGCTTAAATTATAAATGATAAGTGTCCGTTGCCGCAAGCAATGCAGTTTAACATTTCTGTAAAATATGATTAATTCAAGAATTTTTCCGGTAAAGTTACATTAAACGCCTTAGCCAATTCCTTGAAATTCTCTGTTGTAATGGTTTGCAGTTTATCCGGAGAAATACTTAAAACCTTGATTAAAATTTCCGCCGCCTTTTCAATCGTGTCCGCAAGCCCGAAGGTCAAATCAAAATCCTCACCCGCGCAGAAAATCCCGTGGTGCGCCCAAATAATCACATCGTAATCCTTCATTAATTCCGCGCTTTTTTCAGCGATTTCAAAGCCGCCGCACAGCACCCACGGCATAACACCCACGCCGTCCGGAAACACAATGGAACATTCGGTAATCATCTCCCACAAGCTTCTCGTGAAAACATTTGCGTCAAGCGGGAGCAGAAACGTCAAAGCAATGATATTCGTTGTGTGGCAGTGGTAAACAACCCTGTAGCTGTCGCCTTTCGCGCGGATTTTAGCCGCGTGGTTCATTAAATGGCTCGGGAATTCGCTGGTCGGTACTGCGTCGTTTTCTAAACCCCACACAACGCGGTAATTTGCGCCTTTTTCGTCAAGCTTGCAAATACCTATATTTTCGTTCGGGTTCTGCTCTATATTACGGAAAAATTTCCCTGAACCGGTTACTAAGAAATATTCCCCGCCAAGCCCGGGAATCGCCGAATCAAGTTTAATTAAGGGTGCGTTTTGATTAAACCACGAACAGGCTTCTTCAACTTCGCTTTTTTTCAATCTATAAGTCAGATTTCCGCCGTTGCGTTCATGCCAACCCTTATTATACCCGTCGGCAGCCATTCTGATAAAGCCTTTAATAAAGCCTAAATCTGTTATGTTCATATGTTTAACCCCTTAACTTTAATACATCTCTTTCATATTTTTGCACTTCGCTGAACCAATCCGATTTAGGAGCATTGTTGATTTCGCAGAAATGCTCCCACACATCGCCCAAAGGAAAGGTTTTCATTTCTTCCGTAAGCGCCATAAGCGCAGTGAAATCGCCGCTTTGCTGTAAAGCTTTTAATTTTTCAACCGGCTGTAACAGCGCGGAAAGCAGTGCTTTTTGCACATTCCTCATGCCGATGACCCATGCGGCGATTCGGTTTATGCTTGCGTCAAAATAATCAAGCGCGATAATCACCCTGTCAAGTGCGTTAGCGAACACAATTTCCTTTGCGATTTCGCGGGTTTCATCATCAAATAAAACCACATGGTCACTGTCCCAGCGCACACCGCGGGTTATATGCAAAGCGATTTTATCAAAGAAAGTAAGCATGGACGAAATTTTGTCCGAAACAAGCTCTGTCGGGTGATAATGCCCGTTGTCCATGAGCGGGATAATCCCCGCCTGATTGGCGTAATTAAGGCAAAATTCCGCCGAACCTACCGTATAACTTTCCATTCCGATTCCGAAAACCTTAGATTCAAGGCAAACGCGGACTTTTTCTTTATCGTAAGAGGTACTTAAAATTTCATCAAGCGATTGCTTAAAGCGCAGACGCGGCGACAGTCTGTCAGCGGGAATATCCTTCAAGCCATCGGGAATCCAGATATTCATCACACAGGGCTGATTTAGTTTGGACGCGAAGTATTCGGATATTTTTAAACAGGCTTTCCCGTGTTCAACCCAGAATTTACGGGTGCTTTCATCAGTGCTTGCAAGCGTCATACCGGAAGCTTTCGGGTGCGAAAAGAAAGTAGGGTTGAAATCTAAGCCTAACCCGCGTTCTTTTGCAAAATCCGCCCACTTTTGAAAATGCTTAGGTTCTAATTTATCGCGGTCTGCAGAAGAATTGTTTTCAAAAACCGCGTAACAGGCGTGCAGGTTTAATTTATGCCTGCCCGGAATTAAGCTTAACGCTTTGTCTATATCCTGCATAAGCTCTTCCGGACTGCGCGCTTTACCGGGGTAATTTCCTGTTGTTTGGATTCCTCCTGATAAACTGTTATCGGAATCAAAGCCTCTTACGTCATCACCCTGCCAGCAGTGTATAGAAATGCGTATGTTTTTAAGCGTTTCAAGTGCTTTATCCGTATCAGCACCTATTTCTTTATAAATTGCTTTCGCTTCCTCATATCGGTTCAAAATTATATTCCCCCAATGTAATTGAATTTCTTATTATTTCTTTAATTTCATGCACCGAGCCGACTTCGCCCGTGGCGAGCATTTGCGCTGCGATGTTTCCGAGCGCGGTTGCTTCCGTCGGACCTACAAACACCTTTTTCCGGCAGCAGTTTGCGGTTAATTGATTTAAATAATTATCACGTGTTCCGCCGCCGACTATATTTACTGCGTCATAATGCTTGCCGGTTATTTCTTCTATATCCTGCACGGTTTTTCCGTAATATTCCGCAAGGCTGTGATAAATCACCGCGTAAACCTCTCCTGCCGTATTGGGAATCGGCTGACCTGTTTCCGAACAAACCGCCGTAATTTCATCAACCATGCTTTTAGGGGCTAAGAAGCGTGTATCGGAAACATCCACAATAGAAGGAAAATCATTATTTTCATAAGCCATTTTACTCATTTCGTCATAACTGTACCTGTCGTTGAAGTTATTTCTTACGGAGCGTAACATCCATAAACCCATGATATTTTTCAATAAACGGTATTTTCCGCCCCAGCCACCTTCATTAGTAAAATTCTTTGCTCTTGCAAGCTCGCTTGTGACCGGTGCATCTGTTTCAACCCCCATAAGCGACCATGTTCCGGAACTGAGATAAATCGCGTTTTCCGAAAGCGGCACGGCAAGAACAGCCGAAGCTGTATCATGTGCGGCGGGAAGCACAACGGTTGCCGAAAATCCGACTTCCTCCGCCGTTATTTGGTTAAATTCACCTAACATCGTACCGGGCGGTTTAATTTCCCCGAAAATACTTTGGTTAAAGCTTAACCGGTCAATAATAGAAAAATCCCAGTTGCGGCTTTCCGCGTTCAGCAACCCTGTGGTTGACGTTACGGTATATTCGTTTACGGCAATTCCCGTCATCAGATAATTAAAATAGCAGGGAAGCATTAAAAGCGTTTTTGTATTCTGCAAATCGTAAGGCATATTTACAGCATGTGCGTAAATCTGAAAAATCGTATTGAACGGCTGTCTTTGAATACCGGTAATCCGGTAAAGCTCTTCCTCCGGAACAGCTTTGAATACGTTTTCTAATATCCCGTAAGTACGGCTGTCGCGGTAACTGATTGCGCCGCCGATGAGTTCGCCGAAATGATTCAGCAATGTATAATCCACGCCCCACGTATCAAGTCCGACAAATGACGGAATTTTCCCGATTTGAGCGCACTTCTTCATACCTGTCAGGATTTCTTCGTACAGGTAATCCAAATCCCAGTACAAAGTATCGCTTTCTTGTTTAAACCGGTTCGTAAAGCGATGGATTTCTTCCTGTTTTATTTTGCCGTCCTCAATCCACGCTAATAAATGTTTCCCGCTGGTCGCGCCTAAGTCGATTGCAAGGTAGTAGTGCATACGGCTGAACCTCCGAATTGATAAAGATAAATTTTACCATTGACAAATCATCAAATAAATGCTATAATATGTACATAATTAAGTACAGAAAGGAATGTTTTTTATGATAGCACTCAGAACAATTGACCTACGTAATGATTTTAAACGCGTCAGTGAAATTATAAATTCGGGTGAAAAAGTTTTAATTGCCCGCCCGAAAAATCAAAATTTAGTTGTTTTAAGTGAAAAAGATTACAATGAACTTGAAAAAGCTAAAAGAAACGCTGAATACCTTGAAAAAATTGACAGGTCTGTGCGGCAGATTGCCGAGGGAAAAGTAATTATAAAAACAACGGAAGAGCTTGAGGGTATGGCAAAGTGAAAGTGACATTTACGGAAGACGGGTTTAAAGAATATATGAATTGGCAATCCGAAGATAAAAATACACTGGTACGTATAAACGAATTAATAAAAAGCATACAAAGGGACGGGTTTATGAAAGGAATCGGAAAACCTGAACCCTTGAAAGGCAGAAAAGAATACAGCCGTAGAATAGACGATATGAACCGTCTTATTTATACAGGCGATAAAGACAGAAATTTAGTGATTGTTTCGTGTAAAGGGCATTATGAAGACTGATATAAGTTGGGTTTGAAACCCAACTTTTATTTATACTTATAAAGCGAAATCTTCTCAAACCCGTCAAGCAGCTCGCCTGTATGATTAAATGCCGCATTCACGCCTCTTGCAACACATTCAATCGGCTTTTGTGCGATGATGCACGGCGCGCCCACGAAAGAAGTGATGAGCCTGTCAAGCCCGCCGAGCAACGCGCCGCCGCCGGTTAAAAGCACGCCGTTCGTGTGAATGTCGCCGACTAACTCCGGCGGTGTTTTTTCAAGTACAGCGCGTATTGTGGCAATAATTTCCTCAATACAACCCGAAAGTGCTTCCTGCATATCTAAATCGCTTATTTCAATTCCCTGCGGCAGTCCGCGCAGAAGCCCGCGCCCTTTCACGCTCATGCGTGCCGTACCGTCGGGGTCGTAAACATTCGCAATGGTTTTCTTTGCCGCTTCGGCGGTTTTTTCGCCGATGATAAGCTTGTATTTAACATGCATGTATTTAATAATCGCCGCGTCCATTTTCACGCCGCCCATTTTAATGGACGCTGAGCTGACGATTCCGTTAAAAGAAGCAATTGCAATATCAGTCGTCCCGCCGCCTATATCTACAACCATGACGCCGTTGGGTTTGGTTATGTCAATCCCCGCGCCGAGCAGTGCCGCAACCGGTTCTTCTATCAGATACGCCTTGCGCGCACCCGCAAGCAGAGCGGTTTCCACTAACGCCCGCCTTTCTACGTCCGTCACAAAGGAAGGCACGCAAAGCACAACACGGGGTTTAATCAGCATGTTTCCACTGACCTTGCGGATAAACTCCCTGACCATGATTTCAGTCATAAAATTATCGGAAATCACTCCGTCCCGAAGCGGGCAGGAAGTGATGATATAATCAGGCGTTCTGCCAAGCATATTGCTGGCTTCCGTACCGACGGCGATTACCTGCTTTTTCCTTTTGTCATAAGCCACAACGCTCGGCTCACACAGAACAATCCCTTTACCGCCGACGGTTATGATGATGTTAGCAGTTCCGAGGTCCATTCCAATGTCTACTGACGACATTTAACCAATCCTTTTTAATAAAATTTCTTTTTTATTTTCCGCTTCTCCGGTAATAACAGCTTCAAGCAGTTTTTGAAGCTGAATCCCTATTTCTTTACCTTCAAAACCTGATTTCAGCAAATCATTACCGTTCACGGCAAGCTGTTCAAGGGAAAAACATTCGCCTTTTTCAATTATTTCACTCGCTTTTTCAATAAACAGATACTGCTCTTTCCGTTCTTCTTTTACAAAGTCTGCTTTCGCGCTGTCATCTGCTTTCTGTAATATACAAAGCTGTTCCAAGGTTTCAATCCCGAAACGGTTCAGCAATTTTTTTACGCTTACATCATCTGTCTTAAACTTATCATCATGGTTTTGAATCAACAGTTTTACCTGTTTGATTGCCGCATTGTCATAACGCAATTTTCGCATTGTTTCTTCGGCGATTTCGGCACTTTTTGCCGCATGTCCGCGGGTATGCCCTAAATTATCCTTTAATATAAAACACTGCGGTTTTGCTACATCGTGAAATAACGCCGCAACTCTCAGAATACGTTCTTTCGGTACTGCGCTGACGACTTTCGCTATATGCGTCAGAACATCATAAATGTGATAATTGTTGCGCTGGTCAAATCCCGCGCAATCTTTAATTTCGGGAATGAAAACACCTAAAACATCGACATATTCAATGATAATTTTTTCAGCGAATTCTCCGAGCAGAAGCTTATCAAGCTCTGCCATGATTCTTTCGGGTGCGATTTTAAGCAGATTTTCTTTTAATTTCCGCAGTGCTTTTTCGGTTTCGGCTTCGCAGGTAAACCCATGTTCGGACATAAAACGCAAAGCCCGCATAATCCGGAGCGCATCTTCTGAAAAGCGTTTTTCAGGTTCACCGACGCATTTAAGCAACTTATTTTTTAAATCCTCCGCACCCCCGAAAAGGTCAATCAGTCCTGTCTTTTCGGAGTATGCCATCGCATTGACCGTAAAATCCCGCCTTGCCAAATCTGATTTTAAATCCCGCACAAAAGTTACGCTGTCCGGGCGGCGGCTGTCGGAATATTCGCCGTCGGCGCGGAACGTGGTAATTTCGATTTTGCGGCAATTTTCGTCGTCTGTGATAACCGCAATTGTGCCGTGCTTTGCACCGATGTCTACAATTTTACAGTCGCTGAACACTTCCTTGATTTCGTCCGGCGCCGCGCTTGTCGCAATATCATAATCCGGCGGTGTAAAACTTAAAAGCGAATCGCGCACACAGCCGCCGACCGCATAGGCTTCAAATCCCGCGGCTTCTAATTGCTTTATTATATTTTTCACACTGTCGGGGAAATGCATTTTCTTCTCTTTTCACTTATTATAATAATTAAATCCTTGACTTTTTAACAGCGATAATTTCCATTGAACCGTTATAATGCGCGGAAATTTTATAATCAACCGGAATGAATCCGCACTCGTCTAAAATTTTATAAAATGAATCCCTTGAAAAATAATTGAGGTGATATTGCTGCATTTTCATGGGGTCATCATGCTTTACGACAATGGAAAACGCGCTTTCAAAATTAGGCGTAGATACCCATAATGCGCCGTCATCATTTAACATGGATTCCGCTTTTTTGAGCGCGGCAATGGGGTCGCTGACGTGTTCGATGACGTCACCCATGATGATAATGTTCCACTTTTCGTCTGAATCAAACTCGATAAAATCCGCTGTCTGCGCGTTTAAGGCGTATTTATTTTTTGCGTCCTCAACATGTCTTTCAATCACATCAATACCAAATACATCAAATCCGATTTCTCTTGCCGCAAGCATACATTCGCACGCGCCGATTCCGACTTCAAACAATTTAAAACCGTTTGCAAAGCCGTTCATTCTGATTTTGGAAAGTATATCGGAATAATAAGCAAAGAACTGCGGATTTGCTCTTCTCGGGCTGTCGTTGTGAATGAACAATTTTTCAGGAAATTCACGGGCAAACATATGGTTGCAATCCGAGCAGTGCATCCACATGCGAACAGGGTTAAAGAAAGAATTATACCCCACCGCTTCCGCAAGAATATAACACCAGCGGGGTTTTGCTTCCTTCCCGCATAAAAAGCAGGAAGTACGGCGGATTTCTTCCTTCTTTCCTTTGAAGACATACTTGTTGTCTGCCGACATATTTGAACATATATCGGGTTTTGATTCAAACGCTTTGTAAAAAAGGGAATAGGCTGTTTCGGGGTCATTCAATGCGTTTGAAATTCTTGCAAGGTAATAAAAACAAAACGGAGAAATATTTCTGTTCGTTTGAATGTCTAAAAAGATTGCCGCCGCTTGTTCGTATTTTCCTTCTAAATATAATTTCTCGGCGTTTTGGAATTTAGTTAAAATAATATCCTGCATTGTTTTTATGAACCTTTCTTTACTGTTTTTAACGAATTTGAATAAGGCGGTTTGCAAATCCCTTTTTCCGTTACAATTGCCGTGATTAAATCTGCCGGTGTAACATCAAACGCAGGGTTGCAGATTTTTACATCTTTATGAGTGATTCGCTCCTTGAAATAACCGGTGTGAATTTCTTCGCCGGAACGCTCCTCTATTATAATATCTCTGCCGCTTTTACAAGTCATATCAAGCGTTGAAGCCGGGCAGAATACATAAAAAGGAATTTTGTAATGCTTTGCTAAAACTGCAATCATGCTTGTCCCGATTTTATTGGCGGTATCGCCGTTCGCGGCGACGCGGTCACAGCCGACAAAACAAGCTTGAATTTTTCCCTCACTCATCAATTTAGAAGCCATGTTGTCACAGATTAAAGTTGTGTCAATGCCTTCTTCAACCAATTCATACGCGGTCAGCCTTGCCCCCTGCATAAGCGGGCGGGTTTCACAGCAGAAAGCTTTAAATTGATACCCGCGTTCATGCCCCAGAATCAGCCCGCCGAGTGCTGTTCCGTAGCGGGAAGTTGCAAGCGGACCGGCGTTGCAGTAGGTTAAAACACCCCAGTTGTCTTTCAGCAGAGAAAGCGAATATTCCGCAATACTGCGGCAAACCGCAATATCCTCGTGTTGAATCGCTCTGCATTCCTCACCCAAAGCCGCAAGTGCTTTTTTTCTGTTTTTGGTTTTACCGACGGCTTTGAGCATGCGTTCAAGCGCGTGGCTTAAATTTACAGCGGTCGGTCTGGTAGCATTCAGCTCGTCTTTATATTGGTTCAGCTTTTTAAAAAAATCAACGCTTTTCGGGATATTCCTTGCTAAAACGTAAAGCGCGTACGCCGCGAAAATCCCAATGGCGGGCGCACCCCTAACTTGTAAAGTTACAATTGCTTTTTTCATTTCCGCCGCCGTGGTGAGATTCAGATATTTCACTTCGCAAGGTAATCTTGTTTGGTCAAGAATAATCACCGCATTGCCGTCTGCGGAAAGTTTTATATTATCAAGCATATTTTTTTCCTATAATTTCTCCGCAACCGCACGGATTAATTTTTTAAATAAAGGCGCGCTGTTGTCTGCCGCCTCCATGACTTCGGCATGGGTCAGCGGGTTGTCGGTCATGCCGCAGGCAAGATTGGCAATAAACGAAATCCCGCAGATTTTAAAACCGCAGTGATTTGCCGCAATCGCTTCGCACGCCGTACTCATTCCCACCGCGTCAGCCCCGAAAGTACGGAACATTTTAATTTCCGCAGGGCTTTCAAAGCTTGGTCCCGTTGTTTGCAGATAAACACCCTCATGCAGTTTAATTTCAAGCTCTTTTGCAGTTAATTTCACTGTATTGCATAATTCCTTGTTATAAATTTCACTCATATCAGGGAATCTTGTTCCGAGTTCCTCAAAATTCTCCCCTATTAACGGATTAGGCGCGAAGTTGGAAATATGGTCGGTAATCAGCATAAAATCACCGGCAGTAAAATTAGCGTTAATCCCGCCCGCCGCGTTGGTTAAAATCAGCGTTTCCGCTCCCATGAGCTTCATCAGTCTTATGGGCAGAACAACATCTGTTATCGGATAACCCTCATAATAATGCACCCGCCCCTGCATGATGACCACTTTTACATCTCCGATATATCCGAAAACGAACCGCCCCTTGTGACCCGCCACGGTCGATACGGGAAAGCCCTCTATGTCGGAATATTCAAGAACCGCTTCCGTCTTTACCGTATCGGCGTAATCCCCCAAGCCTGAACCCAGCACCAACGCGGTATCAGGCTCGAAGCTCACCCTTTCCCTTACGCAGCTAAGGCATTTTTGCAGTCTTTCGTATTGGTTCATATAAAATTCCATCCTTTCGTGAAAATATTCCCTAAATACATTATAACAGAACAAGCGGGGCGGCGCAAGACTTTTTCAGCGGAAAAATGCCCTAAAACCGACAATAAGCACAAAAAACAGGCTTATATTTTATAGAATAATATATTGACAATATTTACTTATTGGTGTATTATAATAATTAGAGATATAATTGTAAGTTTTTTATATGTTAAACGTATAAGTAACGTAAAGTGAAACAAAGTTTTCAAACAGGAGCGAGGAGTGGTTTATAAATGAAAAAGAAGCTCAGGGGGTTTACATTAATAGAGCTGATTATCGTCGTCGCGATAATCGGTATTTTAGCGGCTATTTTAGTGCCGGCAATGCTTGGGTATATAAGAAACTCCAGAATATCCAAATTCAACGCCAACGCAAAAAATGTTCATTCGGGTGCCGCGGGCGTTTTCGCCGATCTGGCGATCGGTAATTCCCCTCCAGTAGCCGGCACTTTCACAAACGGCGGAGTCAGCGGCAACACGGTAATTCCAATCGGCGCGCTGACAATTGACTTTAGCGAATATCTGGGCAGTTCATTTTACGGTTATTTCGGCTTTCAGACAGATCCGACAGGAATGGCTATCGTCTGTACGGTGTGGAGCGACGCACCTTTGAGTGCCGGTGATGTTGTGCCAATGACGGATACTGATATAAAGG
>WRJM01000026.1 GCA_009782265.1 Oscillospiraceae bacterium | reverse complement strand
CCGATTCTCTACGGAGGTAGACAGCACAAGCGCAACTACCGCGAATCCCTTGACTGCGCGGTCGCGCTTCAGGAGCTTGAAAGCATGGGCGTGCAGAATATTATCACGTTTGACGCGCATGATTCAAGGGTTTGCAATGCTGTGCCTTTAATGGGTTTTGATAATATTATCCCTTCTTATCAGGTATTGAAAGAGCTTTTCAAACGTGTGCAGGATTTGAAAATAGATAAAGATAATTTTATGATGGTCAGCCCCGACGAGGGCGCGCTGAACCGGAACATGTACTATGCTTCCGTGCTCGGTGTAGACCTTGGTATGTTCTACAAACGCCGCGACTATTCAATGATTCTGAACGGGCGTAATGCGATTGTTGCGCATGAGTACATGGGGAATTCGGTCAAGGGTAAGGACGTATTCATTTCGGACGATATTATTTCCTCCGGCGATTCCATGCTTGAAGTGGCGTATGAATTAAAAAAGAGGAACGCTAAAAGAATCCTTGTTTACGCAACCTACCCCATTTTCACGAACGGGCTGGAACGCTTTGATAAAGCGTATAAAGAAGGCGTTATTGATTATGTTTTCGGGACGAATTTAACTTACCGCACGCCGGAGCTTCTGAACAGCGAATGGTATTGCGACGTGGATATTTCCAAATACATCGCGTATTTAATCGCGGCACTGAACCATGATATTTCTACCGGCAGGGTCATTGACCCGCACCAAAAAATAAGGTCACTGCTGAAAAGGTTTAATAATAAGGGAACGGTGGAAAAGACGGCGGTGGTTTAAAAATACAAACAACATCAATACGGGCGACCACACAGGGTCGCCCCTACATATAATTATGAGGTGAATTTATGCCTTTAGCTGAAAAAATACGCCCTCAAACCCTTGACGAATTTGTCGGACAGAAACACCTGACCGGCGAAAACTGCGTTCTGCGTAAAATTATTGAAAACACGGGTGAGGCGAATAGTTCGCTCCAATCGGTTCGCCTCCCTAATCTGATTTTCTACGGACCGTCTGGAACAGGGAAAACCACGCTTGCTAATATCATCGCAAGCCGCACCGATATGACTTTGCGTAAGCTCAACGGTACACAAGCCGGAACTGCCGATATAAAACAAATCATCGCCGAAACCAACACGCTTTACGGCAGGGGCTGGGGCGGACACTCCGCGGGAATTCTGCTTTATTTAGATGAAATTCAATACTTGAATAAAAAGCAACAGCAAAGTTTACTTGAATTCATTGAAGACGGTTCTCTTACACTCATCGCCGCAACAACCGAAAACCCTTATTTTTATGTTTACGGTGCGATTCTTTCGCGCTCAACCGTGTTTGAATTCAAACCCGTAGAGCCGGCAGATATAATTCCCGCGATTGAACGCGGGTTCAGGCTGTTTGCGGAGGAATTAAAGCTTGAACTTATTTTTGAAAACAAAGATGAAATTTTTCTTACCATTGCACGCGGGTGCGGGGGTGACGTGCGGAAAGCATTAAATGCCGTTGAAATCTGCGCGCTCACTGCAAATAGCAGCGGAACGTCCGCACCAAACGAAATGTCCGCACCAAATATTTGCAATGTTTCAATAGCAACAGCGAAAGAAGCGGCGCAAAAAAGCGCGGTGAAATATGACCGTGAGGGTGATGCGCATTATGACTTGCTTTCGGCGTTACAGAAGTCCATTCGCGGCTCTGACGAAAATGCGGCTTTGCATTATCTTGCGCGTTTGCTTGCGGCGGGGGACTTGCCGTCGGCGTGCAGGCGTTTGCTTGTGACCGCGTCGGAGGATATAGGACTGGCGTTCCCGAATGCAGTTGTAATTGTTAAAAACTGCATAGATTCCGCGTTGCAACTCGGTTTGCCGGAAGCACGGATTCCGCTTGCTGAAGCGGTTGTTTTACTCTGCACTTCACCGAAGTCTAATTCTGCGTACTTGGCAATCGATAAAGCTTTAGCAGATGTGGAAAAAGGCTTGACAGGGGATTTTCCGCGGCATTTACAAAATAAGCACTGCGACGGAGAGGACGACTTCATTAAGGGGCAAAATTATAAATACCCGCATAACTTCCCGAATCATTACGTAGAACAGCAATATCTGCCGGACGAAATCAAGGACAGGGTATATTACGAATTCGGGGATAATAAGCTGGAACAGGCGGCGCGGGAGTATCGGGAGAAAGTGAAGGGGGAATTATAAAAATGAAAACTAAAAAATTATTAATATTTTTATTAGTCTTTTTATTATTGTTCACATCATGTAAAACGATTGGAAACCCCGATACAGCGGGGGAAAAAACCCCGGTTTTGAGCGGACAGCCGAACCCGCAGAATCCTGTTGAAGACAGCGAAAATCAGTTGCAATCCGAAAATCAAGAACAATCAGAAAAACCGTTTCCGGAAACCCCGGTTTTCGATATATATGAAAAAGTCCCGCAAAATTCACTGCACAGCGGGAGCGTTTACTTGTATAATATAACAGCGGATAGGCTTGTTTACGCGAAAGATGAAACCAAAGGACTGCCGCCCGCTTCCGTACTTAAAATTATGACCTGTTTGATTACGCTTGAAAATGTTGCGGATTTAAACCGAATCGTTGAAGTGCCGCAGATTTGTTTTGATGAGTTTGAATCCGGCGACCCCAATAAAGATGATATTGCAACAGCGGGGATTGAACCGCTTCAGGATAATCTGACCTACCTTGACTGCCTGTACGGACTGATGACTGCGTCGGGGTGCGAGGTTTCCAATGTTTTAGCCTATAACGTCGGGAACAGGAGCATTTCCGCCTTTATTGACATGATGAACGCAAAGGCGGCTGAACTCGGCTGTACGGACACTAATTTCACCAATCCGCACGGTTTATTTACGCCCGAAAATAATACCAGTGCGCGTGATATGTTTTTAATCACAAGATACGCATATGAGAATTATCCGTTGTTTAAGGAAATTTACGAGCGTGAAATTTATTATATGCCAAGCAACGAAAAACACCCCGAGGGTTACACGCTGAGAAACCGAAACGCGCTTTCCGTGAATTCGGAAAATAACCCTTATTATACCGCGTTCACAAAAGCAATCAAAATCGGCAGTATTGATTATTTTTATGAATATAAAAACGGTGCGTGGCAGGTTTTGAGCGAAGGGGTCACAAGCTTGGCGTCCTGTGCGGTTTACAAGGGTGAAATGTATATATTGGTGACAATCGGCGCGCCGTACTACTTCGGACCTTACACAGACGATGACGGGAATCAGCTCAGGGGGCTTCATTATACGTATTTAGACCATAAAAGGCTTTATGAGGCGGTAATGCAGTAGGGGGACTGTCAATTAAACTCACTCATAATCAATTTATCGCTCTCCGGCGTCGAATAAACCCATTTATTCATATGACCGGAATCGACGAAATAATCATAAGTGTGATTAATATAACTGTAATCGCAAATATCAACGATAATCAGTTTAATCTTCATTTTTTCGGGGATAATCGCTTTTATGTAAACGCTTGCCTGCTGATTTACTTTTACATTTTCGCGCAGTTCCGCAAGTCCGGCTAAGTTGGGCGTAAGCTCTACAAAAATTCCGTAATTTTCAACCGAGCGGATAATTCCCGCTACGGTTTCGCCGACTGTGAAATTTGCGGCGTTTTCCGCCCATGTACCGAGCAGTTCTTTGTGTGAAAGCGTGATTTTATCGAATTCTTTTGACTTCACGACCGCGTTGATTTTCTGCCCTATGTAAAACCGGTCGGCGGGGTGGGAAATCCGCGATACCGAAATCGCGTCAATCGGAATCAATGAGGGAACTCCGCACCCTAAATCCACAAAAGCACCGAATTGTTCCAAATGCGTTATTTTAACCCCTGCAATATCGCCTGTTTTCAACGGGTTTACATAATTCTGCATACATTCAATTTGAGCGGCTTTCCGCGAAAGCATGGCGGTATCCCGCCCGAAACTGTCTTTAGCAAAACCGGTGACTTTAAAGCATACCGGTTTATTCACTCTTGAAATCAGCGCAATATCGCGGGTTACACCTTCTTCAATCCCGATTGCGCCCTCAGTGCGCGGAATCATGCCTTTCATAAACCCGAAATCTATAATTAAATTGTGGCGGGTGTCGCAGACAATGCACGGTGCTTCAACCGGACGGTTTGAAGCAATACACTCCTCCAGTGTTTCTCTTGAAGAAACGGCATATTTATTTTCATCTGTGCAGAAAAGCTCACCCTCAGGACAGAAGCCCTCTGCGCGGCATAATCCTTTATCATGTAAAAATCCTGACATTGCCTTATTCCTTTCTTTTTCGTTTTTCTTATCTGTAATGTTTATGAGGGGTTGGCTTTTTTTATGCCCGCTTGAATCCGCTTTTATTTTTTGCTTGCCAAACCCCTAATTTTATGCTATACTGTAAAAAAACGCTAAAGGAGAAAAATAATGCCTAAAAAAATCATCAGCTTACTTATGGCAATCGTAACAATTCTGTCGTTGTCGGCAGTTCCCGCGAGTGCGGCGGAAACCGTTTTTGATACTTCGGACGCGCTGGAAATTTTAAGATACGCGGTAGGCATTTCAGAGCTTACGGAGGAACAATTCGCAAAATATGACCTCAACGGAGACGGAAAAGTAGACACCGCTGACGCGCTTTTTGTACTGAGAATAGTTGTAGGCAGTGAAACCGCACCAGCCGCGCTCGCAGAAAAACCGGCAGAACCCGAAAAACCGGCGGAACCCGAAAAACCGGCAGAACCGAGCCAGACGACTCCGCCCGAAAATCCAACCAATCCCGCGAATCCGATAAACCCGGCAACACCGCCGGCGGCAACAGCTAATACAATCGGAAATACCGCAGGAAATCTTGCAAATTTCGGGGTTGCTGCGATTCAGGGAGATTGGATTTATTATTTTGATTTATCCAACGGTAATGACTTGTATAAAATAAAAACCGACGGAACAGGGAAGTTTTTGATTGCGGAAGAAGAAGACGCCGCTTTTATGAATGTGGTTGGTGATTGGGTCTATTATTTAGCGATGAACGATAAAAATGAAGCGCATATGTTTAAAGTAAAAACGGACGGTACGGGAAAAACGCAAATCGGTAAAGATGAAGCTATTATGATGCAGGTAGTCGGTGATTGGATTTATTATAGGGAATGGGGTTCTGATGAACTGTTCAGAATCAAAACCGACGGTTCGGGAAGAAAGCAAATCGGCAAAGATGAAGTGACCATGTTTAATGTAGTGGGCGACTGGATTTATTATATTGAATGGTATACGGATGAGATTTATAAAATCAAAACCGACGGCTCGGGAAGAGTGCAAATCGGTGAAGATGAAGCGGTTATGATTAACGTAGTCGGTGATTGGATTTATTATATTGAATGGTATTCGGACGAAATTTATAAAATGAAAACAGACGGCTCTGATAAAACAAAAATCGGTAATGATGAAGCTTTTTCCATCAACGTATCCGGTGACTGGATTTATTATTTAAGCATTGATTATAAAAACTGGGATACTATTCTTTACAGAATCAAAACCGACGGTACAAACAGGCAAAGAATAATCAGGGAAGAAGCTTATCTTATTAATGTTATTGATGATTGGGTTTATTATATAATCTTCGATGATGATTGGGATATAACTCTTAATAAAGTGAAAACAGACGGCACAGGCAGAATAAAAGTATAACAAGACATTAATAAAAGACGGAATTATTCCGTCTTTTATTTTCATCTGCCCCTACTTGCAAAAGATTTCATTATATGGTATAATTTATTTAGTATATATAACACATAAAGGAGAAAATTCAATGTTTAAGAGAATAATCAGCCTGCTTTTAATTACAGTGTCGGCACTGTCGTTGCTTGTGATTCCCGCAAGTGCGGCGGAAACCGCTTTTACAACAGCGGACGCATTAACGGTATTGAGGCACGCGGTAGGAAGCGAAACATTAACGAAAGAACAGGCGGCAAAATACGACCTGAACGGCGACGGTAAAATAGATACCGCGGACGCTTTAATTATTCTCAGACTTGTAGTCGGTATTGAAACAACCGGCAGTAAAAAAGTTGATGAAGCACCGAAAAAGCCGGAAGATAAAGTTGTCACATCTGTTGACGAGTTTGAAGAACATTTTGCTTACGCAAGCTATTACGCTATTTCAAATATAAAAGTACGTGTAAACAATTATAACATATTATTAGATTTAAAAGAAGCTTGTGAAGAAAGAAGCTGGTTTTCCAAATACGGTTTCCGGGAAATTTATGGTTCCTACGGAAGCGGCGCGGTTTCAATCCATTTAACTTATAAAATGTATATCCCCATCGGGTATGCAGACCGAACCGGAAAAACAGACAACCTCACTTCAAAGGAAAAAGCGTCATATAAAAAGCTTCTTGAAATAATCGATGAATACATACCGGAAAAAGGTACTGATTACGAAAAGGTGCTTGCGGCGCATGATTATCTTGCTTCCAATATTAAATATGATTTTACATTTGAAGCGGACGACATTTATGACGCTCTCATCAACGGAAAAGCGGTATGCGAAGGCTACACATGGGCGTTTAAAGCGATTATGGACATTATCGGCATTGAAAGCATTGTCATAGACGGTGACGCGGGCGAACTTCACACTTGGAATATGGTCAAGCTTGACGGTAAATGGTATCATATTGACATCACATGGGACAGACCGACTAATGGCAACAAATCATTAAACTATATCACGCATGAGTATTTTTTAGTGACGGACAGCTATATGAAGGAAACGCACACATGGATAAAAGAGAATTTTCCGGCGGCGGTAACGGAATATAAAAAGTAAAAACAGGAGAAATGTATTTTAAATCCGCTTTTCAAAAAGCGGATTTTTTATGCTTGCCAAAATATAATTTTTATGATATAATATAATGAACTGCGTAATTATAGTAAGAAAAGGACAGAATTATGGCGAAAATTCGTATCGCGGTCTTGTTCGGGGGTGCGTCGCAAGACCACGCGGCGTCCCTGCAATCAGCGTATTCGGTGCTTTGTGTTTTATCTAAGGAAAAATATGAAATTATCCCGATTGGGATTACCCGCGCAGGACGCTGGCTGTTTTTCCCGGGCGATTACAACGAAATCCCGAGCGGCGCGTGGGAGCAGAACGCCGACTGCTGTTCGGCAATCATCAGCCCCGACCCGCACCACGGCGGTATTATAAAAATTTTGGACGACGGTAATTTTACACAGCAGAGAATTGATTTGATTTTTCCGGTATTGCACGGTAAATACGGCGAGTGCGGACGGATTCAGGCTTTATGCCGGCTTTCGGGAATCCCTTTCGTGGGAAGCGGTTTTGAAGCTGCAAATGCGTGCAGTGACCGTATGCTTTGTTTCCTGCTCTTGGAACGCGCAGGGATTAAAGTCCCGAAATACTATTATATAGAGCGCGCTTGGCTTGACGATATGGATGTGTATATCCCGCTGATTGAAGCAGAAATCGACTATCCTATGTACGTGAAAGCGTCAAGTTGCAGTCATTCTATCGGCGCGAATATCGCAAACAGCAGGGAAGAACTGCGCAGTGCGGTGAAACTCGCGGCTTCTCATCATCACAAGGTTTTAATTGAGCAGTGCCTTACCGGCAGAGAGCTTGAATGTGCGGTAACAGGCGGAGTTTACGCTTTAAAGACGTCGGTAATCGGTGAAATTAAATCTTCTGCTAAAAAAGAAAAATCGGAATTTATTGAAAAAACTGCCGCTCTTGTTCCGACAAAGCTGAAAAAATCAGTTCAAAACGAAGTCGTAGAAACCGCGAAAGCCGCTTTTGTCGCGCTCGGCTGTAAGAATTTCGCACGGTTCAGTTTTACGCTGACCGAAAACGATTTAATTTTAAGAAAAGCAGGAAACATGCCCGGCTTTACGGAAGTCAGCGTTTTTCCCGAGCTTATGAGGGAAAGCGGCGTAAGTTATGCGGAATTGCTTGATGATATAATAGAATCGGTTTTGTAGAATAAATTAAAGCTGTGTTAGAATTTTATCAGGAGAAAGTAAAAAATGGATTACGCGATTATTTTATGCTTCGATATGGAAACGGAAGCCAAGTTTAACAAGATTATAAACACCGTTTCTGAATCATCGGGAAATAATTATATGCTTGATAATAAAATTCCGCCGCATATAACAATTTCTTATTTTTGCACAGATAATATTAATCAAATAATAAATATGCTGGATAATAATTATTCGGAATTTAACGAGGGAGAAATATTTTGGGCTTCGCTCGGTGCTTTTGTTCCTCATACAGTTTTTGCCTCGCCTGTTCTCGGCGAATATTTATTTAACGCTTGTGTTAAAGCAAACGAGTTAGTAAAAGGCTTGGCAGATTACGGCGATTATGGACAATATTTGCCTAATCAATGGGTTCCGCATACGACTTTGGTTACAAAATTGAATAAAGAAGAAGCGGAAAAAGCATTTAACGCGGCGGCGCAAAAATTTTCCATGTTCGGCGGGAAGAGTAACAGACTCGTTTTAGCGGAGTGTAATCCGTATAAAAAAATAAAAACATGGAATTTGGTTTAAATTAAAAGAGAAAGGGAATTTTCATGGAAAAAGATGTTTGTATTGACATAAAAAGCACGCAGTTCGCTGACGATGAAAAGGACGTTACGGAGCTTTTCACCTTCGGCAGGCTTAAACGCGGGCGCGGGCAAAACAAATATAAAATAACCTATGATGAAAGCGAAGCCACCGGTTTTGACGGCACGGTTACGCTTGACGTCAAGGGCAATGACATTGTCACCATGTACCGCTCCGGCGATGCTATGAGCAACCTTGTTATTGAAAAAGGGAAAAAGCACCACTGCCATTACGGAACACCGTTCGGGGACTTCATGGTCGGCGTTACCGCCGATGAAATCCGCTCTGAACTGAGTGACGACGGCGGAAAGCTGTACCTTAAATACACGATTGACATCAATTCAAGCTATATGTCCGAAACGGAAATGCACATCAACATTAAAGAACGATGACGGACGACGGACAGTTGACAGTTATTTGACTTTTTAAGGAGATAAATATTTAAATGCAGAATATGACAGAGTACGCTAAAAAGCAAGTAAAAGATACAGTGCTGTCTGCTTTGGGGAAGTTTACGGCAGAACCTCTTCCGCCGTTTACGGTCGAAGTCCCCGCAGATTCGGCGAACGGGGATTTTTCCTGTAACGCGGCTATGATTTGCGCTAAAGCTTTGAAAAAACCGCCGCGGGAAATCGCCGCGCTTATCATTGAAAACGCTGTGCTTGATTCTTCTGTGTTTAACAGGTTGGAAGCGGCAGGACCGGGTTTCCTTAACTTTTATCTTGCAAAAGACTGGTATTCACGCGCTGTTAAGTGTATTACAGAACAAAAGGAAAATTACGGCAGAATAAACTTCGGGAATAATAAGCGCGTACTGATTGAATTCGTTTCCGCGAACCCTACCGGACTAATGCACATAGGAAACGCACGCGGCGGCGCGCTCGGCGACTGCCTTGCTTCCGTGATGGAATGGGCGGGGTATTACGTGGAGCGCGAGTTTTATGTTAATGACGCGGGAAATCAGGTTGCGAAATTAGGGTTAAGTCTAAGTATACGTTATCAGCAGGAACTCGGAAAAACTGCTGAAATGCCCGAAGACAGTTATCACGGCGAAGATATAATAGAACACGTTAAGAATTATATAACCGAAAATGGCGACAAATTACTTTCGGTTTCCGAAGAAGAAAGGCGGGAAACGCTTGCGAATTATGCACTGCCTTTGAATATTAATAGTTTAGAAGAAGATTTGCTTAAGTACAGGATAAAATACAATACATGGTTTAAAGAAAGCACATTGCATAATAGCGGCGCGGTTGAGCGAATTATTGAGTTATTAAAAGAAAAAGGGCAGACCTACGAGCAGGACGGCGCGTTGTGGCTGAAATCCTCCGACTTCGGCGATGAAAAAGACAGGGTTTTGGTAAGAAGCAACGGCGTTCCGACTTATTTAGTGCCGGATATTGCATATCATTATAATAAATTAGTTGAACGCAATTTCGACATAGCAATCGACATTCTCGGCGCAGACCATCACGGTTATATACCGCGTATGAACGCGGCTTTACAGGCACTGGGGATTGATACGGCAAGGCTTAAAATCATCATTATGCAAATGGTAAGGCTCTTGCGGGGCGGGGAAGCGGTTAAGCTTTCAAAACGCTCCGGTAAGGCAATCACGCTGACGACATTACTTGACGAAGTGCCTTTGGACGCGGCGCGGTTTTTCTTTAACTTACGCGAAGCCAATACCCATATAGACTTTGACCTTGACCTTGCGATTGAGGAAAGCAACAAAAACCCTGTTTATTACGTTCAATACGCCCATGCACGGATTTGCAGTGTAATTCGGCGGCTTGCCGATGGCGGAGAGTCCGCACCTGTTATTTGTACATTCCCGGAAAGTCTTATATTTACTGAAAAAGAAGAATTTGAACTGATTAAAAAAGCCGCCGCCTTGCCGTCTGAAATCAATCAAGCCGCCGCGGAATTAAACCCTGCGCGGATTACAAGGTATGTTCAGGAATTAGCGCAGGTTTTCAATAAGTTTTATGAATCCTGCAGAATTAAGGGTGAGGAAGAAAGTATTCTGCAATCGCGCTTAACGCTTTGCCATGCGGTTAAAATCACGCTTAAAAACGCGCTGGAAATACTCAAAGTAGACGCGCCGGAAAAAATGTAAAATGTAGGGGACGATGCCCACAGCGTCCCGACTGTGAATATGTAAAAAATATAGGGTACGGTTTCCATGCTGTACCGTTTGGAGGAATAATTATGCGTACCGAAAAAGAAATAATGGGTTTAATTCTCAATACCGCTAAGGAAGACGAGCGTATCCGCGCCGTGGTTATGGTTGGTTCACGCGCTAATGCAGCCTGCCCGAAGGATATTTTTCAGGATTATGATATAGGTTATATTGTGAATGATGTTGTGCCTTTTTATAACAAACCCGATTATATTAAGCCGTTCGGGGAACTCCTTATGCTCCAAATGCCGGAAACCATGCGCGGTTCGGCAAATGACGGGCACTTCGGCTATTTAATGCAGTTTACGGACGGAAACAGG
Organism: Oscillospiraceae bacterium; assembly: GCA_009782265.1. GTDB lineage: Bacteria > Bacillota > Clostridia > Oscillospirales > Ruminococcaceae > Ruminiclostridium_E. The sequence goes on along the minus strand of WRJM01000026.1, from coordinate 8,333 downwards.
ATTGATTTAAGTTTCAATACGCTTGAAAGGCATTTAAAAGAAATAGGGGAAGAACCTGTAAAAGTTTTACTTGATAAGGATAATGCTTTGCCGCCTTCACGGGAAAGCGATACGGCATATCATGTAAAACCGCCGACTGAAAACGATTATTTCTCCTGCTGCAATGACTTCTGGTGGTGCAGTATGAATGTAGCCAAGGGCATCTGGCGGGACGAATTGCCGTATGCCATGGAAATGTATAACAAAGTAGTCAGGGATGAACTGCACTGTATGCTTGACTGGTACATCGGAATGACCAACGACTTCAAAATATCAACGGGTAAAAGCGGGAAATACTATAAAAATCACCTTTCGGAAAAGCGGTATGACATGTACAGAGCGTCTTTCCCGAGCGCGGATTATGACGCGGTTTGGTATTCTTTATTCAAAGCGGGAGATTTATTCAGAGGCGTGGCACTTGGGGTCGGAATTCATTTCGGGTTTACTTACCCGCATGATGACGACAGAAAGGTCTGCGCGCATTTAAAACATATACGGAAACTCCCGAAAGACGCAAAAGGAATTTATTGAATATTTTTGCAAATATATGAATATATTTTTGCAAACCTCTTGACTTTGACGTTACGTCATCGTTTATAATGGAAACAGGAAAGAGAGGTTATAAAAGATGACAAATGTAAACGCAATTATCAAAGAAGTATGGGGCGATGCTCCTGTCACGTATGAACCGCTTAACGGCGGACACGTAAATTTTACTTATAAAGTATCGGTTGACGGAAAAGATTATGTCCTCAGAATCAACGGCAAGCAAAACGACTTTTTAGGGTTAAGCAGGGAACAGGAGGTTGCGGTTTTTAAAGCGGCGTACAATATGGGTATTGCGCCGCCGGTTCACCCGAAAACCACGGATAAATATTTAATAACCACATATATTGAAAAAGAAGAATTTGACTTCAAACAACCCGCAATGCTTGAAAATGCCGTTGAGGTTCTGAAAAAAATCCATACGATTAAGGGGATTAACCGGACTTTTTCGCCGTTCGACCTTGTGAATAAGTATTTAGAGGGTATGCGTTCGCTGAAAGTAAATTTCCCTGATATTTTAATCAATGCTTTAACAAAGGTTGAAGAAATTGAAAAACGCTGGAATAAAGACCGCACAACCCGTGAAGCGTACTGTCATAACGACTATTTTACATTTAATATTCTGAGCGCGAATAAAAAATTATATGTTATAGACTGGGAAATTTCCGGTGTAGGTGATATTTTCTTTGACCTTGCGACAATTACGTTTTCCTCCGCTTTTTCAAGAGCGCAGGAGGAACACCTGTTAAAATGTTATTTCGGGAAGTTTGAAGAAGAGCATTATACTGCGCTTAAAGATATGCAGTTTATGAACATGCTGAGGGAAGCTACGTGGTCGCTTATGCACTCAGGCATGGAAGAAGAAGTCATTAACAGCGATATAAATTATCTTGATTTCGGGAATTATATTCTCAGCAAAATCAAAGACGGGTATTTGTATTATTAAGGAGCGATGATATGCAGCTTGAGGAAAAAACGCTTTCAAGCGAAACAATTTACAATGGGCGCGTTGTGCATTTGGTTAAAGATAAGGTTTTGCTTCCAAACGGAAAAGAAGCCGTCCGCGAAATGGTGAAGCACCCCGGCGGCGTATGCGTTCTTGCGATTACAGATAATAATAATGTTGTCATGGTAAAACAGTTCCGGTACGCGCAGAAAACCGTACTGCTTGAAATTCCGGCGGGAAAGCTTGAATACGGCGAAGACCCGCGTACGTGCGGAATCCGCGAGCTTAAAGAAGAAACGGGTTATGAAGCGGACAGCTTTGAATTTTTCACTAAGATGATTCCGACCGGTGCGTATGTGGGAGAAGTCATTCATATATTCATAGCGCAGGGGCTTCGCAAAACAGGTCAGAAATTAGATGAGGACGAATTTTTAGAGGTTTTGGAAATTCCTTTTGAAGAAGCGGTAAAAATGGCTCTTGACGGTGAAATTCCGGACGCGAAAACGCAAATCGCGCTGTTAAAGGCGCAGATTTTGTTCAATAATATGTAGGGGCGAACAGCGTTCGCCCGAATTAAACCTGTATGGGACGGCGTCCCCGACGTCCCGCGATATAAACCCGTAAAATATCCGAACGGGACGCCACACAGGGCGCCCCCTACATCATTGCCTTAATTGGTCTGAGCTGATATAATCATCGTAAGCCTTTAATATACTGGTTTCAAGATGGCTTCGGGCTTCGGGGTTAATCGGGTGAATAATGTCTCTGAACATACCCGCTTCATCGCGGCGGCTCGGCATCGCTACAAACATGCGGTCATCGCCTTGAACAAGTTTAATATCATGTACCGCCACGGCGTTGTCTATGGTTAAAGAAACCACGGCGCGCAGCCGTCCGTCCTGTAAAACTTTTCTGATACGAATGTCGTTTATTTCCATTGTTTTCTGCACCTTTCCGAAAGCAATATATTGCTTCTATTGATTATTAATTTTGCATTAATCAACAGATAAAATTGTTTCTGTGTTTCTCCGCCGCAAGCGAGTGAAACACGAAAAAATCCTACCGTTTACTTCCACTAAAGTAATATATAATTATTGTAGACATAGAATTACAAAATATTCATATATTAAAAAGGCGGGAAAAATAATATTTGTAATATGACATACTGTTGTCTTATTTCTTCTGATAAAATATAAGTATTATAGTTAATTAACTTAGGAAATGCCTAATAAACAGGCATGAAAAGCTTTGATTTATGGGTTTTTATGCCTGCTTATTGGTGCAATTTTCAAGTTAATTTATTATAATACTAATCCCTCCGAAAAAATTCCAGAAAGGTATAGTTATAAAAATGAGTACGGATACTTTAAACGGCATTACGTCAAACAGTGCACCTTATAACACCTGCGATATTATACAAGCATTAGAAAATCAAGCAATAAAGCATATGGGTGAGGAGCGGTATGAAAAATTTAAACGCGGGGTAACGATACCGTGCGAGCAAATGGAAAACATGCAGCGTAACTGTGTAATGCGGGATTTTGTACGTGCTGTAGAGAACGAGTGCGGAGCGGAATTAGCGCAGAAAATTTTCGCAGGGGTGTGCCACGGATTGAAACCGTCTGACTTACCGTGGGCGAGAGAGCATTTTTTACTGTACAATAATATAGACGCTTTTTGTGACCAAATGCTCAAAGAAAATACCGCTATATTTAAAAAAGCTTATGAAACCGGCGAATGGGTTCACGGACAGGAAATTGATAAAGATGTGCTTGATTTCATTTTACTGCACCCTGAACTTTTGTACGGAAAACGTGAAGGTAACTGCATTATTGCTACCGCAATTCCGTTTAATACAAAAGCATATCTCAGCGAACAAGACCCGATGAAAAAGCGTTATTATGCCTGCCATTGCCATTTTGCAAGAGATACTTTACTTACAAAAGAAGGACCGACATCAAAAACGCTGTGTTATTGCAGTCTGGGACATACCCGCGTTTTTTGGGAATCGGCATTGGATACACCTCTTGAAGGTGAGGTTGAAGAATCAGTATTGGGAGACGGGTTGTTATGCAGATTTCGTATATTCCTTCCGGATGAAATTATGAAAAAATATACATAACCGAAAGAATTTTACAGGGTAAGCCTTATACCGGTGTTGCAAAAGAGTTAAAAAGTAAAATTAACCTGCTCGGGCTTGACTCGCGGGCGTCAATTCCGCGTAACATACAGCTAATGTTTGACTTAACGGATAACGGGCATACTCCTACTATAAATTAAAAAGGCAGGGTTTATGACTGATTTTTTAACCGGAAAAAAGCATATACATTTTATCGGAATCGGCGGCAGCGGTATGTACCCGCTGGCGCAGATTCTGCACGGTATGAATTATAAAATCACAGGCTCGGATAACAACGAAACCGTAACCCTTGACGCTGTCCGCAAAATGGGGATTCAAGTTTTTTTGGGGCATAACGCCGAAAATATAAAAGGCGCGGATTTAATTGTTTATTCAACCGCGATTTCCGGCGATAATCCGGAGCTTCGCGAAGCCATGCGTAAAAATATCCGCATGTATGACCGTGCGGAATTATTAGGACTGCTGACCGAACGCCACGACAGAGCCGTCTGCGTTGTCGGAACGCACGGCAAAACCACGGCGACTTCCATGCTGATTCATATTTTATTAGCGGCGTATATGGATATATCTGCCTTTGTCGGGGGGAAACTGAAACTTATTGACGGCAGTGCGCGTATGGGTGAAAGCGGGATTATGGTTTGTGAAGCCTGCGAATTCAATAATAATTTCCTGAAACTTTCGCCGGATATTACGGTTGTTTTAAATATTGATGAAGACCACATGGATTATTTTAAAACCATGGACGCTCTGCGCGGTTCTTTTTCTAAGTTCTGCGATATTACTTCCGATTTGCTGATTGTGAACGGTGACGATGAAAACACGCTCACAGCCGTGAATAACAGTAAATTTAAAGGAAAAATCATCACATTCGGATTTTCGGAAAAAAATGATTATTTCCCTATGAATATAAAAAAGCTTTCTTCCGAAAGCGGCGGTTTATTCAAAAGCTCCTTTGAATTATGGGAGCATGGGAAATTCCTGACCGAAATTATACTCAGTGTACCGGGTGAGCATAACATTCTGAACGCTGTCGCCGTCTCAGCGGCGGGGTTGTATCTTGAAGCCGATAAAAACGCGCTGAAAGAGGGATTGCGCGGGTTCACGGGCGCGGTGCGCAGATTTGAGCAGATAACGATTGAACGCGGCATAACCGTAGTGGACGACTACGCCCACCACCCCGCAGAGGTTGAAGCGACTTTAAAAACAGCTAAAAACATGGGATATAAGCGGGTTTGGGCAGTTCATCAGCCTTTTACTTTTTCAAGAACAAAGGCTTTGCTTGATGATTTTGCAAAGGCGTTATCGCTTGCCGACAAGGTAGTTTTAAGTAAAATCATGGGCGGGCGCGAAGCTGATAAGGGTGAAATTAAATCCGAGGATTTGGCGGCGAAAATCCCGGGCTCGGTCGTATTGCAGGAATTTGAAGAAATCGCCGAATATGCCGCTAAAAACGCTGAAACAGGCGATTTAATTATCACAATGGGGTGCGGGGACGTAGATAAATGCGCAAGGCTGATTGCGGAAAAATTACAGACAATAAATAAATGAATTCCCTTTCTTCCCACATTTGTGCACCACCGACATATATTCCAAAACCGGCACAATCACCGAAGCGTCGCCGCAGAATTTCTGCCCCGGTTTCTTTGAAAGCTTTTCAAATTCCTTGATTGTGAACTTTTCCGGCAGATTGTCCGGCAAAAACACACGGTAATCCTCGCTTTTATTTAAATATATTTCTGAAAGCAAAGCAAGCGGCTTTTTAATTTTCTTCTGACGCCGTTCCCATTTGTTTTCGGGGTCTTTTATAAAGCGGGTTCGTTCAATTTCAAGCCCGCAGAAGCAAACCGTTAAATTCGGATTGGTCAGAAAGCCTTTAATGCGGTGCAGTTCAAGGAAAAATGCAGTTATATTCTTATTATTCCTAACGGTCGGATTTTTTATAAGTTCGCCCGTTTTTTCGTGGATTGCGATATGGTGAACGATTTGTTCAAAGGGATAAACTACCGTAACATGACAAGCGTCAAGGAAAATATCAAGCTTATGATTGAGCTTACCCCAGCCGGCGGTTTGAATTTCAACAATCCCGTTTTCACCTGCCGCGTCAGCTATGAAAGGACCGATTTTTACTTCTCTGTCTGTTTCGGCAGAGAAATAGCGTTTTAAAGCGGCGTGGATTGGTTTTTCGTTCAGTTCGCCGACGCCGCCGTATTGATTGCTGTCAGACAAAGCCGCTTTGAATTGTTCAGGCTTTGACGGAAGCGGCGTATAATCCCAAACTTTAGTTTCACGCTTTTCAATAAAAACAGGAACACCCATTTCTTCATTGCTTGCGATTACGCCGGTGGCGATTGCTTTTAAGTCGGGGTGGGCGTTCTCAACGGCGTAGCACTCGTCGGCGGCTTCAAACATGGCAATGTCGTTGAGGTTATCACCGAAAGCAATAATTTTAGAAGCACCGGTCAGCTTTTTTAGTTTTAACGCGGCTGTAGCCTTGGAAACGCCGCCGCTCCAGACTTCATAAAACCGCAGATTTTTTTCATAGGTATCAATGTATGTAACGGCGGAGAAGCCTTTTTCATTTGAAAAAACCTCATTAAGCAAGTCAATATTATTTTCGGGGTTAAGAAATGTCAAATAATAAATATCACCCAAAAAAAGTTCATCATAATTACTACATTCAACGCGGGAGGGGTCGCCCTTGCGCATGTCGTTGAATTTCTTCGCGGCTTTATGGCTGTTTTTCAAGAAAGCCACGCGCTCCCTGCCTTTATACCATGAATAGACAATCGGCGTTTCATTATTTTTAATTATAAACTCCTTTGCCGCCTTAAAGCTTGTCTGCCTAATATACTCGGTGGAAATGCGCTCGCCCGTTACGGGGTCTGCAAGAATAATTCCGTTCATGGTTATAACGGGGATATTGGGCGTTAAGCCCGCTGTAGCTTGGCTTGCGGTATAAAAACGCCGCGCCGTTGCATAAGAAAAAAGTATGCCTTTTTTAATCATGCGACCCAGCATTTCGGCGGCGCGGGGTTTTAATTTTGCGGCGTAGTTAAGCAGAGTGCCGTCAAGGTCGGATATATATAATGTAATAAAAATCCCTCCCGCGTAGGGAACGGATTTATCCGTTCCGCGATTTATAATAATATCTGCGTACGCAGATATTATTATTGTATTTGTCGTTTCGGAACGCATAAATGCGTTCCCTACATTTTATATTAACATAAACCTTGACTTAAAGTCAAATTTATGTTATAATGATTTTCAGAAAGGCAGGGATATGCGTGACAGCTAAAGAATTTGAAAGTTTAACAAGCGGAATTGCGGCAAACACAATTAAACTTGACCGCGGCGAAATGAGTATAAAAGATTATGTTAAACTTATGAAAATCATATTGGGGAAGGAAGTCTTCGAGAAAGCTATTGAAATCTTAGACGAAGACTAATATAAAAAAACATAAAAATTTTGGAGGACATTCCCGCTTTACAATATAATCAACATCAAGCGGGAAACGAGCTCCTCGACTCGGGCAGAGTCAGAAAGGAAAGGTAGAAAATGGCAGTAAAAGTAGCAATCAACGGTTTCGGACGTATAGGCAGACTTGCGTTCAGGCAAATGTTCGGCGCGGCGGGTTATGATGTTGTCGCGATTAACGACCTCACCAACCCTAAAATGCTGGCGCACCTCTTAAAGTATGACAGCGCGCAGAAAAGATATGACGGTCACACCGTTGAAGCGGGAGAAGATTCGATTACCGTAGACGGTAAAACCATTAAAATTTACGCGGAAAAAAACGCGGCCGACCTCCCTTGGGGAAGTCTCGGCGTTGATGTAGTTTTGGAATGTACCGGCTTTTATGTTTCCAAAGCGAAATCACAGGCGCATATAGACGCGGGTGCAAAAAAAGTCGTAATTTCCGCTCCCGCCGGCGATGATTTACCGACTGTTGTTTTCGGCGTGAACGAAAGTATTTTAAAAGCAAGCGATAATATTATTTCGGCAGCATCCTGCACAACCAACTGCCTTGCACCGATGGCAAAAGCACTTAACGACCTTGCGCCTATTCAAAGCGGTATTATGGCGACTATTCACGCTTACACGGGCGACCAGATGACCTTGGACGGTCCTCACCCGAAGGGCGACCTCAGACGCGCAAGAGCGGCGGCGGCGAATATTGTACCTAATTCCACAGGCGCGGCTAAGGCAATCGGCTTGGTAGTACCGGAACTTAACGGTAAACTTATTGGTTCTGCACAGCGCGTTCCCGTTGTAACAGGTTCTACAACGATTCTTACTGCCGTTGTAAAGGGTGATGTTTCTAAAGACAGCATTAACGCGGCGATGAAAGCGGCTTCCAACGACAGCTTCGGCTACAACACCGATGAAATCGTGTCTTCCGATGTTATCGGAATTACCTACGGTTCACTCTTTGACGCTACGCAGACTATGGTATCGAAAATTGCCGAAGACCTGTATCAGGTTCAGGTTGTTTCATGGTATGATAATGAAAATTCCTACACCAGCAATATGGTGAGGACTATTAAATATTTTGCGGAACTGAAGTAGGTTTAATTAAACTTATGCGGCGTTGCGCAAGCAACGCCGTTTTTGTATGGAAATGTAGGGAACGCATTAATGCGTTCCAAAACGGCAGATATAAA
>WRJM01000025.1 GCA_009782265.1 Oscillospiraceae bacterium | reverse complement strand
TCCATCACAAAGCTTTTTAGATACTTTTCATTTAATTTAACCGCCATATTTATAACCATTCCTTTCTGGAATTTTTCCGGTTTGAAAGATTTATCTTTCAAACCTTGTTCTATCTTATTCTAACAGAGATTGTAAAATATTTCAATCATAAATCAATATTTAACATTAATTTGGTTATTTAGTACAAATTTCAACGGGAAACCTTATTACTAAAAACGGAAAAAACTTTTAAGCATTAATTTAAGGCTTTTTATAAATGTCAACTCTTCCACGGCGTGAAGTGCGGTCAATTCGGTTTGTGCTACTTGTTTTCCGCTCATATGAACTGTCAGCGTGCCGATAACCTGTCCTTCTTCAACAGGCGCAGTTATGCTTTCGGGCACGGAATATTCATATTTGGCGGATTTTCCGCCTTGTCCTTTAGGCGCGATGAATTTTACCGGTGTTCGGGGCGCGGCTTCAACAAGCTTTTCAATCCCGCGCTCAACCTTTACGGGCGAAAACTGCGTTGTGTCAAGCTCCGGCGTGAACAGTTCAAAATCCCTGAAACCGTTATCAAGCAGGGTTTCACATAGATTTACGCGGTCTTCTTCGGTTTTCGCGCCGAGAATAACAGATATAAGCCGCATTTCGCTTCTTTCGGCGCAGTTTAAAAGACAGAAGCCGGCTTCCGCGGACTGCCCTGCTTTTCCGCCGAGAAGCCCGTTATACCAATGCGCAAGTTTATTGGTGTTCACAAGCTGGGTTTCCCGTTCCGTGCCTGTGCGGACGGAATCAAGGCGGATGGTGTAAAAATGATTGAAAACGTCATGTTTGAAGAGCACGGCGGTCATAACGGCAATATCGGCGGCTGTAGAATAACCGCCGGCGGAAATACCGCAGGGGTCTGAAAAAAGCGTGTCGTTCATGTTCAGTTCTGCGGCGCGTCGGTTCATCAGCGCGGTGAATTCTTCCGTATTTCCGGCGATATATTCGGCAAGGGCAATGGTTGCGTCGTTGGAAGATGCAATCACAACAGACTTAACAAGCTCTGAAAGCGGCAGGATTTCACCCGCGTTCAGCCAGATGACAGAGCCGGCCGCCGCACTTGCCGCGGCGGAAGCGGGAACATCGTCGGACATGGAAATTCTGCCCGCTTCGAGTTCTTCGGCGATAATCAGAAGCGTCATTATTTTCGCAAGCGACGAAACGGGTAAACGCTCGTTCGGGTTATGAACAAAAAGCATTTCACCCGTTTCGGCTTCAATCAGGATAAAGGATTTTGCTTCGGGGAGGTTGGATTCTTCTGCGGTATAGGCAAAAACAGGGGCTGAAAAGCTGTAAAACAACATAGCCGCTGTTAAAAAAGAAATTAAATTTTTCATAAATTATAACCATTCCTTATATATTTTTCATTAGTTTTTGTAATCGGCGTTTTTTTATGTATAAAGGTTAAAACAAGAGCAAAAATAAAATTGAACGAAAAAGATTAAGAACTTATATTCAATAATCGAAATGTTCAGATTTTAAGCGGATTTTGTACCAATTAAGGCAAATTTTCGCAGAAATAATTTGTTTATTTCAAGAAAATTTAACGAAAAGTGGTGCAAAATGCGCTAAAATATGAGCGTTGAGCGTTATTGAATACATGTTCTAAAGAGGCGGTGCTTATGAAATTTCCCATATTATTTTTAACGGGCGGATTTATTTACGGAGCGATAGAAGTGATTGCAAAAGGCGGGGACACGCATTTATCAATGTTTATCGTAGGCGGGCTGTGCTTTTTGATTATCGGCGCGCTGAACAAAAAAATACCCCTGCTTCTGCGGATGCTTACGGGGGCTGTGATTATTACGGCTCTTGAATTCATCAGCGGGCTGATTGTCAATATTTGGCTGGGGCTTCGCGTGTGGGATTATTCGCACTTACCGCTGAACATCATGGGGCAGATTTGCCTTTTATTTACTTTGTTCTGGTTTTTACTGTCCTTGCCCGGAATCTGGCTCGGGGGGTGGCTGAAGTGGCGGTTGTTCGGGGAGAAAAAGCCGGTTTACCGGAAGGCGAGGAAAGATATAAAAAATTTTTATTTGCCTATTGACAAAATTTGAAAAACATGGTATAATCGCAAAGTGAATAAACAAAGCAGAGATATTCTCTCACCCGCCGGTTGCGTTTCGTAATTTGAAGCAAGATACCGCCGTGGTCGTTTATGTAATCGTTTTCTGTCGGCTTGAAGCAAGAAAATAGTTATATATACGCGGGAGAAGCATCTCCCGCGGTTTCGTTTATAAACACGTCAATCATTTGGAGGGAGAGTGTAAGTTATCAGCGCTAACAATAAGGAATTGCTCATCAATGATGAAATTAAAACCGATGAAGTACGCGTTTTGGGAGAGGACAACGAAGCGCTCGGCATTATGAAGCGCAGACAGGCGCAGGACATGGCGGACGCAAAAAACTTAGACCTTGTGCTAATTGCGCCGCAGGGGAATCCGCCCGTATGCAGAATTATGGATTACGGCAAATTCCGCTTCGAACAGTCTAAACGCGAAAAGGAACTGCGTAAGAACCAAAAGCATGTTGAGCTTAAAGAAGTGCGCATGTCGCTCAATATTGATACAAACGACTTTAATACCAAGGTCGGCAGCGCGGCGAAGTTTTTGAAAGCGGGCGACAAGGTAAAGGTTACGATTCGGTTTAAAGGCAGGGAGATGACGCACCCGAAGCTCGGCGAACAATTAATGGTGAAGTTCGTTGAAGCCTGCGCGGAACACGGCACATCCGAAAAACCTTCAAAGTTTGAAGGGCGTAATTTGAATGTAATACTCGCTCCGCGGCGAGCCGCCGCACCCACTATTTCGGCAAACAGCTCAACATCTGCGGAATCGAAAGAGTTAAAGAATCAAGGAGGTAATGAAAACAATGGCAAAGGCAGCAAAACCCAAGATTAAAACGCACAGCGGGGCAAAAAAGCGGTTTAAGATTACGAAAAACGGGAAAATAAAATACCGCCGCACCAACCGTATACACAGGCTTACGCAGAAAGCAACCAAACGTAAGCGCACGAGCCGCAAGGCTAATTATTGCGACAAAACCAACGTCGCGGAAGTAAAAGCTTTACTTCCCTACAAATAGAAATTGCATGGGTAATCCATTATAATTACCCGAATAACGAATAATTATCAGGAGGATATAAATCATGGCTCGTGTAAAAGGCGCGCTTGCTACGCGCAAAAGAAGAAATAAAACGTTAAAATTAGCGAAAGGCTACTGGGGCGGAAAAAGCAGGCTTTTTAAAACCGCTAAGGAAGCCGTATGGAAATCCGGACAATATGCCTATATCAGCAGAAAGCTCAAGAAAAGGGATTTCAGAAAGCTTTGGATAACAAGAATTTCCGCCGCTTGCAGGAATAACGGCATGAACTATTCAACGTTCATCAACGGTTTAAAAAAAGCTGAAATCAGCCTTAACCGCAAAATGCTTTCAGAAATAGCAATCAATGACGCAGACGGCTTCGCCGCGCTTTGCGAAAAGGCGAAAGCGGGCGCGTAAATTTAATTAAAAGTATACCGCGCCGCCTTTTAAATAAAGTGCGGCGCGGCGGATTTATTATAAGGACGTACATTGTGTGTTCGGTTTTAAAGGTATAAAAATTTCTTCCAATACAAGGTGAAATAAAATGCAAACAGAGATAATCACATCACGTCAAAACCCGAAAATCGCCCGCTTCCGCGCTTTAATGAATAACCGCAAAGCCCGCCTTGATTCGGGAGAATTCGCTGTTGAGGGCGGAAAATTATTTCACGAAGCCGTGAATTCGGGACTAAAACCCCTACATTTGTTAATTTCGGAAAAATTTTCCGAAAAAAATAACAATTTTTGCAAAACTGCTTCAAATTTATGCAATATAGACATAATAAGTACCGATTTAGCCGAATATATATCCGATACCAAATCACCGCAGGGGGTATTTTTTACCCTTTCGGTTAAATCGCTTCTTGACAAATTTTCAAAATTGACTACAATTATAAATGATACCGCTAATAAATCCCGCTTGATTATTCTTGACGGTGTTCAAGACCCCGGCAACGTCGGAGCAATCATCAGAAGCTGTGACGCTTTCGGTATTGCGGGGTTGATTTTATCCGAAACCTGCGCCGACATCACTTCACCGAAAGTCATCAGAAGCGCAATGGGCTCTGTGTTCAGACTGCCTGTCGTCAGAGAGGATTTAACACAGATAATTACTTTGTTAAAGGAAAAAGGTTATATGGTTGCGGGTGCGGATTTAAACGAAAACGCAAAAAATTTAAAGGATTTTGCTTTTCCCGGTAAATGCGCTGTTGTAATCGGTTCGGAAGGCGCGGGAATCAGCGGAGAAGTTAAAAGCTTATGTGACGATTTGATTTATATTCCCATTCAAAATGCGGAATCCTTGAACGCGGCAGTCGCCGCTTCGGTTATTATATACGAATTACAGAAAATGTAGGGGACGGAGGTCAGTGTCTTGTCTGATTTAATTATAGTGGAATCGCCCGCAAAAGCGAAAACAATCGGAAAATATCTCGGCAAAAATTTTAAAGTGATGGCATCTGTCGGGCATATCCGCGACTTGCCGAAATCCAAGCTCGGTGTGGATATAGACAACGGGTTTCAGCCGATTTATGAAAATAAAAAAGATAAAGCAACATTAATTAAAGACTTAAAAAAAGAAGCCGGAAAATCAGAAACCGTGTATTTAGCAACCGACCCTGACCGCGAAGGAGAAGCGATTTCGTGGCATTTGGCGTATATTTTAGGCTTAGACGGCGCACAGCCCATTCGGGTAACGTTCAACGAAATTACAAAAACCGGCGTAAAGGACGGCATGGCGCGTCCGCGCAGTCTTGATATGGGGCTTGTGAACGCCCAGCAGGCAAGGCGTATTTTAGACCGTATCGTCGGATATAAACTCAGCCCGTTTTTATGGAAGAAAGTCCGCAGAGGGCTGTCCGCAGGGCGTGTGCAGTCGGTTGCGGTCAGAATTGTGGTAGACAGGGAAAAAGAAATTGAAAGCTTTAAGAGCAAGGAATACTGGAGCATTGACGCTTCGCTGTTCGCGGCAGAGGGAAAGAAACCTTTCCCCGCAAAATTAGTTGAAGCTGACGGCGAAAAGATTGAACTGAACAGCAAGAAAGACGCTGATAAAGTTTTAAAACGCCTTGAGGGCGCGGAATTTAAAGTATCGGCTATTAAAAAATCCACACGCAAAAAGCTCCCCGCACCGCCGTTCACCACCTCTACCCTACAGCAGGAAGCGTCGCGGAAATTATTCTTTAATTCACGCCGAACCATGAAAACAGCGCAGGAATTATACGAGGGCATTGAACTGCCCGAACACGGCGCAATCGGTTTAATCACCTACATGAGAACCGACAGTCTACGCGTTTCCAATGAAGCCAAACAAGCGGCAAGAGAGCTGATTGAGCAGAAATTCGGCGCGGATTATATTTATAAAGGCGAAAGGGTATTCAAATCAAAGGCGAATTCGCAGGATGCGCACGAAGCCATCCGCCCCAGTGTGCCGCACATTACGCCGGAGCAGGTGAAAAAGCATGTAACAACCGACCAGTATAAATTATATAAATTAATTTGGGAACGCTTCATGGCAAGCCAAATGGAAAACGCGCAGTTAAACACGGTTTCTGTTGACATATGTGCCGGCAAAACCGACACTGCCGGCAAAACCGACACTGCCGGCAATTGCCTTTTTAAAGCCAACGGTTACACGGTAAAATTTGACGGTTTTATGAAGCTGTATGTTGAGGAAAGCGAAAATCACGAGAATCAGGAAAATCAAAGCGGCAATGAACCGGAGGTTTCGGGAAAGGCGGCGGCTTTACCGAAATTAGAGCAGGGCGAGGTTTTAAAACTTGAAAGCATTGCGGGGAATCAGCACTTTACACAGCCGCCCGCGCGTTTTTCGGAAGCAAGCTTAATCAAAGCACTTGAAGAAAACGGAATCGGCAGACCGTCAACGTATGCGCCGACCATTACGACCATTCTTGACAGGCAATATGTGGAAAGAGTGCAGAAGCAGTTAAAGCCTACGATTTTAGGCAGGGTGATTACCGAATTGCTTCAGGAGCATTTTGACAATATTGTCGATACAAAATTTACTGCGCAGATGGAAACCGACCTTGATAAAATCGAAATCGGTTCTGAGGAATGGACAAAGGTTTTAAGCGGCTTTTACGGTAATTTTGAACAGACCTTAACCAAAGCTGAAAAGGAAATGGAAGGCAAGCGCGTAAAAATCCCCGATGAACCAACTGATATTCCGTGTGAGCTTTGCGGGAAGATGATGTCAATAAAAATCGGACCTTTCGGGAAGTTTTTAGGGTGTTCCGGATTCCCCGAATGTAAAAGCACGAAGAAAATTATCAACGAAGCCGGCGGGGAGTGCCCCAAATGCGGCGGCAAGATGATTAATAAAAAATCAAAAAAAGGTAAGCCCTATTTCGGATGCGAAAACGGCAAGGACTGCGGCTTTATGACGTGGGACACGCCCGTATCGGAAATATGCCCCGACTGCGGGAAGAAGCTGTTCAAAAAAGGAAAGCTGTACTGCGCGGCGGAAAACTGCGGGTATAAAGCGGAAGCTGATAAAGAAACAGCGGAGGCGGAAGATTGAACACAGGTTCTGATATTATAAATTTATCAACAGGAGGAAATATAAATGGCAAAAAAACGCTTTGAAAAAGTGCAAAGAGAAGGTGCGTTAGAGGGTGCTTTAGTTTTGAAAGACACCGAAACCGGTGTATTATATCTGTTCTACGCGGCAGGATATGCGGGCGGTTTAACACCGTTGCTTGATAAAGACGGCAAGCCGCTGACGGATAATTGACAGTTTCGGTAATCGGCGCGGGGCTTGCGGGGGTTGAAGCCGCTCACGCTTTGTCAAGGCAGGGGTTTCATGTAAAACTGCATGAAATGAAGCCGCAGAAATACTCCCCCGCGCATAAATTTCACGGCTTCGCGGAGCTTGTCTGCTCTAATTCGCTTAAATCAAACGAGTTTTCAAGCGCGGCCGGGCTTTTAAAAGCCGAAATGCGGCTTCTCGGTTCGCTTGTTTTAGAGGTTGCGGAGCAGACGAAAGTAAATGCCGGCGGAGCTTTAGCAGTTGACAGAGAAGCGTTTTCGGAAGAAATTACAAGGCGGATTCATTCTAATCCGAACATAGAGGTTATCGCAGGGGAAATCAGTGATTTCCCGAATGAAAATGCCGTTATTTGCACAGGACCGCTGACAAGCGATACTTTCGCGGCGGAAATTAATAAAAAGTGCAAATTCCTGCATTTCTACGACGCCGCTGCTCCGATAGTTACGCTTGAAAGCATAAATTTAAACAAGGCGTTTTTCGGCAACAGGTACGGGAAAAACGGTAATGACTATCTTAATTGCCCTTTTACGGAAGAAGAATATAATGTTTTTTACAACGCTTTAATCAGCGCGGAAACCGCGCCGTTGAAAAGCTTTGACCGACCGGCGGTCGGCGGCGGTATTTCGGGGTTGCCAAATGAAGAAAAAGATTTCCGGCGAAACGAAATTCAAGTCTACGAAGGCTGTATGCCGGTTGAAATTCTTGCGAAACGCGGCAGGGACAGCGTTCGTTACGGTTGTATGAAGCCTGTTGGGTTTACTTATGCGAGTGGAGCTTCCACCCCGAATACCGGTAAACGACCGTATGCTTTAGTTCAGCTCCGCACCGAAAACAACAGAAACACACTTTTTAATATCGTCGGCTTTCAAACGAATTTGAAATTCGGGGAGCAGGAAAGGGTTTTCCGGTTGATTCCGGGGCTCGAAAACGCAGAATTCGTGCGGTTCGGCGTCATGCACCGGAATACTTTCCTTGACAGCCCGCGTTTATTGGACAGGTGTTTTTGTCTGAAAGGCTCTGATAATGTTTATTTCGCAGGGCAGATTACCGGAACCGAGGGTTATACCGAAAGCGCGGCGGGCGGTATTATTGCGGGGCTTGCTTTAGCGGCAAGACTTAAAGGGGAAAACCCGCTTGTTTTTCCGGAAACGACTATGCTTGGCGCGCTGTCGCATTACATCAGCGATGAAAGCATTTTGAATTTTCAGCCTATGGGCGCGAATATGGGGCTTTTGCCGCCGCTTAATGAACGTATAAAAGGAAAAAAAGAGCGGTATGAAGTGCTGGCACAGCGGGCATTAAAAGATTTTAAAGCTATATTGTAGGGGTGATTTTTATTAAAATAGCATTAGACGCTTTCGGCGGCGACCACGCGCCCGATAAAGTCATTCTCGGCGCGGCGGCGGCAGTTGCTGAACTTGACGTCGAAATAATACTAACAGGCAATGAAGAAATTATAAAATCCCGCATGAACGCGCTCGGTGTTTCCGATAAAAACATCACAGTCGTAAACGCGGACGGCATCATTGAAATTGAAGACGACCCCGTGAGCATACGCACTGCAAAGAAGAATTCCTCTATGGGTATGGCGTTTCAGCTTGTAGCGAACGGTACAGCCGACGCTTTTGTCAGTGCAGGAAGCACCGCGGCTTTGGTAGTCGGCGCAACCATGCTTGTAGGACGGATTAAAGGCGTAAAAAGACCCGCGCTTGCGCCGCTCATGCCGGGAATCAGCAATACATATATGCTCCTTGACGGCGGCGCGAATTTGGATTGCCGCGCGGAAATGCTTGCACAATTCGGCGTGATGGGCAGTATATTCATGCAGAAAATCATGGGTATTAATAAACCCCGCGTAGGCTTGCTGAATGTAGGCACAGAGCAGGGTAAAGGACGTGAGCTTGAACACAAGGCGTATGAAGCGTTACAGAACGCACCTGTTAATTTTATCGGCAACATTGAGGGGCGCGACCCTATGCTGAACCTATGCGATGTAGCGGTGACGGACGGGTTTACCGGAAACGTGTATTTAAAAGCGGTTGAGGGCATGGGTGCGTTTATGAAATCGTCCCTTACGGACTTATTTAAAACCAATTTCGCTTCCAATATCGGTTATTTACTTTCCAAAAAAGGCGTAAAAAACCTCAGTAAGAAAACCGATTATAAAGAAGTCGGCGGCTCTCCTTTGCTGGGAATTAAAAAGCCGGTAATTAAAGCGCACGGTTCAAGCGACGAACGCGCTTTCAAGAACGCAATCAAACAGGCGGTCAGCTTTTGCGGAGCAATCGGGGAAATTGAAAAAGCAATTGCGGCACTGAAAGAGGAAAAATAAAAATGTCAGCATCATTGGAGAAAAAAATTAAATATACTTTTAAAAATAGAGCATTGCTGAACGAAGCGTTGACCCATTCGTCGCACACTTCAAATAAAAAGCGCGTCAGCAACGAGCGTTTAGAGTTTTTAGGGGACAGCGTTTTATCGTTGGTAACTTCAAAATATTTGTTTGAACAGCTTCGGAATATGCCGGAGGGACAGCTTACAAAGCTGCGCTCCGGCATCGTCTGCGAACAATCGCTCTTCGGCTTTGCCCAAAAGATAGACCTTGGAAACGAGCTTTTTTTGGGCAAGGGCGAAGAAAACACCGGCGGACGCGGGCGCCGCTCAATTCTTGCGGACGCCTTTGAAGCATTAATTGCGGCGATTTACCTTGACGGCGGCTTGGAGCAGGCGGAAAAGTTCGTGCTTGGTTTTATTCCGGCGGGCGAAACGCTGAAAGATTCAAAGCCGCTTGTCAATGATTATAAAACCTTATTACAGGAAATCATTCAGCAGAATCCGGAAGAAAAAATCACTTATTTGCTTGAAAACGAAAGCGGAGAAGCGCATAACAAAACCTTTACGGCAAGCGTGCTGTTAAACAGCCGGCGAATCGGCACGGGAACAGGCAAAAGTAAAAAAGAAGCCGAGCAGAACGCGGCAAAGGATGCAATGAAGTTAATGGGTTACAATGAAGAATAAAACTAACGCCGCAGTTTTTATTCCGCATCTCGGCTGTCCGCATAAATGCTCTTTCTGCGACCAGAACAGCATTATAAAGCAAGACCGGCGCATCACCGCCGGCGACATTTCAGCAATACTTGAAAAACATGTTTTATCGCTTCAAAAACGCGGATTAACCGCGGAAATCGCCTTTTTCGGCGGAACATTCACCGCGCTCGAACCGCAGTACAGAGAAGAATTACTTAGTATTGCAAATCATTATTTACAAAAACACCGTGATATTTTCACCGGAATCCGCTGTTCAACCCGCCCCGATTATATCGATGAAATAGTTTTAAATCAATTAAAAAATTACAGCGTTACCGCAATCGAACTCGGCGCGCAGAGTATGGACAATGAAATTTTGAAACTTAACGAACGCGGGCATATTGCTGATGATGTGCGAAAAAGTGCAAAGCTGATTAAGAGTTTCGGGTTTGAATTAGGATTGCAAATGATGACGGGCTTATACGGCGACACACCCGAAAAATGTTTATATACCGCTGATGAATTGATTAAACTAAATCCTGATACGGCGCGGATTTACCCGACTGTAATTTTAAAAAATACAAAACTCGGCGGTTTATATGAATCGGGAGAATATCAAACTTTTACGTTTGAAGAAACGATTGAACTTTGCGCGGAAATTTACGGGCGTTTCACCGAAAATAATATAAAAATAATCCGGCTGGGATTAAATATAAAAGAAGATGAAAGAATCATAGGCGGGAATTACAGTCTGCAAATGGGTGAGCTTTGTATCGGGCGGTATTACTTTAAAAAGATGAAAAGCTTCATGGAGAACAGCGGCGCGAAAAAATTCCGCGTATATACCGATAAGCGCAATATCAGCAAAATAGGCGGACATAAAGGCGAAAATAAATTGAAGTTAGAACAATTGGGCTTTACGTATAGAATCAAGGAAAAGCAAGGAGAAGCACTCAAAATCGAGGCTTTAGGAATATAGATGTTTTTTAAATCGCTTGAAATTCACGGGTTTAAATCTTTTCCGGACAAAACAGTTTTGAATTTCGATTCAAAAATGACCGCGCTTATCGGAAGCAACGGCAACGGGAAAAGCAATATAAGCGACGCACTGCGCTGGGTTATGGGGGAGCAGGGCGCGAAAACCCTGCGCGGCGATAAGATGGAGGACGTGATTTTTCACGGTACGCAAAGCCGTAAGCAAATGGGGTTTGCACGCGTCGCACTTTTAATCGACAACACCGACCGCGCACTTAATATCAACAGCGATGAAATCGGAATCACCCGCAAGCTTTACCGCGACGGCGAGAGCGAATATTTAATCAACGGCGAAAAATCGCGCTTGAAGGACATTCACGAACTTTTAATGGGAACAGGTCTGGGGCGTGAGGGGTATTCGATTGTCGGGCAGGGCAGAGTTGCGGAAATCATCAACAGCAAAGGCAAAGAACGCCGCGAAATCTTTGAAGAAGCGGCGGGCGTGACAAAATTCCTGCATAAAAAAGAACAGGCGGAGCGTGAACTGAACCGCGCAAACGATAATATTCTGCGCCTTTTGGATATTAGCAAGGAACTTGAAGACAGGCTTCCCGTTTTAGAAAAGCAAGCGGAAAAGGCTAAAAAAGCGGTTTTGCTTATGGAGCGGGAAAAGAAAATCGAAATTTCGGTCAGCATTGCGGAGCTTAAAAAAATCGACGAGAATATGCTTGACGTTGAAAATAAAATTTTGCAGAACGAGGGCGAATGTGAGCATTTCGACCGCGAAATTGCTTTGCTTGAGGAGAAGAACGAGCAACGGCTTGAAAAGAAGATGGCGCTTTCCGCCGCAATGAGCGAGCTGACGAGAGCCAATGAAAGCGCGCGTGACAAAATCGCGGAAACCGATAAGCAAATCGCGGTTTCGGAGGGCGAAACCGTGCATAACAACGGGCGCGTATCTGCCCTGCGCGAACAGCTTGAAGGCACGAAAAAAAGTGCGGAAGAATTTGACAGACAAATTGAAAATTATAAACTTGAAATTAAAGATAAAAATGATACGCTTGAAAAAATAAACGAAGAAGCAATGAAACAGAATCAATTGCTGACAGAAAGAACCGCGGAAAATTCTGAACTTGACGAAGGTGCGAAGGAATTAGAACGCGAAATTGTTTCGCTGTACGCAAAGCAGACGGAAGCGCGGCTTTCTCTTTCAAACGCGGAGCAGATGTGTGAGGATTTAAACAAACAGCTTGATGAAATTCAGGAACAGGCACAGAACCGTGAAAATTTATTCAAAAGTTATCAGGAAAATAAATTAAAACTGCAAAAATATGCAGAGGAATTACAAGAAGAAAAAAAAGAAAACGATAATAAATCAGCAGGTTATTCTAAACTTTTAGACGGCAAACGCGAAAAACTGAACGCGGCGGAAATTGAACTTGAAAAACTGCGCCGTGAGCATGTTCAGAAAAAATCACGTTTTGATGTTTTATCGGACGTTGAAAAAAATATGACGGGGTATTTCGCCAGCGTAAAAGCGGTTATTTCCGCGTCAAAAACAAAACAACTCAGTAACATTCACGGCACGGTTGCGGATATAATCAGCGTGCGCGGAAAGTATTCAACAGCGTTTGAAATCGCGTTGGGCTCGGCTTTACAGCATATCATCGTAGAAAACGAAGAAACCGCAAAAAGGTGCATAAGGTTCTTAAAAGAGAACAACGCCGGACGGGCGACTTTTCTGCCCTTAACATCTATTAAAGGACGAGAACTTGACCTTTCCGCTTTTCCGGAGCTTTCGGAAGAAGACGGTTATCTCGGCTTAGGGCATGAGTTAATTGACTACGAACAAAAATACGGCGAAATTATAAAATCCCTGCTCGGCAGAACGGTGATTGCCGAAGACATTGACACCGCTACGTACCTTTCCAAAAAGCACGGTTATAAATTTAAAATCGTGACCTTAGACGGTCAGGTGATTAACGCGGGCGGCTCGTTTACGGGCGGCTCGGTGAAGGAAACTGCCGGAATTATCAGCCGCAAACAGGAAATCGAAAGCCTTGGAAAAGAGCTTGTAAAGCTTGATGAAAAACTTGCTTTCCTGAAGCAGGATTTTTCCTTGCTGAACGCGGAAGTCAATAAAATGGCAATCGAAACAGAGGGGTTCAGGGAAAAAGCCGTTTCAATCCAAAATGAGAAAATCCGCGTAAACGCGGAAATCAGCGGTGTTGACAATTTAATTGAACAGTATGAAGAGCAAAATAAAAACGCGGTTTTAATCATTGACCGCAATAAAAGTCAAAAAGCGGCACAGGAAGCATTAATTCAAAACTGCGGGCAGATTTTGGAAGAAACCGCAAATTTAATAAAAACAAAAGAAGCGGAAGCTGAAAAGCTGAACGCGCTTCAAGCGGATTCCGCGCAGAAACGAAGCGAAGCCGGCGATGAAATCACCCGCCTTAACTTAGAAACATTGTCCGTGAAAAAAGACATTGAAAACCTTGCGCAAAAAATAGAAAGCGTTTTAGAAAGTAAACAAAGGCTCGGCGAAGACAGCGGGATTTTAAAAGAGGAAACAGAAAACCTGCTGAAAAGAAACGCTGAACTTGAAGCAGAAATTATAAAAAATAAAGAGCAGATTGCGCAAATCAATGCAAGTTTTTCGGAAAACCGCAAAGAATATGAAAAAGCAAGCTTGCAAATCAGCGCGGCAGAGCAGGAAATTACGGCGGCGACCCGCGAAATCCGCGAAAAAAGCACGGAAAAAGAACGGTTCTCCAACGCGCTTGCGGCGGCAAGAGAACGCAAAACAACTGCGGAAACGGAAACCAACAGAATTAAGGAAGAGCTTTGGGAAAAGTATGAACTTGCTCCGAGCGAGGCGGCGAATTTGGCAGAGCCGATTGAAAACGTGCGCGCTTCTAAAACCGAGCTTGCGGACGTGAGGAAGCAAATCACCGCGCTCGGGAACGTGAACTTTGCGGCGATTGAGGAATTCACAGAGGTGGGCGAACGGCACAAAACCCTGACAGAACAGCTTGGTGACGTTGAACATTCCAAGGCAGAGCTTGAAAAGCTGATTGCCGAATTAACAGTAAATATAAAAGAAAAATTCTTAACCAGTTTCAATGAAATTAATTATCACTTCGAGCGGATTTTCACCGAAATATTCGGCGGCGGAAAGGCGCGTTTGGAGCTGACTGACCCCGATGATGTTTTAGGTTCCGGGATTGAAATTTTCGCCGCGCCGCCGGGGAAATTAATTAAAAATTTAATTTCGCTGTCGGGCGGAGAACAGGCGATGGTCGCTATTACGATTTATTTTGCCATACTTCTGCACAGACCTACGCCGTTTTGTATGCTTGACGAGGTTGACGCGGCTTTAGACGAAGTGAATATTATCAAGTATATTACATACCTGAAACGGTTTTCGGCGCGGACGCAGTTAATGCTGATTACCCACAGGCGCGGGACGATTGAGGGGTGTGACGTGCTTTACGGCGTGTTTATGCAGGAAAAAGGAGTTTCAAGGATGCTAAGGCAGGAGATTACGGACGAGTTTGATGTGGAAATCAATTAAGGAGAATAAATGGGATTATTCAGTAAATTTAAAAGCGGCTTAACTAAAACCAAGGACGCGCTTGCAAACAAGGTCGAGGGCATTATCGGCGCGTTCACAAAAATCGATGAGGATTTCTTTGAGGAACTTGAGGAAATTTTAATCCTGTCGGACTTAGGCGCGAAAACTTCTGGCGACATTTGCGAAAGGCTCCGCGGTGAAGTCAAACGCGGGCGGCTGACAGAACCCGCAGAAATTAAAACGCTTCTGCGTGATATTATCGTAGAGTTAATTGACGGCGGCAATGAATTAAACCTTTCAACAACGCCGTCTGCGATTCTGATTATCGGTGTGAACGGCGCGGGAAAAACTACCACCATCGGGAAGCTTGCCGCGAACCTGAACGCAGAGGGTAAAAAGGTTTTAATCGCGGCGGCAGACACGTTCAGAGCGGCGGCAATCGAACAGCTTGACGAGTGGGCGCGCCGTGCCGGTGTTGACATCATTAAAAAACAAGAGGGTTGTGACCCCGCGTCAGTGGTTTTTGACGCCTGTAAGGCGGCGGAGGCGCGTAAATCCGACGTCCTGATTATTGACACGGCGGGGCGGCTTCATAATAAAAAGCACCTCATGGACGAGCTGAAAAAAATCGTTGCCACCGTGAATAAACAGCTTCCTGATTCTTCGGTTGAAACGCTTTTGGTGCTTGACGCAACAACGGGTCAAAATGCGGTGAATCAGGCAAAATTATTCAAGGAAGTTGCGGGCATATCCGGAATTGTACTGACAAAGCTTGACGGTACGGCAAAGGGCGGTATTGTGATTCCGATTAAAAATGAACTCAATATCCCTGTTAAATTTATCGGCGTAGGCGAAAAAATCGACGATTTACAACCGTTTGACGCAAAAATGTTCGCAGACGCATTACTTGGTGAATAAAATGAATAATGATATTATTGCCGCAACCAATAATAAAGGCAAGCTTACCGAATTAAAAAGTATATTAAATCCATACGGGTTTGAAGTCAAATCGCTTGCGGACATGGGTATAACCGCCGATATTGAAGAAACCGGAAAAACCTTTGAGGAAAATGCGCGCATAAAAGCGCGTGAGATATTTAATCTTGTTGACAAAAACGCAGAAAACATTGCGTCCGGCGGATTTTCGGTAATAGCGGACGACAGCGGGCTTGAGGTTGACGCACTGAACGGCGAACCGGGTATATATTCGGCGCGGTATGCAGAGCCGGGTAAAAGGCGTTTAACCATTCTTGAAAAATTAAAAAACGTACCTTACGAAAAGCGCACAGCGCGGTTTGTCTGCTGTATTTGTTATATTGATGAAAATGGTCACGAAAGAATCTTTCAGGGTGAGGTTCAGGGACATATCGGGTTTGAAAATAAAGGCGAAAACGGTTTCGGGTACGACCCGATTTTTGAGGTTAAGCAGGGTGTTACCATGGCAATGCTTACAGATGATGAAAAAAATCAAATCAGCCATAGAGGAATCGCGCTTAGAAAACTTGCGGAGGAATTGGAGAAAACTAAAAAATGACAGAAAGTAAATTAACAAGCAAACAGCGCGCCGAACTGCGCAGTTTGGCAAATCAATATGACGCGGTTTTCCAAATCGGCAAAGAGGGCTTGGACGGGAACGAAAATTTAATAAAAGCAGTTAATGACGCGCTTGAAGCGCGGGAATTGATTAAGCTCAGCGTTTTGAACAACAGCGGCGTAACCGCGAAAGAAGCCGCATTGAATATAAGCGAAAAAACCCGCGCTGAAATCATTCAGGTCATCGGCAATAAGTTTATTCTTTACAGGAAAAACCCCGATAGTAAAAAAAGAAAAATCGAATTAAAATAAACCGGAGAGGAAGTATTATCCTTATGAAAATGTTGAAAATAGGCATATTCGGCGGTTCTTTCAACCCGCCTCATAACGGGCATATCAATATTGCTGTTCAGGCAAAGGAGCATTTAAGCCTTGATAAAATGCTGATTATGCCTACTAAAACTTCTCCGCACAAGGGTACGTCGGCGGTGGGGTTTAATTCGCGTGAATACATGTGCCGGCTTGCGTTTGAGGGGTTAAGCGGTTTTGAGGTAACGGATATTGAAAATAAGCTGACAGGCAAAAGCTATACGATTAATTCATTGCATTTGCTTAAAGGGATTTACCCGAAGAACACGGAGTTTTATTTACTAATCGGCGCGGATATGCTGTTTCATTTTGACCGGTGGAACAGTTATGAAACGATTTTGAATGAGTGCCATGTTATTGCGGCGGCAAGAGAACCCGGGCAGTTTACAAACATGTATGAATATGCAACCGAAATCGGTAAAATTAAGGTTTTAAACCTTGAAGTAAAGCAGGTTTCCTCCAGTGAGGTCAGGGAGAAAATTTCAAAAGACCAAGACGTAAGCGAGCTTGTACCGCAAAAGGTTTTTAATTATATTAAACAGAAAAGGTTTTACAGTTTAAATGAGGGATAAAACAGCGTTTTACATTGAATTCATCAGCGGCAGATTGTCGGAAAAGCGGTTCGTGCACAGCGTAAAAACCGCTGAAATGTGCCGGGAACTTGCGCTGAAGCACGGTTATAATGATCCTGAAAAAGCATATATAACAGGAATTCTTCACGATGTATGCAAAGAAGCGCAGGCAGATGAAATAAAAAAGTTAATCTCGTCAAAACTATTGAAAAAGCCGGAGTTTGCGCTTGACCCGCTCGAAAAGGAAGAGCCGAAGCTTTGGCACGCGCCGGCGGGTGCGGTTTATATCCGCGAAATACTCGGTATAGATGATGATGAAATGTTTTCGGCAATCAGGTTTCACACGGTGGCAAGAGCTAAAATGACTAAGCTTGAAAAAATCATATACCTTGGCGATTTGGTTGCTTTCGGCAGAGAATATCCCGAAGTGCAGAAATACAGGGATTTTGCGCTTGCGGATTTGAACACGGGCATGCTTCACGCGCTTGTTTGGGCGCTTGCGGAGGATTTGGAACGGAAAAAGCAGATTTCACTCAACACGCATGAAGCGTATAATTATTACTTATACTAATCCCTCATTAAAAGCTTTCTAAAAAATCCGCACAAAAACCCATAAACGCAAGCTTTTTGTGCGGATTTTTAAGAGCTTTTATAATCGATATTAGTATTGCTCCCCCAATTAAACCTTGCCATTTTCACTTGTTTTATTACCGCCATACTGCGTTAATTTTTCCTTAAATATCAACGGATATTCGCGTCAAAATTGCCTTGTCTGACGATAATAATCCTGCGTGACAATTTTGGTAAGGTTTAATTTTGGGGAGCAATATTACGTAAAACAACGGAAACAGAAAGGAATTAAAATATGGAAAGCAAAGAACTTTTAAAAATCGCGGTGAACGCGCTAAGCAGCAAAAAAGCAAAAAACATGGAAATCATCAAAGTCGGGGATTTAACCGTCGTGGCGGATTATTTCCTGATTGCAAGCGGTTCAAGCTCAACGCAGGTGAAGGCTTTAGCGGACGAAGTTGAACATAAGCTGTCCGAAAAGGGCGACGCACCGAAGCGCACGGAGGGTTATAAGGGCGCGAATTGGATAGTTTTAGATTATATTGACGTTGTCGTGCATATTTTTCATCAGGAAACAAGGGAATTCTATGACCTTGAAAGGCTTTGGCAGGACGGGGAGTTTATAAATCCGGAAGAGTTTCTTAATCAATAAGCTGTATAAAAAAGAAGAAAATGAAAATAAAGTGAAAAATTTACTTGTCAGCTATTGACAAGAGCAAGCATATATTGTATAATATTAAAGGTGCAATACTATGCGACAGCGTATTTTAACATTTTACGTCGATTTATATAGAGAATCCACCGGAAAAGGGAGGGATATATGTGGCTGAAATTCGTCTTGGAAAGAACGAATCTTTAGACACGGCTTTAAAGCGTTTCAAACGTTCGTGCGCCAGAGACGGCGTTCTTGCCGAAGTCCGCAAGAGAGAGCATTACGAAAAGCCTTCGGTTAAACGCAAGAAAAAGTCCGAAGCCGCTCGCAAGCGCAAGTTCAAGTAAGAAAACATTTAAGCGGACTTTTTATAAAAAAGCCCGCTTATTTAATTTATGAGGTGTTTTTCCGAGGTGTTTTTTCTGTTTAAACCGAATATTTGGATTCAAAACATTTTCGCCATAAATGAAGAATTTTTAAATAAACGCGGTATCGAAGGTTTAATTTTAGACCTTGACAACACGCTTTCCATGCACGGAAGCCCCGCCGCGGAAGCGGGCGTTCCCGAATGGCTCAGTATTATGCGCGGGCTTGACGTAAAAATGATGATTGTGTCCAATAATAACGCGAAACGAGTTGCGCCGCTCGCCGGGGAATTGGGTTTGGATTTTATTTCGTTCGGGTGCAAGCCGCTGACTTTCGGGATTAATAAGGCGGCGAAGAAATTAGGCTTGCCGAAAAAGAACCTTGCAGTTGTGGGTGATCAGATTTTTACCGACGTAATGGGCGGGAATTTAAGCGGGATTACAACGGTTTTGGTTGAACCGTTTTACCTTGAAAGCGGGAAATTGTTCAGGTTTAAGCGTAAAATAGAAAGCGCGTTTTTCAAGCGGGATTTTTCAAGAATGAATAAAGATTTATAAAGGATGTATGTTATGCCGATTTCATTCGGACCGGGCGGAAATTCAGACAGTTTCACGAACGCAAAGAAGAGATTTCCGGAAGATTTGCCGGAATACCTGCGCGGCTTCGGGCTGAACGCTTATGAAATCGAGTGCGGCAGGGGCGTGAATATCAGCGCGAAAATGTACGCGTTTTTACCGGAGCTTGCGACTGAAAACAACATTGAAGTAACGCTTCATACACCTTATTATATATCGCTTTCGAGTGAACAGGAAGAAATCAGGCAAAAAAGTGCAAATTATATCCTGCAATCGGCAGAAGCGGCAATGAAACTCGGTGCGCGTAAAATTGTCGTTCATTCCGGCTCGTGCGCGAAAATGTCAAGGGAAGAAGCACTTGCATTAGCAAAGGAAACTTTAAAAAAATCAAGGAAGCTGTTAATTGAGAATAATCTTTCCGGCATTATTATCTGCCCTGAAACCATGGGAAAAATCAATCAGCTTGGGACTTTAGAAGAAGTAATTGAACTTTGCAAGGTTGATGAAAGTTTTCTGCCCTGCGTAGACTTCGGGCATTTGAATGCGCGCAGTCACGGCGGGATTAAAACCAAATCAGACTACAGAAGAATATTCGATACGCTTGAGGACGAGCTTGGTTTTAAACGTGCGCAGAATCTGCATATTCATTTCAGTAAAATTCAATACACCGAGGGCGGGGAGAAAACCCATTTAACCTTTACAGACACCGAATACGGACCGGATTATGAACCGTTAATGGAAGTTATAGCGGAGCAGGATTATCAGCCGTCCATCATCTGCGAATCTGACGGAACACAGGCTGAAGACGCACAGGCAATGAAAGAATATTATAAGAGGTTTATAATGGGAGGCTTTTATTAATGAACATTCTAATTATAAATGGCTGTAATTTAAACATGCTCGGAACACGAGAGCCTGAAATTTACGGAAGCGAAACGCTTTCGGACATAAATGAGCGGATTGTTAATAAATTCCGCGAAAACGGCTGTGCGTGCGAATTTGAATTTTTCCAATCCAATCACGAGGGTGCGATTACAGATAAAATCCATGAATCTTGCCGTTGTGCCGAAGGCACAACGACGCCAAAAGCTGACGGTATTATTTTGAACCCGGGCGCGTTTACCCATTACAGCTACGCAATCCGCGACGCGATTTCGTCTGTCAGCGTTCCTGTAATAGAAGTTCATCTGTCCAATATATATGCACGGGAAGAGTTCAGGCATAAATCGGTGATTTCCGCAGTCTGCAAGGGTACAATCTGCGGGCTCGGAAGCGCGGGTTATATAATGGCG
>WRJM01000024.1 GCA_009782265.1 Oscillospiraceae bacterium | reverse complement strand
GCGTGAAAAAATGCGGACTATTTCTTGCTGAATTAAAATTTAAAAACATGCAAGAAATTTATGCCTTTGTATTTAAAGGCTTCCGCTTCGGTTGTTTATTTTTATAAGTAAACATAACTGCGCCGTTTTATAATAAAACGAGCCGTGAGAAGTAATTTCTTGCGGCTTTATTGTATAGTTAATTAACTTAGGAAATGCTCAATAAACAGGCATGAAAAGCTTTGATTTATGGGTTTTTATGCCTGTTTATTGGTGCAATTTTCAAGTTAATTTACTATATTAGACAATTCCATTAACTCCATTCATGGCGTATTTTTGAAAAATCCACTCATTCAGGAGATAGAGGAAATGCCTGTTAAACGGAGGAAGATTCATGTCTTTGATTAATGTGAACAATTTAACTTTTGCTTATGACGGCAGTTATGAGCCTGTTTTTGAAAACGTCAGCTTTCAATTCGATACCGATTGGAAGCTCGGCTTCACCGGCAGGAACGGCAAAGGGAAAACCACCTTTTTAAATCTTCTGCGCGGTCAATATGAATATACCGGAAGTATAGATGCAAACGTAAAATTTGATTACTTCCCGTATAACATGGGAAATATAAACGCACCGTATATGAACACAATCGACATTATAAACGGGTTCAATTCTGATTATGAGCACTGGAAACTGCTCCGTGAGCTTTCACTGTTAGAAGTGGACGAAGAAACACTGTACCGTTCTTTCGATACGCTCTCAAACGGCGAACAAACAAAAATATTACTTGCTGTATTATTTCTGAAAGAAAACAACTTCCTGCTCATTGACGAGCCCACCAATCATCTTGACGCGGCAGGGCGCGAAAAGGTATCGGCTTATTTAAAATCCAAGAAAGGTTTTATCCTTGTTTCGCACGACCGTGTATTTTTGGATAACTGTATTGACCACATTCTGTCAATCAATAAGAATAGCATAGAAATACAGCGCGGAAACTTCTCGTCATGGCTGATAAATAAAGAACGCTCGGACAATTTTGAGTTAACGCAGAACGAAAAACTGCAAAAGGATGTAAAGCGGCTCACAGAAGCTGCGAAACGCACTTCCGACTGGTCTGATAAGCTTGAAAAAACAAAGTATAAAACCAAAAACTCCGGCTTACGCCCTGACCGCGGCTATATCGGGCACAAATCCGCGAAAATGATGAAACGCGCCAAAGCCGCCGAAGCGAGGCGGGATTCTGCCGCCTTGGAAAAATCCAAGCTTCTGAAAAATGTGGAAACTGCTGATTCTTTAAAGCTGTACCCCGTCATTCATCACACAAAAAAGCTTATGACCTTGGATAAGCTTTCGGTTTTCTACGGGGAAAAATGCGTCTGCGAAAACATCAGCTTCACTGTTGAAAACGGCGACAGAATCGCCCTCAAAGGCAGGAACGGCTCGGGGAAATCCAGCATTTTAAAGCTAATCTGCGGCGAAGAATTACGGTTTGAGGGGAATCTTCATATTGCAAGCAATCTGAAAATTTCTTACGTCGGGCAAGAAACAGGGGATTTAAAAGGCAGTTTATCCGAATATGCCGAAAAGTATAACATCAGTGAAAGCCTTTTTAAAGCAATTTTAAGCAAATTGGATTTTTCAAGAACGCAGTTTGAAAAAGATATGAGCGACTTCAGCGGCGGTCAGAAAAAGAAAACGTTCATAGCACGCAGTTTGTGTGAAAAAGCGCACCTGTATATTTGGGACGAGCCTTTGAACTATATAGACGTGATTTCACGCATGCAGATTGAGGAATTACTGCTTGCGTTCAAACCGACGATTCTGTTTGCGGAACATGACGCGGCTTTCTGCGATAAAATCGCTTCAAAAACAGTTGAAATATAATATAATAAAAAGACGCAAAACCCATAACAAAAAAGTTATGACTTAATCAAACCGAAAACAAGGAAAAAATCTTGACATTTCTTTTATAGTGTGTTAGAATATATTAAATAGTTTAATTAATAAATTAAAATTAATAATTTGCGGTACTGACATAAGGGGGTATAAGGCATGGAAAATCGTTTAAAAATTTTAATCGCGGCTTTTACTGCCGTTTGTGTCTTAATATTTGCCGGCTGTAACAACGAGCCTGTTGAATTTCCTGACCCTGACCCGTCGGTTTCATCCGGCGATGTAATTAAAACACCTGAACCCACCACGGAAAAAACACCCAAAACAGATACAAACCCCGAAACAACCCCTGACCCTACGCCTGTTCCCACGCCCACGCCGCCGGAAAACGACCCCGTTGACGACCCCATAAGCACGCCGCCGGAAAATGACCCTGTTGACGACCCTATCACAACACCTCCGGAAGGAACAGACGAAAAACCCGACCCCGACCCGACTGATTCTACCCCGCCTACAAATACGCCGCCAACAAACACACCGCCGACTGACCCGACGAAAACAACAACAACCACTACAACTACAACAACCACCACTACCACGACTTCTGCTACAACTCCGAAGCCTGTAACACCCGACCTCTCCAGCGCACCTATTATAATAATGCCTTTAGCGCCCGGAACACAGGCGTCTAAAAAAGATAAATGCACCGTTGATTATTCAAATACATCCTCCGGTTATATAACGGTTTTATACAGCGGCAGCCGTCCGCGCCTTTTGGTGCAGATGGACACGCCGACCGGCGTTATGTACCAGTTTGAGTTAAAGCCTGATAACACCTTAAAAGGCTTGCCTTTAAGCGAGGGCAACGGCAAATATACCATCAGGGTTTTCGAAGGAGAGGGAACAAGCGTTGTTCCTTTAGACACGCTTGACATCACGGTTTCCATGAGCAATGTAAACGCGCCTTTCCTGATGTCGAACAACTACTGCAATTATTCGGCGGGCGCGGCGGTAATTAACAAAGGCGTGGAACTCAGCACGGGCAAAAAAACCGAGGTTGAAAAAATCAGCGCAATATACAACTGGTTTGTTTCCAACGTCACCTACGATTTTAACAAGGCGGCTACCGCAACGTCAAGCTATGTGCCTGTTCATTCGGAGCTGATGAATTCTAAGAAGGGGATTTGCTACGATTACGCTTCGGCGATGGCGGCAATGCTCCGCAGTCAGGGGATTCCGTGCAGAATTGACATAGGCGAAGTAACCGTGCAAGCCGGACGTCATGCGTGGGTTACGGTGTATTCAAAGGATTCCGGCACAGTCAACGCGTGGATAGTTTTCCAAAGCAACAAATGGACTTTAATGGAACCGACCTTTGCCGCCATGAACGGCGACAGCAACAAGGGCTTTCAGGATTTTGTAAAAGCACCCGGAAGCTTTGTCACGTTATTTCATTATTAATAATTATTAATTATTCACTACTTTCGGGGGGTTCATATGAGTAAAATCAAACCTAAATCCGGCGCGTTTCTGTCGGCGTTCTGCACCGAGCTTGCAATGATAATCGAAACGGGTATTCCAATCAGCGACGGTCTGCTGATGCTGATTGACGACGAAACGGACGAGAGAGCCGCCGCTTATCTTTCCAAAATCCGAGACCAAATGGAAAAAGGGCATAGATTCTCGACAGCCGCAGAGAAAGTCGGCGGGTTTCCGCAGTATGCCCTCGATATGCTTGTTATCGGCGAGAAAACCGGACGGCTTGACGCCGTTCTGCGTTCACTTTCGCTTTATTATGACCGCGATGTTAAAATAAAGGAAAGCATTAAAAACGCGATTGTTTTCCCGATTGTGCTTTTTGTACTGCTTTTGGCGGTTATGTGGATATTGCTGACGCAGGTTCTGCCTGTATTTGAAGAAGTTTTCGGGCGGCTCGGCGTTTCAGTCGGAACGGTTGCGGGAACTTTAATGAACGTCGGCGATTTCCTTGAAAGGTTCTCAGTGGTGATTCTGACGGTTGTCGCGGCGATTATCGCGCTTGTGTTCATTACATACAGAATAAACGCCTTGAAAAAAACAGCCAAAGGGTTATTCTCGCATTTATTCGGCAATTCAAGGTTTATGCAGTGCCTTTTAACTGCGCGTTTCTCAGCTTCTATGGCTATGACGCTGAAAAGCGGGTTGGACTTGGACGAGTCGTTGATTTTAGCACTTTCTTTCGCGCCGAACAAACAGGCGGCTGATAAAATCGAAGAGTGCCGCAGGTCTATATCGGAGGGCGAAACTTTCAACGACGCCGTTTTAAAAACCAGAATCCTTTCTCCTTTATACTGCCGTATGCTGGCGTTAAGCTTCAAGACAGGCAGTACCGACGACATCATGGAAGTCATTGCCGAAAAGAGCGAAGAGGACGTAGCGGTCAGCATTGATACCTTAATCGGCAGGATTGAGCCGGCGATGGCGTTTATCATGTCCGTGCTTATCGGATTGGTTCTGCTTTCGGTTATGTTCCCGTTGCTTGCGGTTATGGGGGCTTAGTATTTCGTTGTAAACAACGAAATACACGCGGCAAGCCGCGAGATGTACGTTGCAAGCCGCGAAATGCGCGTTGTAAGCAATGAACTACACTGCAAACAACGTGTTAAAATCTTATAAAGGATTAGATGATGAGAAAAATTATAATACTTATTCTTGCATTTACAATAGTATTTTCATTTACCGCTTGCGGCGGCGGAAAAGAAAACCCGCCGGCAGAAACCAATGAACCGACTGATATGCAAAACGAAACCAATGAACCGGCAGAACCGCAAAACGAAACTAACGAGCCGAATGACCCTCCGGAAGAAAATAACGACCCCGCCGAACCGCTTGTAAACAATAACGAAGCACCGGCAAGCGATTTTAAGTGGGAAATCATTGACGGCGGCGTTGAAATTAAACTGCACTTAACAGGAGATGAAGAAGTACATATACCCGCAACAATCGAAGGTTTACCGGTGATAAGTATAGGCAATTTATCGTTTTCCGGTTCGGTCGAAGGCGCAGTGACGACAACACTGGGTATAAAGGCTTTGAAAAAAGTTATAATCCCTGAAACCGTTACAAGAATCGGCAGCAGCGCGTTTTCCCAAACAATGCTGGAAAGCATCGTCATTCCCGACAGTGTGACGATTATTGAATCGGCGGCGTTCAGGTCGTGTCACGAGCTGACGAGCGTTACGCTCGGAAGCGGAGTTGAGTATATCGGCGCTCATGCGTTTGACGGCACAAAAATAACAAGTATTATTTTACCCGAGCGTTTAAAACATATTCAGTACGGCGCGTTTTTTGACTGCACAAGATTGATTGATATTACTTTCCCCGATAATTTTATTTATATGGACAGTGCCGCTTTTCACAATACCGCTTGGATGAATAACCAGCCTGACGGCGTAGTTTACGCGGGAAATATCGCCATAAATTACAATGGCGACAGACGTTCGGTTACATCTATCGAAATCCGCGAGGGTACTTTAGGGATAGCTTTTGGTGCTTTTAAAAACGGCACAATCTCAAATAATAATTACGATAACCTGACGAGCGTTATAATCCCTGACGGTTTAATTCACATCGGCGAACAGGCGTTTTGGGATTGTACAGAGCTTTTAAATGTTACGATTCCTGAAAGCGCAGTAAGTGTCGGGCATGGTGCTTTTCACGAAACTGCGTGGGCTAAAGCACACGATGGTGTGGTTTATGTAAATAATATAGCTGTTGATTTCAACGATACAAATGATACAATTGTATCTGTAGAAGTTCGGGAAGGCACGGTAGGTATTCATCATTGGGGTTTATCTCAAGATACAGTATTGATGAGTATTTCGCTCCCCGACAGCGTAACGCAGATTGCCGAATCCGCATTCAGGCGAAATTTTAAAGGCGGTTTAAGCGTGACTTACAAAGGCTTAGAATACCATGCGGAAATGATAATAATACCCTCTTTTATATACGGAGAACCTGATATAGAATCGTGGAATTTACCGCAGGAATTTTATAATATGTTCAATAATTAAAAAAACGGGGTGAAACCGTGCTGACAGCGAAAAAGAAGAAGAAATCTTCCCATATGTTTATCATCGGAATCCTGTTGCTTGCCGCTTTCGGCGGGTTTGTGATTTGGATGGTCAACAGTGCGCGCTCCACCTCCGATGATGAAGCGCTTCGAGCGGTGCGCGAAAATATAAACCGCGCAGTCGTAAGCTGTTATGCTTATGAGGGCATGTACCCTGACAGCCTTGAATACCTTGAAGAAAACTACAGCCTTGTTATCAACAAGGATAAATACTTTGTTTATTACGAAAAAATAGCGAACAATCTTATGCCGAATATTATTATCACAAGACACGGGGAAAGCATAAGAGAAGAAGCTTCGGAGGAGAACGCGGAATGAACAGCGGACGCAGTCACAATTCATTGAACTTTGCGGTAAGCATGACGCTTTTCGCTGTGTTTGCTTTGTTCTTAACTATGGTTCTTTTAACCGGCGCGTCCGCGTTTAAGGGGCTTTCAACGGCTGTTGAGGAACGCTATTCCGAGCGTACTATTTTGCTTTACCTTTCGCAGAAGGTTCGCATGTCCGACGCGGCGGAGTCTGTGAATATTGCGGAATACGACGGTATTCCCATGCTTGTTTTAACAACAGGCGCAATGAATGCCTATATATACACGGAGGACGGCTATCTGACTGAGCTTTACGGCTGGAGCGACGAACAGCCTGATTTTTCCGTTAAAGGTACGCCGATTCTGCCCGCTGAAAACGTGGGTTTTGAAAAAGTGACAGCGTCGCTGATTAAAATAACGGTGGGCGGCAACAGCACATTTGTTCATTTAAGCTCTGATACAGGGGGTGGCAGGTAGAATGGCGCGAGAAGTGCATTTAAAAACCAGAGTTCCGCGTAAGAACCTGCTCTTGCCGGAATTGATTATTGTTTTGTTCTTCTTCTCATTGGCGGCGGCGGCATGTGTAAAGCTATTCGGCTTAGCGTATGAGGACGTCAATCACAGTAAGGCTTTAACCGCGGCGGTGATTGAAGCGAAGAACGCCGCAGAGTGTTTTAAAGCGGCAAACGGAGACCCGGAGAAAACGAGAGAATTAATTTTTAGTTTAGAAAAGAATATATCCAATATAAGCATTATACTTCCGGACGGAACAGGGGTAATGGTCAACTCTAATTTTAGCGCGGAAGCAGATATATTACCTTTTAATATGAGGATAGAAATAACAGAAACCGATATTATAAAACAAGCGCATATCGTTACATATAAAAATGTTTCATCGGAAGAAAATGAAACGCTCTACGAATTAACCGTCGCGGTGGCAAAGGAGGCGGGACGGCATGATTGACAATCCGCACATCAGAGAACACCCGAACCCTTCGCCTACGCCAAGCTCCGGCTCTGCTCCGCCCGTCACCGTCGGTATTTCGTCGCTGTTTGCGGTGTTAATTATATTATGCTTAACAGTGTTTGCGGTTTTGGCGCGGCTTTCCGCGCAGGACGAGAGAGCCTTGGCAGAAAAAGCGGCGGATTCGATTACCGTTTATTATGAAGCAGAGCTCCGCGCTGTCGAGCAAGTGGCGAAAATTCAAAGTGAGCTTCAGTTTTATGTAGTCGGCGAAGTTATAGCCTTTAAGGAAGAAATCGACGCCAACCGGGAACTCAGTGTTGTTCTGAAAGTACAGGAAAACGGCATTTCCTGCGAAAAGTGGGCGGCGGTTAATAAATCGGATGAAGATGAAAGCGAAGGCTTTGGTTTTGATGAACCGGAAACCGGCAGTATGCCGATATTGATATTCGGGGAGGATTAAGGTCTGAAAAATAAATTTTTCAGACAGGAATTTGTGCTTTGCTCAAATTCCGGAGAGGAATGGTACAAATATGATTAGTTTTTCACAGCTTCTTCAGGACGCGGTAGGCGCGAAGGCGTCAGACATTTTTATCATTGCGGGCGTGGCAATGTCGTACAAGGTCGGGGGGATTATTGAAATTCACGACAACGATATGCTTCTTCCGGCTGACACCGAGCGCATTATTAAAGAATCCTACGTAATGGCGGGACGCGACCCTGTGCGTCTGATTGAAAAGGGCGACGACGACTTTTCCATTTCCGTAAAGGGTTTATCGCGTTTCAGGATTTCAGCGTACAAACAGCGCGGCTCGTGGGCGGCTGTTATCAGAATCGTACCCTTTGAAATTCCCCATTATGAACATCTCAATATTCCGGAAGCGATTATGTCTATTTCCGAAAAAACCAAAGGTCTTGTGCTTGTAACGGGTCCTGCGGGCGGCGGTAAATCCACAACGCTCGCCTGCGTCATCAACCGCATAAACACCACGCGCAACGGGCATATCATCACGCTCGAAGAACCGATAGAATACCTGCACCGTAATTCCAAGAGCGTTATCAGCCAGCGTGAAGTCCGCGCTGATACAGAGGGGTATGTTCCCGCGCTGAGAGCCGCGCTCAGGCAATCGCCGGACGTTATTCTCGTCGGTGAAATGCGCGACTTTGAAACCATCAGCACGTCCATGACCGCGGCGGAAACCGGACACCTTGTCATTTCCACCCTGCACTCGGTCGGCGCGGCGAACACAGTCAACCGTATTATTGACGTTTTCCCGTCCAATCAGCAGCAGCAAAT
The DNA here is from genome assembly GCA_009782265.1 of Oscillospiraceae bacterium. Lineage (GTDB taxonomy): Bacteria > Bacillota > Clostridia > Oscillospirales > Ruminococcaceae > Ruminiclostridium_E. Next base: position 11,972 of record WRJM01000024.1, on the reverse strand, counting down.
CCGCGTTCAGCTTTCTCAGCTTCTGCAGTCGGTTATTTCCCAAAAGCTGATTCCGGCAGTTGACGGCAGTTTAGTCCCCGCGTTTGAAATCATGCACTGCAACAACGCAATCCGCAACATGATTCGTGAAAGCAAGGTGCACCAAATCGACACCGTAATTAACTCGTCCACGGCTGACGGCATGATTAGTATGGACAATAATATCCTGAAGCTGTTCAAGGACGGCAAAATCTCAAGAGAAAGCGCGTTGTCCTTTGCGGAAGCCCCGGACTTAATGGAACGGAAAATGAAAATGTAACCCAAAAGTTACCAATTATAATAATGGTTCGGCAATTTCCACAAATTACCGCGTATAATTTCAGCAAATATATAGCAAAAACATAGAAGTGTAACAAAAATGTAACTTTTGGTATTGACAAAAATGTTGAAGTGGTATATAATAGTATCAAAGCTTGAAACTAAAAAACTGCATGCAAATCTACTTTTCTTTAAAGAGAACCTCAACTCTGTAAAAAGAGGCTGAAAACGGAGAACCGAAACTCCAGAATAAACACGGCTGAAAAAGGAGAACCCCAACTCCACTTAAAAGAGGCGTGTACTTGCACAAGTGCAAGTACGGTAATTTCCGAAAGGAAATTACTAATTAAAAAAATTGGAGGATTCAGCTATGAAAACTTTATTAAAAAGAAGCCTTACCTTTATTACGGTATTGGCACTCACAGTCGCATTACTCTCATTCGCGGCAATCGCTGCGGACATCGGTGACTTAGACGCAAACGGCAACGAAATTCTTGACATCGACGAAAACGGCGTTATCATTGGTTATAATGAAATTCTCGGCGAAATCATTGATTATGTAGACGGTGAATTCCTTGGTTATGTAGACGGCGAAATCATTGACTACGAAGACGGCGACTTTCTTCGTTACGACGTAAGTTACGTAACAAAAGTAATCGGACAAATATCCGCTACAACTTGCAAAAATAACGGCGGAAACATAGTCAACGGCAACGCGCATATCAATTATTCCGCAGGTTGCATAGTGTTTGAAGGCGTTAAGTATTCGTATCCGGCAAAAGCAAGGTCTTGCAACTGTTCTCACCCCGGCACAGGTAATATAATGGTTGATTACAAAGCAAGCGTTCCTGTTTACACTCCTGTATACGAACAGCTCCCGATTTATGACCAAGTAGCTGTTTACGACCAAGTAGCTGTTTATGGCGATTCGACTTTTGAACCGATTTACGGCGAATTAGACGAAGAAGAAGTAATTGAGGAAGAGGGAGAGGAAGAAGAAGAAGAGAACAACGGCGAAGAATATGTTCCTTACTACCCTCCTTACATTCCTAACCCCGTAGTTGTAGTAACCGAAGATTCCGCTCCCGCAGTTGTTGAAGAAGTAGTTGAAGCAATTGACGACGAACCCGTAGCTTCCGACGAACCCGACGAAGCAGAAGCAGAAATCATCGAAGAAGAACCCGCTCCTTTAGTAGTAATAGAATTCCCCGAAGACGAAGCAGAAGAAGTTGTTGAAATCGAAGAAATCGCTCCTCCGCTCGGAGTAGTAGAATTCCCGAACGACAACCCCAGCACTTCTGTAAACGGAACAATCGGTATAGTAGCATTAGCAGCAGCAAGCTTAGTTACAGGCGCAACATCAATCTTGAAGAAGAAAAGAGATTAAGGCAAATCACAAAAAAACCGGTTGAATCATCAACCGGTTTTTTTATTTTGTAGGGAACGCATTTATGCGTTCCAATTGTAGGGGCGAACATCAACAATGTAGGGGCGGAATCCATTTCCGCCCGAAAATTCGCAATTGCTAATGTGTAGGGGACGCCCTGTGTGGCGTCCCGTTAATTATTACGGCGTTTTATTAATTATACGGGCGACCGCAAGGGTCGCCCCTACAATTTTACGTTTCTCCGGACGAGCGAACATTGTTATATTATTTTATACCGTTAAACTGTCGTCTTCAAACAAAACCGAAAGCTCACTGATAAATTCAACAACCTTGTTTAAAAATGCGCCATTGCGTTCAAGCACGCCGGATAAATCACCCTCTTTTGCTAAAAGCTCTAATTCCAATGCCTTTTCCCGTATTTCCTCCGCGCAAATCCACGCACTGACTGATTTTAACCCGTGAACATTAATAACATATTCCGATAAATTATCTTTTTTAACATCTTTTAATTTTTCAATAATCCCGGACGCGCTTTTGATAAACGAGCGTAAAGCGGAAATGTAATCATCTTCATCGTCTTCAAAAACATTCAGCCCCTGCGCGGCATTAAGTCCGGAAATATGTTCAAGCCGCGATATATCAAATGATGTATAACTGTCATCTTTTTCTGTTTCCTGTCCGTCATGCGCTTTTTGCGATTGCGTTTTTTCGTATTCGGCTTTTCTGTCTGTGTTTTTATCGCGGATATATTTGTTTAAAACAGCGTTCAGAACGCGGATGTCAATAGGTTTTGAAATGAAATCGTCAAATCCGTTAGAAAGGAATATATCCGCCTGCCCCGATACGGCGTTAGCTGTAAGCGCAATGATAGATTGCTGATAACCAAGCTCACGTATAATTTTTACCGCTTCGATTCCGTCCATTTTAGGCATCATATGGTCCATGAAAATAACGTCATACTGATTGCCGTCTTTTACTTTTTGAACAGCGTCATAACCGCTTCCCGCAATGTGAATTTCAAGCTCATACGGACGCATTAATAACTTCGCTACGAATAAGTTCATTTCCACGTCGTCAACAATCAGAACGCTTCCGTAAGGCATTCTTTCACGCAGAATCGGGGCTTTTTTCACGTGAGAAACGCTTGAAAACTGCAGTTTATACAGGTTTTCAACAACCGCTTTTCCGAGCACGGCTTTTGAACCGTTGATTTTCTGCGGCAGGCGCACGGTAAATTTAGTTCCTTTTTCAAGCTTACTTTCTACGGTGATTTCACCCTGCATCATGCTGATTAAGTTTTTCGCAATGCTTAACCCTAACCCTGTTCCTTCTGTTGAGCGGTTTGCTTTCATATTAAAACGGGCGTATTGGTCAAACAGGTTTTTAATGTCCTGCTGGGATATGCCCATACCGGTATCGCGCACGGTTAAAATAAGGAAAACAATTGATTTATCTTCTTCGCTGACGCTTGAGGTAATTGAAAATTCAACTTCGCCTTTCCAAGTATATTTAAATGCGTTAGAAAGCAGGTTGTTAAGGATTTGTTTAATCCTCAGTTCATCGCCGATAAGCGACGCAGGAATGTTTTCATCCACATGCAGGATAAATTCTATCGGTCTGCTGTCAAATCTTATTTTATTAAGCTGTACGACTTCATTAACTAAACTGGCAACTTCATACCGGTCTGCGATGATGTCAAGCTTACCGGCTTCAATTTTAGAAATATCAAGCAAATCGTTGATAATCTGCATTAATAAACTGCCGGAATAATAAATTCTGTCGAAAGCTTCTTTAATGCTCGGCGTAAGCTCCCGCTCTTCTTCTTGAAGCTGTGCTTCGGCAATCCCCATAATCGCATTCATGGGCGTGCGGATTTCATGGCTCATCACGGCAAGGAAGTTGCTCTTCTGCTGATTTTTTATGTTTGCTTTGTTTTTAGCGGCGTCGATTCTGACAAGCAGTAAGCCTAAAGCTGCCGCAATAACCAAACCGACGATTATCATAATCGTCATTGTATCATATAAGTCTTTGTAATACTCCGATTTCGGCACGGAGAAGAATATATACCAGCCGTTGTTCAGCTGGCGGCAGAACAGCAATGCTTTATCGCCGAGGTAATTAACATACTCGTACAGGGAAATAGCTTTCCCCTGCTCGATTAAGCTTTTTGCATCATCTAAGCCTAAATTGGCTTCATGGATGAATTCCCCGACCATATCTTCGCCGGGGTGAATCACCACTCTTAATTCATTATCCGTGATGAAGCCGTAACTGCTTTCCGAAAAATGCCCGCCTATTATATAATCCTGAAAAAAGCTGACCGGAACATTCATTGCGATTACGCCCAAACGGTTTCCGCGGCTGTCAAACAGACAGCGTGAATAATACAATACAGGAATTTCAAATCTTAAATCAATATAAACCTGAGATGAAAGAGCCACTTCACCGTTTTTTTCAACAGCTTCAATATACCAATGGCTTTCGTTTGCAATAAGACCCTCAGGAAGTAAAAGCCCCAGCCCGTCGAAAAATGCGTCAAATTCATCAAAATACCCGAAAACATTCAGATAACTGTTGGTGTGCATTTGTTCTTTAAATTCATCCGAAGAGCATAAAGTCATATATTTCTGTATATCTTCAAAGCTGTCGCCGCGTTCTATCATATCCTCGATTGTTTCGGCGATGAAATTCACCGATATGACCGTTTCCGACATCATTGCAGATAAAAGCGCCTGCATGTCGCTTGTGGTTTCTTCCACATGCGCAAGCAGTTTTTGGTCTAAAGTCCGGGTGGTTGTAATTAATCCGATAAGGATAAGCAGAAAAATTGCCGCGAACACAATCGGCACTTTCGCATTGGATTTCATAAAAAACCATACCTTCCGAACCGGAAATGATATTACGCTCATGGGTGACTCCTCAATTCTTCTTTAAGTTCTTCAAGTGTTTTTGCCGCTTTCCCGAATTCATAATACTCGATTTGCTGTATTAATTTCCCGCTTCCGGGGATTTTCCTTAAACAGCCGATTAAATTTAAACATTCCAAATCCCCGCCTTCAAGCAGGTTTTCCAATTTTTCAAGCACCAATAAAGCTTTCTGCAAATCAAAGCAATCAGCGTTTGCTTTTTCATCTTCTCTTTCAAACATATAAGACATTTCGGCAATCAACGGAGCAAATTCGTCTAAAACCGCGTCTAATTCAGTTTTAAGGACGCTGAGCGAAAACTGGCTGGTTAAGTTTTCTTCGGTTGCTAACATTTTTTCGATTTCTTCGGCGGCTTTCTGAAGTTTTGTTTTGCCGAGGTTGCCGGCATTGCTTTTTAAATTATGCGCTAAACGGTGAGCGGATTTAATATCGCCTGTGTCAATCGCTTCCGTAATTTCATTATATTTAAACTGATTGTTTGCTGTGAAATTAAAAATAAGCTTGTTGATTAACGCTTTATCCTTTTCAGCGTCCTGCTTTTCGTCCGTACCCGCTTTTTTGCAATCTGAAAAAGGCAGATACTTCATCAGGCAACTGAATAATTCCTGCGATGTAAAAGGTTTATTCAAGCAGTCTTTCATACCGTGCTCGGCATATTTTTGCATTTCGGCGGGCGTGTTGTTGGGCGATACAGCGATAATCGGCGTACCTGTATTCAGTTTTTGAATTTCATCAGCCGCTTCAAGCCCGTCCATCACCGGCATATGGATGTCCATAAAAATTAAATCAAACGGCTTCGTATGATTTTGAATCCGGTAAAGTACGGTTTCCAAACCGATTTTTCCGTTTTCGGCTCTTGTAACGCTTAATCCCGCTTTCATCAAACGCTTGGTAATCAGTTCGTTGTTCATTTCATTATCTTCGCAAAGAAGAACGTCGCCTTCAAAAACAGAAGCTTGCTTTTTTTCATTCTTCTCCATATACACACACCTTGTTCCTGCCTGTATTTTTAGCGTTATAAAGTGCTCTGTCCGCTTTTGAAATAAACTCGTCCACCGAACAGCGGGTTGTCGGCATATGCATGTGAAGCCCTACGCTTACCGTTAGCTTTGTAACCGTTCCGTCTTCGCAGGTGATTTCTTCGGCTTCCATATTTTTACGCAGCTGTTCGCCGATTTCATGTCCCCCGCTCTTGTCCGTATTCGGCAGTAATACCACAAATTCTTCTCCGCCCCAACGCGCGAAAAAATCCGACTGGCGTCTTAATGTTTTGGATAAAACCTGCGCTAATACGCAAAGGGCTTTATCGCCCTGCTGATGACCGTATGTATCGTTGTATTTTTTAAAATAATCGGCGTCCATCATCAACAGGCAAATCGGTTCTTTTTCCCTTATTGCGCGTCCCCATTCGCTTGTGATGCGGTTATTGAAGTTCCGCCTGTTCGGAATTCCGGTCAGCTGGTCAACCATGCTTAAATATTCAATGGCGCGCAGTTGGTTGACAATGCGGATTTGGTGCTGAACCCTGAGCTTAACGATGATTTCATCAAAAGGCTTGCTGATGTAATCCACCGCGCCGAGCTTCAGCCCGCGCTTCTCGTCGTCGCTGTTATTTAAACCCGTAATAAAAATAACGGGAATGTGGGCGGTTGTTTCAGATTGTTTCAGTTCGTTGAAAACATGAAATCCGTCCATACCCGGCATAATGATGTCTAATAAAATAAGGTCGGGTGAATATTTTTCGGCTATTTTTAAAGCGGATTCGCCGTCAAACGCCACGCGCACGGTGTATTCGGTGCGCAGTATATCTGAAAGCATTATAAGGTTTGCGTTGTCATCATCTACGATAAGTACGGTGTTTTTCTCGTTTTTATCCATTTCCTTATCCTTTCCGCAAAATTTTTCTCTGTGTTCCCCGCCTGCGACGGGGAACACGAAAACAGCTTTACCGATTGTTCATAAAAATCCCCGGTAATTATAGTAAATTAACTTAAAAAATAATTACCGGTATTAATTATATCATATTTTCGCCGATTAGTCAATTAAATTTAAAGAAAACAAACGATTTTTTATACTAAACGTATTTACTCGCCTGCGCTTGCCACATATCCGCGTACTTACCGCCTAAATCAAGCAATTCGCCGTGTGTGCCTTGCTCGATGATTTCGCCTTTTCGGAGCATGAAAATTTTATCGGCGTCTTTGGTGGTGGAAAGGCGGTGCGAAATAAACACAACGGATTTTTCATTTGCCGCTTTGTTCATGGAGCGGTTCATCTGGTATTCGGCAATCGGGTCAAGCGCGCTGGACGGCTCGTCAAGGATAATCAAGTGAGAAGGTTTGTAAAAAACCCGCGCTGTCGCAAGCTTTTGGCTTTCGCCGCCCGATAAATCCGTGCCTTCATCATCAAATTCCCGCGTTAGCTGCGTATCCGCGCCTAACGGCATTTCTTCCAAGCGGGTTTTGAATCCGCTCAGCTTCATGGCTTTTCCGAAAGCGTCGCTGTCAGCGTGTGTGTTATCCATCACCACATTTTCTTCGACCGTTGCGGCATAAATGCAGTAATCCTGAAAAATTGTACCAATCCGTTCGCGGTAGCTTTCAAGCGCGAAATCACGAATGTCAACGCCGTCGAGCGTGATTCTGCCCTCCACGGGGTCATAAAGGCGCATAAGAAGCTTCACAAGCGTGGTTTTCCCCGCGCCGTTATAACCGACAAGTGCGATTTTATCCATGGGGTTAATCGTCAGGTTGATGTTTTTTAAGATATAATCCTGCTTTTCATTATAACGGAAACAGACGTTTTCAAAGCAAATCGCTTTGATTTCAGACGGAAGCGGTAAATTTTCACGGCTTGTAATTTTAGTTTCATAATTCAAGAATGAGCGGATTTTACCGATATAGAGCGCGTTTTCCATTGCTTTAGGTAACAGCTCCGACAGCACCATCATGCCGCGCCGCATACCCCAAACCGAATTATATAAAACAAACATGCTTCCGAAAGACATTACCGCACGCACCGCGGTCATAAACACAAGGTAAATCATATACAGTCCGTCGAAAATCAAATCAGTGGCGACGTAGCCCGAAAAAAAGTCCAATCCCCATTTTCTTTTGGCTATTTTCCGGCGGACTTCAAGAATATCGCTGTTGGAAGCGTCAAAGTCTTTAAATAAACCTTTGGTTGTATTTTTATTTAATCTGAGTTCCTTAGCGTAATCTTTCAGATAAAAAACGCGGTGTATGTATTTCAGCTTGCGTTCGTGCGGGTTTTCGGCAAGCTTTGCTTTAAACTGCACCTTGCTCATTGCTTTCATAAACAAGATTCTGAGGATGAATGAAGCGGTGACAAAGGCAAGCGAAACAGGGTCTTTCACTAAGAAAAACGCACCGTAAGCAAAGAACATCACAAGTCCGGTAATTGTTAAGTCTATCAGCTGAATCGTCCGGTCAACCGCGTTTGATGATTCAGATACCGATAAGACGAATTCATTATAATATTCGGGGTCGTCATAACAGGCAAGGTCAAGGCTTCTTGCTTTTTCGTATAACATCAGGCGCAGCTTTTTATTTGCTTTTGCCCGGTAAACGTTCCCGATGTATTCATGGTTGAAGCCCGACCAAATCGCCGAAAGCGCCCATATGATAAACATAAAAACTGAGAGCTTCAGCACACGCCCGAAATCTTCCCCGAATTCCACGCTGTGAATCAGGAAGCTCATCCAAACTGTGCCCCCGATAAAGCTCATACCATGCCAGCGGATAGCGTCAAGGCACATCATAATAAAGCAAAAAGGTGCGGACGAGCATAAAATTTTAATCATAAACCAGTTATGTTTGAGATTATCGGCAAACGATATTTTTACTTTCTTTTCTTTTTCGTTCTGCTTTTTTACGTTTATTTTACTCATACGGCAACCTCCTCGCTTTCTAAGCTTGCTTCGTCGGGCTGATAATTTTTCGCCTGTTTGGTAAACATATCGGCGTATTTCCCGTTCAAAGCCATTAATTCTATATGCGTGCCGCGCTCGATAATTTCGCCGTTTTCGAGCATTAATACTTCATCGGCGTTTTTGACTGACGAAAGCCGGTGCGAAATAAACAGCATAAAATTATCTTTGCTTTCTTCAATAATGCTTTCAAATAATTCGTACTCGGCAATGGGGTCAAGCGCGCTGGACGGCTCGTCAAAAACCTTAATCGGCGCAGGGTTCGCAAAAGCCCTTGCCACTACGATTTTCTGGAATTCGCCGCCGGAAAGCACCTGACCTTCTTCATCGAATTCTTTGGTTAAAATTGACTCTATGCCGTTCGGTAAAGATTCTATTTTTTCCATGACCCTTGCTCTGGTAAGAGCATGCCGAACAATTTCGTCCGGTTCGCCCTGAATATTTTCTCTGCCGAGGAGCACGTTTTCTTTTACGCTCCCCGCAAAGATTTTATAATCCTGAAAAGCGGCGGCAAACAGTGCCCGATAAGCTTTCAGGTTATATTCTTTTATATTAATACCGTTCAGGAGGATTTCTCCGCCGTCCGGATTTGGGTCATACAGGCGGAACAGCAATTTTATAATGGTGGATTTACCCGCGCCGTTATGCCCGACCAACGCGATGGACGATTTTCCGGTTAAGGCGAACGACAGGTTTTTAATCACCGGCGTATCGGGTTTATACCCGAAGCTGACGTTTTTAAATTCTATACTTTTAATTTCGCTGTCCGGCATAATGCCGTCATAATCCTCCGGAATTTTTTCTTCATACAATAAAAAGGAACGCAGGTTATGCAGAAGCAAGCCGTTCTGACTGCATTTAAGCAGGTTGTTGGCGGTGTTGATGATTGCCCATGAAGCAAGACCCATCATGCTTGTAATAATCGCGTATTCGCTCAGGGACATGGATTTTTCCGACAGCGCGCAGTACGCGCCGAAAACCATAATTCCTTCAAAAATAATTGTATATGAAAAATACACCTGCCCGAAAGAAAGAATGATATTTTTAAGCCTGAACTTTTTACATATGTTTACCGTGTTTTCTGTGGCGGTTTCATAGGTATGCTGAAGCAGATTATAAATCTTGGAAAGGCGCATTTCCTTTGCGTAATCCGAAAGGTACATCACACGGTTGACATATTCTGTTCTGCGGGCGTACGGCGTGTTTTCCTTGTACATTTTAAAACGGCTTTTATTCAGAATCGCCCCGAAAACAAAATTGCCGAGAATCGGCGCGATAACAAAGATTATCATTCGTTTGTCAATTTGAAACATGAAATAATAAGTAATAACAGAGGCAATCAGTGCTGAGAAAATCGTAAATAAAAGCTCCGAAGTTTCAGTGATTTTATCTGCCGCGCCGTCAACCGCCATGGTGTACTTATCGTAAAACGTGCTGTCTTCATAACAGGATAATTCGACGTTTTCCGCCTTGCGGTAAATGTCTTGGTATAGCTTTTTATAAACCTTTATATCGTCTAAAGGTTTGATAACGTGATTGACATAGGAATCAAACAGCATTAAAAATAAATTGGCAAAGCAAACGATTCCGATATAGGCAAAAATATGCTCAACCGGTGCTTTATTTTGAATGGATTCTGCAATATGACGGATGAAAAACACACTGAAAAACATCCACGCCAAATGCCCGAGCAGTTGCTTCAATGCGACATAAACCACTCTGCGGCGGCTGATTGTCCAAAGCAGTTTAATTGAATACAATGTATTTAATGCCGCCTGCCTGATGGTAACTTCTTTTTCTTTCTTGATTTTTTCTTTTTTGTTTTGTTTCATTTAGTTCTCCCGTAAATAATTATTTTTATATTATACTATATTATTTTTAAAGCAAGCAATAGGAATTGTTTTCGTTTTTCCCCGCCTACGGCGGGGAAAAACGAAAACAGCTTTGAATATTATTATAAACGATTACGTAGCGTTAAAGTCAAGAGGTTTATTAATATAATAATATAAAAACAAATAATTTTCTATACGAATCGTTTCTAATTATATCATTATCATAACATAAATTTTAATATAGTTAATTAACTTAGGAAATGCCCAATAAACAGGCATGAAAAGCTTTGATTTATGGGTTTTTATTCCTGTTTATTGGTGCAATTTTCAAGTTGATTTACTATGAAATGCGTGACCGTGTATGCCTTTTTTATTATACCGCATTAAACCGGACACCTGTCTGTCATATTAAATTAAAACTTTCCGCAATTATTGATAAACCCTGACCCAATCCACTAACATTTCCGCTTCGGTAAAGCTTGAATCCGGTTTCCGACCGCCGTCGAAATTGCCGCCCACAGCCGCGTTTAATATAAAACAAAAAGGTTTATCGAACGGTTTGGGCTGTTCAAGGGTTTTATTATTCTGAGAAGTATGCCAGTTTTCCAACCGGAAATATTCGACCCCGTCAACCGTCCAAATTAGCTTATCGGGAAACCACTCCAGCCCGTATATATGCCAGTCTGAAACAGTTTCGCCGTTAGGAAACCGATAACCGCCGGAGGAATGTTGATTATCGGGCCAAACAGCACCGTAATGCGCCGCGCCGCTTATTTCCCCCGGCAATCTGCTTTTATTTTCCATAATGTCGATTTCGCCGCTTGCTGCCCATGTTCCGTAAGCCCATTCGCCGGGGTTTCCGTCCGGCAGCATCCAAAAAGCGGGCCAAATGCCGTTTGTGCCGGACGGAAGCTTAATCCGCGCTTCCGCTCTGCCGTAAGTGAACGAAAACAAGCCGCTTGTGGTGATTCTGGCGGAGGTATATTGCATACCGTTTATATTTTCTTTGTTTATTTTGATAACTAAGTTCCCGTCACGGACAAAAGCGTTTTCCGCCTTATAATACTGAAGCTCGTTATTGCCCCAGTTTTCGGGATAACCTTCTTCCGGCCCTGTACCGAGCATTGCGCGCCATTTGGCGGGGTTAAACTCAGAAAATTCATCGCTCCATACAAGGGTTTGATAAGCTTCGGGAATTTCCTCGGTTTCCGCGGCGGGCGAGACGGGTTCGGTTGTTTGCGGGGGTTTGCCGCCGCACGCTGACAGCAGGAATAATCCCGTTAAAATAAGCAGTTTATAAAATTTCATACAATTTCATTCCTTTTTATTTTGCTTTGTTAGACTTTTGTATTGATATGCGAGTAAAATGTTTATAATGCGAAGCTTGCGGGGGAATTTCCCCGCGGGGGTTGTTACTTTTGCTCGTGCAAAAGTAACCAAAACACGCTCCTGCGGAGTGCTTATCCTCCTATTAACGCCTACACCTATTAAAGAACTACTCACAGTGAGCGCAACCCGAAAGAATAGCTGACTATGAATAAATTTACAAGCAAGCAATCTGCTTTATAAGAGGACGTAGC
>WRJM01000023.1 GCA_009782265.1 Oscillospiraceae bacterium | reverse complement strand
GTGCGCGTTTAATGTAATTACTGTAATCCCTGTAAGGATTGATGAAATTATTAACACAGGTTATCAGCTTAGTTCTGACCGTTTTTTCACCGTTTTCAATTCCTCTTTCAACCACGGTATACAGTCCGTCCTGCTTTTCTAAAAGCTCGACTTTGCCCTCCGGAATCGGCTGAACAACCGTTACGCTTCCGCCGAAAAGACCTTTCTGATTCATTTCTTCAAAAGTAAGACAGGCAAAAGCGCGTAAAAACGCGCCCTCACCGAACATCAGCACTTTTTCGGGAAAATCCTGCTCGAATTTGATTAACGGTAAACGCCTGTTCAGTTGTTCCATAATGTTTAATTTCCTTTTATTTTTGACTCTGCCGAACGATTTATATCGGGCAATGTAGGGGCGACCCTTGCGGTCGCCCGCTAAATACTTCGAAACTATCGGGCGGAGGCAAGCCCCGCCCCTGCATTGTTGATGTTCCGTTGTAGGGAACGCATTAATGCGTTCCGAAACGATATGCGGGGTAGCGTTAATCACGGAACGGATAAATCCGTTCCCTACAATATTTTTATACCCTGCGGAATTTCCTCCGCTTCAAGGAAAACCGTGCGTTCATCAGGGGTTTTATTAGGTGTGTGAAGCGTTAGAATTAACCTGCCGTTAAATTCCCGGAAAAGCATACCGTGACCGCCGTCACTGTCAAAAAGCACTTCTCCCTGTGTCCACTTCCCGTCAATTTCGCCGTTATCAGAAACCGCGTAACACTGGCAGTAACCCGCGTCTGTAAAGCATGACCATAACATGATTAATTCGCCGTTTTTATTTCTGTGCAGAAAACAGCCGTCCGTGACATAACCCTCAATATTATTGCTCGGCGAATGTACCGTTTTGCTCCACGGCGCGTCCGACGACTTGAATAATACAACAGGTTTGCCAATTGCTTTTTTTAAGTCCCTGCTTAGCTTTACGGCGCAAATCGTACCGTCCCCGATTTGCACCCACTCATGGCAGTAAACAAGCCACGGCTCGCCGCTTTGAGAAATATACAACGTCCCGTCAAGACACATATGCTCTGCCGGTGTAATTGCTACATCACTCCACGGTTGAAATTCACCGAGCGGAGAGCTTGCTTTTAAAACCGCTGTACCCCTGTTATACCCGTCGCCGATAAAAGACGCAAACATGTAGAATTCGTTTTTATAAATATGCACCTCAGGCGCCCAAAAGTTACGCGTCCCCCAGTAGTTTTCGGGCGGTGTAAAAACCTTGTAAGGTCCGTCCCAATCTTGTAAATCATTACTGACATAAGCGTTGAACCCCTGCCCTACCGAATTCCAAATATCGGTATCGGTTGAACCGTAAAGGTAATATTTATTCTCAAAAAAAACGATAAAAGGGTCGCGGATTTGGATTTCTTTCAGATTCATATCCAACCCTCCGGTAAAAATTTCATTGTATTTTTGAGCATATCGTTAATCAGTTTTTCGTTGCTTTTCCCTTTTGAAAGCGGGTCGGTTTTAAACGCTTTATAAACCTTTTTTATATCGCAGTCAAGCGCGGCGCAAAGCACTCTTTTTTGATTTTTAATGTGCGGTTTCATTAATTTCATTACATTTTCCGGTACATTCCCCGCGTAAAGCGGACGAACATCATTGTAAGAGAAAACGGCGTTAGTTTCCGCAATTGTATCTTTAGGGAAGTTCCCTATTTGCCGGTTTCTGTTCGGCAGATTGACATTGCTGACAACACGGGTAAGTCCGCATAATGCCTTAATCAGCAGGATTCCTTCCTCACCGGACGGCTTTAATGTCACGCTTTCTTCCCCCGAAACAAGACGCTTGCTTCTTTCTAATTTTTGCTTTAAATCCTCAATGCGCCAGTCAACAGTCGTTAGATAAAAGCCCCAACTTTCCGCTGTTTCCGGATTTTTTAAGTAAATATTACCCGGCATAAATTCCGCCAAATGCCTGTCCCCTGCCGCCGCGATTAATCCGTAATTTCTGAATAAATCAAACTTTACGCGGTTCACGCTGGTGAAACATTTAGCGGGCATTTCGCTGTCGTCGTTTCCGAAGCCGCTTTCGTAAAACTCATCGGTAAAACCTTTATACATTTTCATTAAATCGTAATTTTTCCATGAAGCCTTATCAAACCATGTAAAATGATTAAGCCCTAAAACATTAACATGAATATCGCTTCTTTGCACATCGTCAACGCCTAATCTCAGCTTCACCATAGACGCTAAAAGTTCCTGCGCCCCGAAAACCTCATGGCAGCACCCGAAAGCTTTAATTTTCGGAAAGGCGTTGTAAAGCGCACGAACGCAAAGACTCATGGGGTTTGTATAATTAATCACCCACGCTTCGGGGCAGATTTGTTTTATAAGTTTTGCGAAATAATTAAAAATCGGAATTGTACGCAGTGCGCGGATAATGCCGCCCGGTCCCGCCGTGTCGCCGACTGACTGATAAATCCCGTTTCTTTCAGGTAAATGCACATCGGAGTGCATTTCCTCAAACGTTCCGGGCAGTATGGATATAATCACAAAATCCGCGCCGTCAAGTGCTTTTTCTATTCTTTTAACGGCTTTGTATTTCCATTTTCCTGAAGCTTCCGGCATGGCGGAAATATTGTTACCGATAACTTCATTGTCGTTTGCAGCTTGGCTGTCAATGTCGTAAAGCCTGATTTCCCCGCCAAGTTCTTCTTCAAGCGCCAAATCTGTCATAAACACCCGCGCCCACGCACGCGAACCGCCGCCTATGTAAGCGATTTTTAAGTTTTTGCAATCTTTGAATTTCATGTTTTTTCTCCCTTTTATGTTAATATGATAGGGGCATAATCCCCTCAGCTTGAATCCCGTTCCATTTCCCGTTCTCGGGAAAGCCGATAATACCTTTTTTCTCACCGTAACCCGCGAGCATTAACGCAAGCGCGAAAAGCAACGAACCGTTACCGGGCAGATACAGCGGTAAATCTTCGCGCCCTTTTTGGAAGTTATTCCCGCTTGCAACATAGCTATTTTTCGGGGTGTTTTTCAGCAGAATATCAACCGCTTCTTCTGCTCTGCCGAGCCTTGCAAGCGTCATTGCCATCAACGCAAAATCCCAGCCCCACATCGTTTTAAAATCCCAGCAATCAAGCACTTTATCAATAGTCTTTGACATCATTACAGGATTTATATTGCCGTCGTCTTCAAGCGGTCTTAAACCGCTGTAGTCGATAAACCCGTATCCGAACAGCATAGACGGGTGGTCTTTATTGAAATTCTCAAAAGTATCGGGGCAGTTTTGATGTGCGGTGTATAAACCGTTTTGAACAGGAAAATCTGCCATATTATCACCGACTTTTTTAAAATCGGTAATATATTTCCATTTATCGGAGCCTTCAAATATTTCACATGCCCATTCAGCCGCGGCAGCTAAACCGAAACGCCAGTAGCAAAGCTCGAAAGCGGGGTTTAACACAACTTCCGGTTTATGCTCCTCCTGCGCGGGAATCAGCGGCGGCGGGAGGTCATACATTCCGGTTATTTCATTATACTGCACGAAATCGCACATAAATTCCGCTGTCAGCTTGACCAAATTCCAATACCGTTTCATAAAATCAAGGCGTTCGTTTTCGGGTTTAGCGTGCGCGATTAAATCAAGCATATAAATTATATGCGGCTGCTGCCAAATCAAAAGCGTTGCAATTCTCGACGGGCTGTCAACGCCCTCCGGTCCTGTCATCTTAACCCACCGCGCACCTTTATAACCGTTTCTTGCGGCATTTTGCACGGCGTTGTCCAAAACACTTTCATACCATGCAAGACTTTTTTCGAGCAGTTCAGGCTTCCCCCAAAGCGGAAGCCACGCGCTGTGCAGGGGGTGCATTTCAAGATGAAATTTCCCGTACCAGCTGTTGCAAAGCAAGCCTGTTTCCTGAGGAGGTATGCTCCCCGTGCTGTTGATTGCAAGCTGATACTGCGAAAGCACAACCCGCCTTTCAAGCTCATCTGCGCGTTCGTCCGTACAACGTGAAAAGTCAACCGCACCGCCGTTCTCCCAAAAATTCCGCCAGCTTTTTTTGCTGTCTTTTAAAACTTCATTAAAACCCCAAAAAGAAAAAGCGTTATCCTTTGAAAAAGCAACTGTAAATTCAACGGGATTGTTTAATATAAATTCATGTTTACCCGCTCTTTTAAAATTTTTAATACCTGTTATTTTTATGTAATAAACATCGTTATCAAGTATGCGTTTAAGCGTGTTTTCATTCATCTGCTCCGTTTCGTGGCGGTTTTCGTTTTCCCAGTCGCTCGCGCTTTTTTTGTGCGAGCCGTAAGGAAATGAAATTGAAATTTTTAAATTCTCGGAAAGCGCGGTTGAACTAATTTTAAACCCGATTACATCAGCTTTTTTCGCACAAACGGTCATAACGCTGACTTCCTGCCCGAAAAGTTTAAATTTGCTGTGCAGAACCCCGGTGTAAAGCTCTAATTCCTGTTTTATATCCGTTATATCAGCGGAAGTGATTTTGCGGTTTTCCCAAACAGGTGAGATTTTCGTAAGGTTTAGTCTGTGGGGATTATGCCGAAGCCAGTTGTAGATTTCCTCATTGCCCTTTTGCTCCTCAACGGCGTATTCATATATTCTGCCGTTTATGTCATAATGCGTCATTTCAACATCGTCAAGCGTATAATATTTCCCGTTTTTATCGGGCATGGTATGCCAGCCCCAATTACTCATTGTGCATAAGGGCAATATTTCATATTCATTGTAAAGCGTTTGCAGTCCTGTGATGTCGGCGGTAAAAGCGAAATCGCCGTTCCCGACCGAAAGCGGGCTTTCTGTGTCGGCGCGGGTTAAAACAGGGTTGTGGCGGGTTACGAGTTCTTTTCTATTAATCATAGGAAAAGTATAACATGTTCTGAGGGAAAAAGCAAGCCGTCCTTTTACCGGACAGCTTTACTCTTTTTCTTTTTATCCCATTCAATCGTTTCGTTGGCAACCCTGCCCGCTCGGACTCGAACCGAGAATCTCAAGAGTCGGAGTCTTGCATGTTATCCATTACACTACGGGCAGTTATAGTTCTTAAACTTTAAAACTGCCATGCATTTTTAAAAGTTTAAGGGGTTTCCGCAATCTGCGGACTGCGGGCACTGTCGCAACAGCGCAATCCATATTTTATTTCAATTTGCAAGCAGAATTTCAACACTTGCTAATTTCACGCTTGCACAGAAAATCTCCATCGCACTGTTCAGCTCGTCTACAGGCGGAAATGTCGGCGCGATTCTGATATTCTTATCGTCGGGGTCAAGCCCGTAAGGATACGTTGCACCCGCACCCGTCAGCACAACACCCGCTTCTTTACAAAGCGCAACCGTTCGTTTCGCTGTGCCTTTCAAACCGTTAAAGGAGATAAAATACCCCCCTCGCGGAATGTTCCACTCGCCTAAGCCGTTCGGCGTTAATTTTTTATCAAGCATTTCATTCACTGCGTCAAACTTAGGTGCGATAATGTCACGGTGCTTTTTCATATGCTCCGCAATACCGTCCATGTTTTTGAAGAATCTTGCGTGCCTGAGCTGATTGATTCTTTCAAAGCTAATCGTTTGTATGCTTAATTGCTTCCTGATAAAATCAACATTCTTCGGGCTTGACGCAAACCCGCTGATTCCGCCGCCTGCAAAGGAAATTTTTGACGTTGACACAAAAATATAAA
Organism: Oscillospiraceae bacterium; assembly: GCA_009782265.1. GTDB lineage: Bacteria > Bacillota > Clostridia > Oscillospirales > Ruminococcaceae > Ruminiclostridium_E. The sequence continues at coordinate 15,093 of WRJM01000023.1, read as the reverse complement.
CCCTGTCCTCCGTCCCCGCTTTTTTGCACTCTTCATAAATATTCAAAAGCGTGTCGGGCGTATCGGTCAAATGATGTACGCAATAAGCGTTGTCCCATAAAATCCTGAAGTCGCTTACCGCCGTTTTCATGGAAGCAAAACGCCTTACGGTTTCATCGGAGTAGGTAAACCCGTCGGGATTGGAATACATCGGTACGCAGAAAATCCCTTTAATGCTTTCATCTTCTGCCGCAAGCTTTTCAACCGTGTCCATGTCAGGACCGTCAGCGTTTACGGCAACAGGGAGCATTTCAATTCCGAAAGCATCAAGAATGGCAAAATGCCTGTCATATCCGGGGGAAGGACAAAGGAATTTAATTTTTTCGCATTTAACCCACGGCTTCGCGTTTTCCGCAACACCAAGAAGCATAGCTTTTGCAAGCATGTCGTACATAAGCTGTAAACTGGAGTTCCCGCCGACAATCACGCACTCTTCTTCAACGCCGAGCATAGGCATAAGCAACCGCTTTGCTTCGTTAATCCCGTCAAGCGCGCCGTAGTTCCGGCAGTCAAAGCCTACGTCGGTTTTGAAGTTTCCAAGGTCATAAGTCATCATCGCATTTGATAAATCAAGCTGTTCACTGCACGGTTTCCCGCGGGACATATCAAGCTTCAGCCCTTTTGATTTTAACGCTTCATATTCTTTTTCAAGCGTGGTTTTAAGTGCCGAAAGTTCTTCTTTGGATAAATTCTGATACATTTATAAAGCTCCTTATTGCAGAAATTTCTGTAGGAACATGCCCCTACAATCTATTATATTATATCAGAAATAACTAAAAAATGCAAGTTGTTTTCTTTTGACTTGCATTTTTTAGTTTATAATTTACAATTCGTTCATATTTGTTTTGGATTAGTTACTTTCAGATATTTCAAAACTGCGTTTAAATTTTTGAAATTCCTCCGCCGGAATCGGTTTTGCGTAATAGAAGCCCTGCACGGAGTTACATTCGGTATCTTTCAGAAATTCAACCTGTTCGAGTGTTTCCACGCCTTCGCAGATGACGCTGATTTTCATTTGGTTTGCCATGTCTATGATGCTTGTGACGACGATTGCGTTGTTTTCCTTCAAATCGTTGTTGCCGAAAAAGGTTCTGTCAAGTTTAAGAATATCAACCGGCAATGTTTTAAGCAGATTAAGCGAGCTGTACCCCGAGCCGAAATCGTCAATCGAAACCAAAAACCCTTTATCGCGGAGTTCTTTTAAAATCTGAACCGCTCTCTGCTCATCATCAAAGAACGCGTTCTCGGTCAGTTCAAATTCAAGATACTGCTGCGGAATCTGATACCGCCCGACTATTTCGGATACCCTGCTAATAAAATCATCATCTTTTAAATGTAGACGCGAAACATTAACCGAAATCGGGATTACCTTTTCACCGTTGTCAAGCTCGTTTCTGATAAAGCGGCAGACCTCGTCGTATACATAAAAATCCACTTCTTTTATAAATGAGCTTCTTTCAAGATACGGCAGGAACATTCCCGGCGGTACGATTGTCCCGTCCGGCTTCAGCCAGCGGACAAGCGCTTCCGCGCCTACAATGTATTCGCCTTTCAGTGATATTTTCGGCTGATAATAAACAATAAACTCCCTGTTATAAATAGCGCGTTCCGCTTCCGCCGTGATTTGCATGGCGCGGCTAAGCTCGGTTTTCATTTCTTCTTCATATACCACGCAAAAGTTTTCCTGCGCGTTTTGTGCGGTTTTAGCGTTTTTACGGGCAATATTGGCTTTATCAATGGCTATTGTGATGTCAACCTGCTCCGGGTTTTCAATAAAGTAAATCCCGACTGAAATGCTGAAATTGCAATTATCAAATTCATTCCGTCTTTTTGCCGTGTATTTCTCAATTAACTTTTCAGTGTTTACTTTTATATCCTCTTCTTTTTCATATTTAACAAAAACAATATATTTATCTGAAAAAATCCGGCAGCAGCAGCCCCTGTTTTTAACGGCAGAATCAAGTTCTATGCCCAGCTCTGTCAAAACCTTGTCACCTTTTTCCGCGCCGATTTTTTCATTAATTAACTTAAAATTGTTCAGGTCTAACGAAATAACGGCAAATTTATCATCTTCGTCCGCATTATTCATATAACTCATGGCGACTGTATTGAATATATGTATTTTAGGCAATCCGGTCAGCTTGTCATAATTGGTCAGGCGGTTTACAATCCAGTCAATGCCGTACGCGCACGCGTCATATATAAACGTTCCGTCTTTTTCTTCGGCGAGTCTTGCGTTTATTCCGATATAGATAGCTTCCTTATTTTTATTTCTTGCTCTGAAATAAAAGGAAATTTCTTCCTCCGGTTCGGCTTCCTTTTTTATAATATCCGCCATTGAATCAATATTTTCCGTTACATTTGAAGCAAACACAATCTGGAAGCCCTGCTCGTCCGGTTTAAGCGAAAAATATTCTTCTTCGGTCATGCCGAAAAGCCCGTAATAATATTCATTCGCGCTGATAATGCTTACATTCGTTCCGTTGTAGCCGAAACGTATAAGCCCTAAAGGGAAAGTATTCTTTTCAGCCATAAAATCACCCGCTTGCGTCTGCATAGGAATACCTCCGGAAATATTTATTGATTCTTACGTTTATACTTTAGTTCAATTATATATCATTTCTCCTTTCAAGTCAACCGGATTCAATAAATATTTTGTAAAAATCTTCATTTACAGTTGATTTTTTCATAATTTTCTGGTATAATATAAGCAAATCAAATTTTTACATACGGGGGTTATTATGAAAACTGTAAGAAAACCGTTCAGTATCGTTATTTCTTTCGCGGTGATTATCAACATCATAGCGTTTATGCCGGTTGCTTCATCCGCCGCCGTTCAATTAAGCTTTGACGAATATATTATATCCTGCCTTGAAAATTACACGCAAGGTTCAATCGATGTTATCGCTTACGTTAAAAAAATCGGACCTTTTTCGTCCCAAACCGAAGCACAGGCGGCGGTTAAAAAGGAAAGCGACCGCTTATTAAACGAGTTCGTACGTGTATTGAACGAAAACCCGCAGCTCTTCCATGTAAAAACCTACGGGGTGGTGGGAAAAACACATTCCCCGTTTACATACAATACCGCAACCGGCGAAGTAAAATTTACAGAATTCACAATACATAGTTATTCCTACAATATGACGAAAACGCAGTACACAAACGAAGTCAAGAAATTTAACAACGAAACGCAAAAGGCGTTAGCGTATGCGAAAACCGCGCAGACTGATTTTGAAAAAGCACTTGCCGTGTATGATTATTTAGTTCTGACCACCGCTTATGACAAGGAAAACCTTGACCACGCCATAAAATCCGGTACGCTCAACAACCCCCTGCGCCCGCTTTCCCATTCCTCTTACGGTTCGCTTGTCAGCAAGCTTGCCATCTGCGAAGGCTACGCGAAAGCGTATATGCACGTGATGAACCTGCTCGGCGTGGAATGTAAATTAATCACAGGCGTTGCAGCCGGGAACGGCGCGAAAACCAATCACATGTGGAATCAAATTAAAATTAACGGAAAATGGTATCATGTTGATGTAACATGGGGTGACCCGCTCTTCACCGATAACGAAACCAAAAAGCAGGTTGACCTGTACGGCTTTATAGACCATTCTTACTTCCTGCTTTCAGACACAGCTTTGAAAAATATTAAATCCCACGAATGGACGGGCGGTATACAAGCGTCTTCAACAACTTATGATAAGGATTTCGCCAAAAACGCCGGAACAGCCGTCATAAAACTTGGTGATTCATTCTACTGGATAGAATCCGACAAGGTGACATCGCAAAGAAACCGCGGTTATAATAATAATTACATAAAAAGATATACTATTAGTACCAAAAAAATCACGACTGTTTACAGTTATGAAGCGATTTGGTATATCGGCGGAACAGAAAACGAAAACAGAATCAGCTTTTACAGCGGCTCATACTCATCGCTGGCGGCTTATAACGGGAAACTGTATTTCAACACCGCTAAACAAATTTTCACCTTTGACCCTAAAACGAATACAGCCACCGCTGTTTCAAGCTCCGCCGGGCTTGGCGGCAAAGAAAACAAGTTCATTTACGGGCTGACGATGTCGGGAAATAAAATCACGTACACCGTAAAAACAAGACCGGGCATGACAGATACTTTTAAAAGCGTTACAGTTGCGGCGGCGAAAACAACTTCTGTAAGCCTTGACAAAACCGCTCTTACATTAAACGTGAAAGAAACCGCTGTTTTAAAAGCAACTTTAAATCCGGCGAATTCAGGGGATTATATTTACTGGATTTCTTCCGCACCCGAAATTGCTTCCGTTGATGAAAACGGGAAAGTAACAGCGGTGAAAAAAGGTACCGCAACCATTACGGCGTTCACCGCAAACGACAAGCAGAAAACCTGCGCTGTAACAGTAAAATAAATTATAAAAAGAAGGGCATGTATGAAAAAAGTTTTACTTGTAACATTAGCATTGATTTTACTTTTAAGCGGCTGTGAATCGGACGGTAATACAAACGGCGAAAGCAACGCCGCCGCGCTTGAATCCGTTTCCCCTCAAACCATTGCGGAAAGTATTTTTGAAAGTATTGAAATCCCCGCATCCGTGCAGAAAACCAAAGAAGAATTACCTGATTTCATCGGTGGCTTGGATATTTCAAATATTCATCAAATTGCTTATTTTATCTGCGCTTCCGGCGCTTCACCTGACGAACTTTTAATTATTAAATTTAATCACGCAGACGACGCGGCGAACGCGAAAAGCCATGTTCAAACCCGTCTTGACAGCAGGAAAAAGGATTTTCAGGATTACAGACCTGATGAAATGGTGAAGTTTAACGGCGCATTGGTGCAGATTAACGCAAATTGGCTGTTCTTTTATATAACAGAGGATAATGCGAAAGTAAAAGAAATCATCAGTTCTTATATAAACGGTTAGATAAAACCTTGCAGAAAATCTCTGCAAGGTTTTATTTTCAAGTTAATTTACTATATATGTAATCAGATTTTAAAATCGAATACATTTCTAAATCGACAATCCCTTTGCCTGTCCAGTGCTTGCATTGCCGTAAAGTTCCTTCATGCACGAACCCACAGCGTTTTAAAACATTGCATGATTTAACATTTTCCGGCATGGGCATTGCTTGTATGCTGTTCACGCCGATTTTGTTAAAAAGATAATCCAGCATCAGTTTTGTTGCGCTTGTTGCAAACCCTTTGCCCCAAAAATGCTCATTTAACGTATACCCGACTTCAACGCGGTTCGCCATATAATCAAACCCGAAAATTTCGCCGATTCCGATGAGCTTATTCTTTGTGTTTTTATCATAAATACCGAGAAATATTGTTTTATGCTTATTAAAATCCCGCTCGTAATGCCCGATTACTTTCGTTACCGCGTCAAGGGATTTTAGCGGATTGCCCGGTTTGTACCGGTATAAATTCACATTTGTCAGGATTTCATATAAATCCTCAGCGTCGCAGGGTTCAACTTTTTTCAGGTTAAGCTCTTCGGATTCTAAAATTGGAAAATTTTTAAACAGCAGTTCTTTATTCATTTTATTAACCGTCCTTTTAAAAATTATAGCACAGTAAAATTAATTAGTCAATCATATCAATGAAAAACTATAGACATTTGTTATCTTTTATGCTATACTTTTTTTAAATAAATAAAACAGGAGGCAAAAGTTTGAAAGATAAATCTTTCAAACGCCGAATTTTTGCCTTTGCGGTCAAGCAACGACCGCAATTTGGTTACGCCAAACCGGCAAAAAATCGGAGAAAGGAATGGTCATATTTATGATTATAGGAATCCCGAAAGAAATAAAAGCACAGGAAAACAGAGTTGCTGTTCTGCCGTCCGGCGTTGTCAGCTTTGTCAGCGAGGGGCATACGGTTTTAATCGAAAAAAACGCGGGTTTTTCCAGCGGCTTTACAGATGAGGAATACATCAGCGCGGGCGCGAAAATTATAAACAGCGCAGAGGAAGTTTACGCGGCTTCTGATATGATTTACAAGGTAAAAGAACCGCTTGCGCCGGAATATAAATTAATGCGCGAAGGACAGATTATTTTCACCTATTTGCACCTTGCGCCCGACCCCGAACAATTAAAAGCGTTGGTTGACTCCAAGGTGATTGCAATCGCTTATGAAACCGTGCAGTTAGAGGACGGCTCTCTGCCGCTTCTCGCGCCGATGAGCGCGATTGCCGGGCGTATGTCTGTGCAGGTGGGTGCATATCTGCTGCAAAAATCCAACGAGGGCAGCGGGGTTCTGCTCGGCGGCGTGCCCGGCGTTGAGCCCGGTCATGTTGTGATTGTCGGCGCGGGCATGGTGGGCATGGAAGCAACTAAAATCGCAGTAGGCTTAGGTGCACGGGTCACTGTTTTGGATATTTCAATTGACCGGCTTGCCTACATCAGCGATATATTATCCAGTCGCGTGGTAACTTTAATGTCTAACAAGAGCAATATCTCCAAAGCCGTATCGGAAGCTGATTTAGTTATAGGCGCGGTATTGATTCCGGGTGCGAAAGCCCCGAAGGTTGTTACCGAGGAAATGATAAAAACCATGCGTACAGGCTCTGTGGTGGTTGACGTGGCGATTGACCAAGGGGGTTCTATTGAAACTATTAATAAAATCACCAACCATGATAATCCCTATTATGTAAGTCACGGCGTTGTGCATTATTCTGTCCCGAATATTCCCGGGGCTGTACCGCGAACCGCTTCCTTCGCGCTCACCAACGCCACGCTTCCCTACGCGCTCAAAATCGCAAACAAAGGTGTTGAAACCGCTGTTAAGGAAGATAAGGCTCTGATGAAGGGCTTAAACGTCTATAAAGGCACTGTCGTGAATAAAACCGTTGCGGACGCGCAAGGGGTTAATCACGCAAACGTCGGTTTCTGATTACTTTATAAAATAAAAACCGGATGCAGATTTAAAATGCATCCGGTTTATTTTGTTACTTCTTCTGCTTCTTATAAATAATATTTTCAAGCATGGCTTTTTCATAATACCCCACATAATACCCCAATCTGCATGCAACCGGAATCAACGCAAAAATTCCTATGAAAACCAAAGGCGTCCAGAACGGGATTGAACTGCTTCCGAAAAATAAAGAAAACGCCATCATGGAAGCAACCGAAAGTCTGAAAGCAAGGAGAAATCCGGCTTGCGGATTGAAGATTAAAAGCACGCAGGGTATGCAGATTAAAACCCAAATTATCACACCTACCATTATCCATCTGTTCGGGTCAGGTTCTTCTAAAACCTTGCGCCGCTGAAGCTTTCTTTCATATTCGCCGTCCTTGTGAGCCGCGCTGAACACGCAAGCGAAAAAAAGCGTGATTGAACAGAACGCAGATATGCCGAGCGCAATATTACCGTTAAAAGCACCCAAAGATATAGTTACGACTAACGCCAGTAAATTTCCTGCAAGCACGTACCCGAGCGTTTCCAAAAACACTCTCAGGAAAGATTTTTTTTGCATGTTTAACCACCGCCTTTTTGGGGATAATAGAATTATTATATTACATGTAAAAGAGGTTAATTTTATGAACGATAAAAAGTTTATTCACGGGAACAAAGCCCGCGTAAACATTGATAAAAACTTTATACCGCGCTTTACGAACTACGTTGTAAACGATTATACAACCGCGGACGGCAATGTTTACTATAACCGGCTTGACGACGATGCGGATTTTTGCCGGAACGAAGTAAACGAAAACCAAAAATAAATTTTTGTAGGGTCGGGCTTTCATGCCCGACCGTTTATATTGTTTATTATCAATTTTAAAGCATCAGCCGTTTTTATTTTTGATTAACAACCCTGCCGTACACAATATTATCCAAAACTTCAAGCGTGCGTTCATGTGCAAGGTCAGCGGCGGGTTTGCCTAAATTTATTTTCAGAACCGCTATATACATATCTTCCGGAAAGAAATTATCTATCCCTACGGCTTCTTCAAACGCGCTGTCCTTGAGCCTGAAAAATAATTTTTCCTCAATATTTTCGTTATCCCTGTAACGCTCGCTTAAATCAAGAAAAACATCATCAAGCGTATAATTTACGCTTTCAGCGGCAATCCGGTCAAAGGCTTCTCTGTTTCCTATAATCATTCTTGTCGTTCCCATACGTATTTCCGCGAACAGTTTTGTTTGGTTCGCAACAAGCATATCAGAATTGTATTCGTTGAAAAAATTAATAATGAACGGCTGCGCGTAAATATAACTGTTCCCGTTAAAATTGGGGCAGAAGCTTTCAAGTGCCTCCTGTACATCCCGGTCATAAACCGTAACCATGGTGCTTGCTTCTCCGCTTGAAGCTACAATCATAAAATCTATATCCGGCTTCTTTTTGGTAAGTGCTTCAACCGTAAAAAACCCGATTAAAACCGTAAAAAACAACACCATAAGCAAATGGATTTTATAATGGTAAAAGAAGTTTTCAACCGCTTTTTTACCTTTTAGTTTTTCTTTTACGGTTTCTTCTTTTTTGATGACATCGCTGTCTTCAATCAAGCCCTGCCTGATTTTCAAAAGCTCTCGTCTGTCATTATCTATCGACATACTTTCCTTTCTGCCGCTTCTTAAAAAAGAGCGGACAATTAAGTATTTTAATACGCAGTTTTACGGTTTAATGTATTTAACAACCGTTAAAACTACGGGCGCATTGTCGGAAACAGCAGAACATCACGTATAGACGCGCTGTCGGTCAAAAGCATAACCAACCTGTCTAACCCGAATCCCAGTCCCCCCGTCGGCGGTAAGCCGTATTCCAAAGCGGTTAAGAAATCCTCGTCAAGCTGTGCGTTGATTCCTTGCTTTTTACGTTCCTCAACCTGCTTCACAAACCGTTCACGCTGGTCTATAGGATCGTTCAGTTCAGAGAACGCATTGCCGAATTCGCAGGCGTTTATAAAAAATTCAAAGCGTTCGGTGAAATCAGGCTCATCCGGTTTTCTTTTGGCAAGCGGTGAATTTTCCACCGGATAATCGTAAATAATTGTAGGCTGAATTAATTCCGGCTCGGCAAATTCTTCAAACAATTCAATAAGTTCATTGCCTTTAACGCCGCTTTTTCCGGTGTATTTCTCCACCGCTTCACGCATGGTCATGCGTTTCCACGGCTTGCCGAGTTCAATTTGATTACCTTTGTAAGGCACAGTATCCGAACCGCAGATTTTTAAGCATAAATGCCGGTACATGTTTTCAACCAAGTCCATAATCCCGAAATAATCGGTATACGCCTGATATAATTCAATTGACGTGAATTCGGGGTTATGGGTGGAATCCATACCCTCGTTACGGAAAATCCGCCCGACTTCATAAACCTTATCAAACCCGCCCACAATCAGCTTTTTGAGATACAATTCCGTTTCAATCCGCAGAAACATTTTTATATCCAATGTATTATGATGCGTGATGAACGGTCTTGCCGCCGCGCCGATTTCAAGCGTATGAAGCACCGGCGTGTCCACTTCCGTGAATCCCAGATTATCAAGATAATTTCTGATTTCCCGCAGAATCCTTGAACGCGTGATAAACACGTCTTTGACGTCCGGGTTTGCAATTAGGTCAAGATAACGTTTTCTGTAGCGTTCTTCCTTGTCGCGCAGACCGTGCCACTTTTCGGGAAGCGGCAGCAATGATTTTGAAAGCAAGGTTATTTCCTTTGCATGTACGGAAATTTCACCGCGCTTCGTTTTGAACACAAAACCCTTAACACCCGCAATATCGCCTAAATCCCAGTATTTCTTAAAGTTTCTGAAATTTTCTTCGCCGATGTCGTCGATTTTTACATAGATTTGCATACGTCCCGAAGCGTCACGAATATCAATGAAATTCGCTTTTCCCATATCGCGCCAGCTTGTTATTCTTCCGGCGATGCAAACGTCCTTATTCTCAAATTCTTCAAAATTTCCGGCTATATCGCTGTTTTTTGTATCAACCGGAAACTTTGTAATTTCGTAAGGATTCATGCCCGTTTCTTTAAGCTCCGCTAATTTTTCAAGGCGAAAACGGTTCTGCTCGCTTAAATCGGCGTTTATTTCCTCTAAGGTTAATTCTTTTTCGTTGTTATTATCTGTCATTTTTTTATCCTTTGTATTATTTTTGCCCCCGTCGAAGACGGGTATTGCCCGCGCCGGCAGGCGTTATTTAGAAATTTCCAAAATTTCGTAAGATACAAGTCCGGCGGGGGCTTCGGCTGTGATTATATCGCCTACTTTATGACCGATACATGCTTTTCCGATTGGTGATTCGTCGGATATTTTCCCTTTTTTCATATCAACTTCCTTTGAACCCACAATATAAAGGTTTATATCTTCTGATGTATTTTTATTTTTAAGCTTTATTTTATTACCGAGCTGAACCTGTTCAGTCGTAAGGCTTTCCGAATCAAGAATTTCCACATTCATCAGTGTGGCTTCTATTTCGGCAATGCGCGCCTCAACAATACCCTGCTCGTTTTTGGCTTCGTCGTATTCTGAGTTTTCGGAAAGGTCACCGAATGAAAGCGCGGTTTTAATTTTATCAGCAATTTCGCGGCGTTTCACGGTTTTTAAAAGGTCAAGTTCCTCCTCTAATTTGTTTAATCCTTCCTGTGTTAAAATCGTTTGTTTTGCCATTTTAAAATGTCCTCCTGTTAATTATTATTGTTATTAATTCTTGTTTCGGTTACTTCGATTGCTTTTCTGATTTGCGTATCAAGCGTGATTTCAAGGGCTTCAAGATTGGTTTCGGGTGGGGTTGCCGCTTCCACGATAAAATCAGGCTTGATTCCCTCTCCGTCGAAGCTTGTGCCGCCCGCCGAACGCACCCTCATCAGTGAAAGGATTAACGCGCTTTTATCACGAAGCGTATGCGTTACGGTAAAAACCGCGTCCCCTTTTGTGTTCACACCGACGATTTGCGCTGACGCCAAATCACCGAGCACTGCCGCTAAAAGTTCCCCGTTTTCCGCCGTACCGCTATCGGTTATCACTGTAATGGGTAAATGAATATATGAATCATCGCCTATTTCAATAATATTATTGACATTCCCGTTTTTATATTCCCCCACCGCCGCAACGCCGCGCGGAAGCAGTTTGTCAAAAATTTGTTTCAGCGGTGCAATTAAACAGCCGTCCGTTCCTCTTACGTCTATGATTAACCCTTTTGCTTCATTTTCAATGATTCTGCTCAGAACCGCTTCAAACTGGTCGCCTGTATTCTCCGCAAACCCCGAAATTCTGATATAACCTAACTCTTCATAATTTACGCCTTTAACGGTTATCAGTTCGATTGACTGTCTGAAAAGCGTTACACGCCTTGATTCGCCGTCCCGCTGTGTCCTGATTATCAGGCGTGTTCCTTCTTCGCCGTTCAACCTTCTGATTGCTTCCTCCGCGCCGATTTCGAGCACCTGCACGCCGTCAATCTGCGTAATAATATCATCTGCTTCAATGCCCTGAAGCATTGCCGAAGAGCCTTCATAAACCTCTTTAATGATAATATAACCGCTTTCATCACGAACCGCTTCAATCCCCGCCGTGACAATTCTTCCGCTTATTCTCTGCTCGAGCTCACGGTATTCCGCGGCGGTTATGTATTTTGCCTTATTATCGCCGATACCCGCCATGTATCCGTTCATAATACCGGCTACAAGCTTTTCTTCATCAATCGAGCCGAGAAAATTGTTTCTGACATAAGAATCAATATCCTGCAATTTTGTGTAAATTGCCTCGCGCTGTTCTACACCCGCAACCTTTTCGTTGTAAATATTCAGTGAAAGGTTCATTGTCAAGACAAATGTCACCGCGCACGCAATCGCAATTAAACTTATACAAACGCCGAGCGAAAATTTCTTATTCATTATTTCCCCTTTTTGATTCTTTTATTCTAATCGGTGCTATACTTTTAGGTGCTTGCCCATGCTGAACACCGTTCCGACCGCGCCGAGAAAAGCACCCGCAAGACAGTTCGCTCCCAGCACAAGCCAGTTGATTTCATAAAAGCCTATAATATTATTAATCCCCAAAACATCAAGCAGCATAATATCGCTTGCGAAAAGCGTTACGACAGATTCATAAGTAATTTTCGTCAGATACCATGAAACCGCACCCGCAATCACACCGATAAACATTCCTTCAATAAAGAACGGAAACCGGATAAACGCATTGGTCGCGCCCACGTGCTTCATAATACTGATATGCGTTCTGCGCGCGAAAACGCTTGTCCGTGCGGTGTTGTAAATAATCACGATACAAACCGCAACCAACGCGATTAAAATAGCAATACCGATAACGGTGAAAGTAGTGCGTATGCTGATTAGAAAATTGACGAAATCAAACGGTGTATTAACTTTTTCAACATAGTTAATGATTCTGAACCGTTCAGCGGCTTCCGCGGTTTTGGTTATATCGTTCAGCGAAACGGTAAATGTATGCGGCATCATATGCTCGTCAATCGCATCAAACACTCCCGCAATACTTTCATTAAATTCATCCTGCATCATTTCCCATGCTTTATCCGGTGTGATATAATCAACGCTTGCCGTATAGTCAAAGCTGTCTAAAACATCACGGATATGCGCTAACTCCGGTTCGGGCGTTTCTTTTTCCACAAAAACGATAATTTGGTTCGTATCTTCAATATTACCGATAATAATGCCGATGTCAAGCGAAAAAAGCACGGCAAGGCAAATAAACAGAAGGCTCACCATTAAAATACAAAAACTCGCAAAAGACATCATGCGGTTATGCCAGACCGAAACAACGCCCTGCTTCACCAAATACGAAAAATTACTGCCCTTCATTGCTTCCCCCTATATAATCATCGAAGTCAACGCTTCCTTTTTTCAGGTTGATGATTCTTCCGCCGAAATATTTAACCAAATCATGCTCATGCGTTACCATAATCACGGTTGTTCCGCATTTATTAATATCTTTTAATAATTCGACGATTTCATACGAAAGCTCAGGGTCAATGTTTCCGGTAGGCTCGTCCGCTATAATCAATCCGGGGTCGGACGCAAAGGCACGCGCGATTGCCACGCGCTGCTGTTCCCCGCCCGAAAGCTGTGTGGGATATGCGCGCGCTTTTTCATTAAGACGCACTAAATTTAAAACATACGGCACTCTCTGCCGGATATAACGGCTGGAGCGGTCGGTTACGCGCAGAACAAAGGCAACATTTTCATAAACCGTCAAATTCGGAATCAGCCTGAAATCTTGAAATATCATACCGATAGAGCGGCGGAAAATCGGGATTTTACCGCTTCTCAGTCCCGAAAGATTATAACCGTTGACAAAAACGCGCCCGCTCGTCGGCACTTTTTCGCGTGTTAAAAGCTTCAGGAGCGTGCTTTTGCCCGCGCCGGAGCTTCCCACGATGAAAACGAATTCGCCGTCGTATATTTTTAAATTGACGTCGTTGAGGGCGTCAACGCCGCCCTCTTTATAATGCACATCGACGTTTTTTAATTCTACCATTAAAACACCTGTTTTATTAATATTTCGGGACGCCGCGGACGCCGTCCCCTACGTTAGCTTTCTAAAACTTCACGGGGTCTGCGGAGAGATATTTTTTAACCATAAGCGCGATTTTAAATATAATCGCGTGGTCAAATTCCCGCAGGTCTAAACCTGTCAATTTACGGATTTTATCAAGGCGGTACACCAATGTATTCCTATGTACAAAAAGTTTTCTCGATGTTTCGGAAACATTCAGATTATTCTCAAAAAACCGTTGAATCGTAAATAACGTTTCATGGTCAAGGGATTCAATCGAGCCTTTCTTGAATACTTCTTTTAAGAATGTATCGCAGAGTGTAATCGGCAGATGATAAATCAAACGTGCAATGCCGAGATTATCGTAGCTGACAATGGTTTTGTCTGTATCGAAAACCTTACCGACTTCAAGGGCGATTTGCGCTTCCTTGAAGCTTCTTGCTAAATCCTTCACGCCCATTATCGGCGTGCCGATACCCACGTTCACGCGGGTGAAAAATTCGCTCGAAAGCGTGTCGGAAATGGAACGCGCAAGCTTTTCAAGGTCTTTCACGTCTATATTCTGCTTAATTTCCTTGACAAGCACGATGTCGGTTTCAGTGATATTAAACACAAAATCCTTGTTTTTATCGGGGAAAAGGTTCTGAATGACATCATATGCCGAAACATCGTTGGACGAAATAATGCTGATGAGGAAAACCACACGGTTAATATCTGCATTGAAGTGCAGTTCGCGGGATTTTATACTGATGTCGCCCGGCAGAACATTGTCAAGGATAATATTCTTGATAAAGTTGTTGCGGTCATATTTTTCGTCGTAATATTGCTTAATGCTTGAAAGCGTAACGGATAAAATGGATGCGTATTTGCTCGCCGATTCATCAACGCCCTCGACAAACACAGCGTAATCGGGCTTTGAATGAATCCCGAAGGGCTTGTACGTGTAACCGTCCCTGATGAAAATATCATGGGATTCGCCGATTTCGATGGAGAAAAAGTCTGTACTCGTGCCGAGCTTCGGGGTTTCACTGCAGGCAACTACGGTTGCGTTCTCGTCAATCACGCCGATAACCCTGCCGACCGCGTCCTTCATCTGATGAATGACCCCTTGAAATAATCTGTTTGACATAATCTGTCTCCTTTTCCGTGCTTTTTAAGCACTGTGCTTCTCTAAGCACAAAGCTCACAATCGTTTATTGCTCTCCCGTATGAATTAATTTTGCTCTCAGGCGAAATTAATTCATACATGGCGCCGGTTGGATTGGAGTTTATTTAAACATAATATATATATTTTACAAGAAAATAACGAAAAAATCAAGTCTATTTTATGAAAAATGTAAATTTTTCATCTATTTTTTTTGTTATATTGCCAAAAACAGAATAAAATGGTATACTATTACTACTGCACTAAGTAATATTGCTCCCCCAATTAAACCTTGCCAAAATTGTCACGCAGGATTATTATCGTCAGACAAGGCAATTTTGACGCGAATATCCGTTGATATTTAAGGAAAAATTAACGCAGTATGGCGGTAATAAAACAAGTGAAAATGGCAAGGTTTAATTGGGGGAGCAATA
>WRJM01000022.1:12281-21522 GCA_009782265.1 Oscillospiraceae bacterium | reverse complement strand
ACGAGAGAAGAGCTTGATAAAATCAATACCGCCGGCAATACGTTGATGGGGCTGATTACCGATGTTTTAGATATATCCAAAATTGAAGCGGGCAAATTAGAGCTGACGCCTGTTAAATATGAGTTATGGGGAAATTTGGTTGATATAATCACGCTCAGCAATATACGTCTTCAGGATAAACCGGTTACGTTTGAAATGGATATTGATGAAACCATGCCCTGCTATCTTTACGGCGATGATTTGCGTATTAAACAAATATTAAATAATCTGCTCAGCAATGCGTTTAAATACACGCATAAAGGAACAGTTACCTTCCGCCTGCGTTACAGGTATGAGGGTGAAATTGTGTATGCAAGCTTCATGGTTAAAGACACGGGAATCGGCATACGCAAGGAAGATATAGAAAAGCTTTTCACTGATTACAATCAAGTAGATACCCGCGCCAACCGCAAAATTGAAGGAACAGGTTTAGGGCTGAGTATTACAAAAAAGCTGATTGACCTCATGGGCGGCGACATATCGGTTGAAAGCGAATACGGCAAAGGAACTACTTTTTATGTGAATATTGAACAGGGGTTTGTTTCCGACGAAACTTTCAGTAAAGAAATGATTAAGAAATTACGCAGTTCGCGTTATACGGATAAAGAAAAACCCTTGCGGGAAAAATTCAAACGTCCGGATTTAAGTTATGCAAGAGTGTTGGTTGTGGATGATTTTTCTTCCAATTTAGACGTTGCGGCGGGGATGCTGAGAAAGTATAATATGCAGGTTGACTGTGTGGATAACGGCAGAGAATCCGTAAAGCTTATCCGTGCGAGAAAACCTGTTTATGACGCTGTTTTTATGGACCATATGATGCCCGGAATGGACGGAATGGAGGCAACGGCATTAATCCGTACATTAGACTCGGAATATGCGCGGAATATCCCGATTATCGCGCTGACCGCCAATGCTGTCGCCGGAAACGAGCAGATGTTTTTAGAAAACGGCTTCAATGCGTTCCTGTCAAAACCTTTTACGGTAATGGGCTTAGATTCAATCGTACAGCGGTGGGTGCGGGATAAATCCAAAGAAAACAATTAAAATATAAAAGGCAGACATGAAAGGGACAAAACGCCCATGAAACGTATATTTGCTTTATTCCTCGCAATTGCTTTATTTGTATGCGGGTGTGCGCCGCCAGAAGAGCCGGAAAGCAGGGAAGCGCAAGAGCTTGTTGAAAGTCAAAATATAACAAAAAAAACCCCGCCCGAGAACGGGCAGGAGGAAAAGCAAGAAGAAGAATCAATCCAATTTATAAAAGGCACTTATGAATATAAAGGAATGATTTTTTCTGGAGAATACCATAGATATGATTCTCATGAAACCTTTCACATAGACAAGAATTCGTTTTTAGAAACCCCCGGCTTATTTTTACTTGAATTCTCTTTAAGTGCCGCTATGGCGTTTATATCTAATGATATAGAAAAGTTAGAAGAGCTTTTTGGAGATAAAGAACAATATGAAAAATATTTAGATTATTTTTTAGACTGTTCTGATGGTAGCGATAGATTAACACACTTGTCATTTTATTACGCATATATGACTGAAAAAGGTATTGCGTTAGGATATATTGCTTCAATAGCTTCTATAGATTATCCTGACGATAGAAGCATGGACGGTTATCCCGGAATTGATATGGACATATATATGAATGACAAAGGAGAATGGAAGCTTTGGGCTATTGCTAATGGCTGATTAAAATAAACTCCCTTTCGGGAGTTTATTTTAATTTTTTTGAATTTTATTTAAGCTTAAACTGCGAAACTAACCCTTCCAACATTACCGCCTGCGCGTTCATTTCCTGTGAGAAAGCCGCGCTTTCCTCCGCTGCCGCGCTGTTCTGCTGAATAATCCGTAAAACTTGCTCAATTCCGTTGTTCAGCATGTTTATGGAAGAAAAATAAAATGGTCAAACGGGTTTCGGTACGGGAACGTCAGAAAATTTACATTCCAAGGGTTTAATGACGATTATAATTGGGTTGATTTATTAATACGCAATAATATAGAAAAGGATGCTGAACAACATATAATACCTGTTTTTGAATATGAGCTTAACAATAATGAAAAATACTGGTATTATCGTTTTATTATTAATGAAATACATATCGAAGAAAACCAAAATAATAATTTAAATTTATGTGGATAATAGATAAATTCGATATTTTTAATTAAGTAAATTTTAACGGCTTAATAATTCATCCAAACTGATTATTTTACTGCCTTTACTTTCATAATAACGCAGCATTTCGTCAATTTTCCTTTTATCATAGCTGGTAATGCAATCCGATATAACCGTGACGTTATAATTTGCTTTTAATAAATTATAACAGGTTGATTTTACACAAGCAACAGCGTCCGCTCCCGTAAGGTAGAAATCACAGATTTCGTTTTTATTGATAAAATCCGCAAACCCCTCACTGCTTAACGCATTTCCTTTGGATTTAACAAAAATATTTTCTGATACGATTTTTAAATCCGGAACGAGTTCAAACCCGCGTGTATTCAGCTTAAAAGTCCTTGTACCGGCTGATAGGTTTTCATGTTTGATGTAAACAACATGAATATCGTTTTTAACCGCCCAGTCTATTGATTTATTAATATGTTTGATGATTTCTTTGTAATTCTTCGTAATATCATTTTGAATATCGATTACCGTTAAAACTTTTTTCTGCATATGTTTTTACCTGCTTTCATTTTAAGTAATACTCTTATATTAAACAATAGGAAAACTGCTTTCGTATTTCCCCGCCGTAGGTGAGGGAAATACATAGAGAATTCCTGTTATTTACTTTTAAAGTAATATAATGATAGCACAAGTAATAAGACAACAGCATGTCATGTTTGAAATTTATTCCGTCACGCCGATAATATCTCTCAGCAGTGAAAACAATCTGTCATTGTCAATCGGCTTTGATACATGCGCGTTCATGCCCGCTTCAATTGATTTTTCGCCGTCCTCGTCAAAAGCGTTCGCGGTCATAGCGATAATGGGGATTTTGTGCGCATCCGCCCTGTTTTCGCTTTTTCTGATGGCGCGGGTTGCTTCAATCCCGTTCATTTCCGGCATTTGTATATCCATTAAAATTACGTCGAAATGATTTTCTTCGGAAGCAAAAAATTTATTTATAGCTTCTTTGCCGTCCGCGGCGGTTTCAATTTCCAATCCCGCAGTTTCAAGTATACAAACAGCGATTTCAGTGTTGATTTCGTTGTCTTCGGCAAGCAATACCCTTTTTCCTTTAAAACGGTTTTTATAATCAAATTTCTGACCCTGTACGGCTTTATCCTTGCTTTCTTCCCCGATTTCAAGCTCAATGGTAAAGAAGAAGTCAGACCCTTTACCCACTTCGCTTTCAAGCTCGATTTTTCCGCCCATAGAACTGATGATGTTCACGCTGATGGCAAGCCCGAGCCCTGTGCCGCCGTGCGCGCCGGTATTGTGGCTTGCCTGTTCGAACGCTTTGAAAATCTTGGGCTTGTCTTCATCGCTGATGCCCATTCCGGTATCTCTGACCGAGAATTTAAACCAACCCTTGCTTCCGGTGAAATTCTTTTCGGGTTCTTGTTCTTCTATGGTCAAATGAATTTCGCCGCCCTTTGGCGTAAATTTCGCCGCGTTGCTGATGAAATTCATCAGCACCTGACGAAGCCTGTATTCATCGCCGATTACATCGTTATGTTTATTTTTGATATTTAAAAGCAGTTTTACGCCTTTGGCTTCAATTTGCGGGCGAAGCATAACGGCGACGGTTTCAGCAAGGAAGGAAAGCGAAAAAGGCTCAACCATCAGTTTAAGCATACCGCTTTCAATTTTAGAAATATCAAGAATATCGTTTATCAGCGAAAGCAAGTGTTTTGAAGAAAAGCCGATTTTTTCAACACAGTCGGCAACCTTTTCATTATCGCCTTTCGCAGAGGATTGCTTTGCTAAATCCGTCATGCCGATAATGGCATTCATGGGCGTTCTGATTTCATGGGACATCTGCGATAAAAAATCACCTTTTGCCTTGCTGGCGGTGTTTGATTTTTGTATACTGATGTGTGCGGAAATCATTTTTGTGATTTCGTTTAACATATATTTTTCGGATTCCGTGAAATTTCTTTCAGCATTTTCATTTTTGAATATAATCATTCCGGAATGTACGGCGTTTTCATAAACCGCACAGCCAAGCGCGGAAAAATTTTCTTCATAGGAAACACAAAGCAGTTTGGTTATGCCTTTTTTATATCCAGCCGTGATTTTAGTGTTGTATTCAAGTATGCCGTCTTGATTCAGCAATTGCCTTAATCCGTCGAATTCATCGCCGGATAAATCTTCAGTATTCGCAATAAGCGGAGCGTCCGGAATTACATTCCATTGATACGGAATCCTGCTCAGTTTTAAAACTAAATCAAAAGAACATATTATAATCAAATTCAATTGATAAAGCTCACCGATTAACCCGAGCAAAGCGTTTACAACGCTCGGTATATCGGTTGAACGCTCAAACGCTTCAGACGTGACCGTCAGGATTGTTTCCCGCGATATATCAATTTCAACGCTTACAGGCTGGATTATATGGGTTGAAAATTCCGGCGGTACCATGGGGTGTTCGCTGAAATAAACCGGTTGGCTCTTATTATTTTTAATCGCGTAAAACATGGTATCATACGCGCCTTTAAGCAGATTTGCGTAAGCACAATCCTCTTCCCCGTCCTCCGAAACCGAAACGCCTATACGCGCATTAAAGCTTAAATCCGCGTTTTCCCCGTGATAAACCTTTCTTGCCGCGTCTATCACCTGAGCGGTTTTCTTGACGACGGATTCTTGATTTGCATTATTAATATATAAAATAAGAATATCGTTTTCGGCGCGTATCAAAATATCGCCGTCACTTTTTACAGCGGAAAGATTGCGGCAAAACTCCCTGAGGATAATTGCGCCGAAAATCCTGCCGTAATAGTTTTCAATCGCTTTGAAGCCGTCAAGGCAGATTACACAGAGCGCGTACCGGTTATTTTTGACGTTTAAAGCGGTTTTTCTGATATGGTTTAATCCGTAAACCCTGTTATACAAACCGGTTGTTTTATCGCGGCGGGATGCTTCGATTTTTTCTTTTTCATTCAGCTTCTGCTTAGTGATATGCTTTGCCGTTCCGATGATTCTTTTTATATTGCCTTCATCGTTATAAATATAGGACGCTTTTTGAGAAACCCAGCAGTAACTGTCGTCTTTTTCATGCCAGCCCATGCTGTCGGACACATCGGAAACAATCCGGAATTCAAACTCGCCCAACCTGCCTTCCAAATAAGCAATATGATTTTCAATATCTTCCGAGTGGCAAATATCGCCGTTTTTTACTCTTTCGGTGAAACTATCAATCACCATTGAGGTGAGTGCGGATTTATTTTTTTCGCCTTCAAAGAAGAAAATTATAAAGCAATCGCTTTCCGTGTCATATTCGGTAAAGGTGTCTGCGGCATTTTCGAGCACAATTAAATATCGCTCTCTTTCTTCCTGCATCAGATTTTCCATAATCGCGCTTCTGTTGCGGGCTTCGTTCAATGAATCGCAAAGCAAAGCTATTTCATGTGTATTATTTTTACTTAACTCAATCGGCGCGTTAGGGTTGCTTTCATTCACTTGCTTTGTTAAAGCCGTTATCGGACGAAGCGCAAATCGCACCGTAAATGCAAGCAGAATAATTCCGCCGATAAACGCGCAGAGGGTACTGATTAAAATACCTGTTAAAACGCTTCGCGTCGCCGAAAAGAATAAATCTTCATGCTGAACTGCCGTAAGAGCCCATTTGTCTTTGTAAAAAGCTGAATTTTCTCCGTATAGCCTGAGCGGATGGAAAGCACTCTGCGCTTTTTCGCCGTTTTTGCCTTTAAGCAGATACAACGCCGGACTTTCGCCTTTATTAAATGTCAGAGAATCTTGTTCGCCGAAATGGGTTCTGATGAAGCTTCCGGTTGCGGCGTTCGGCGCAACGTCAAACGGAATGACGCTGTCGCTGTAAGAAACCAATATGTACCCGCTTTTGCCCGTATTGTCGAAGTCGGCGGAAGGAAACGACCTTTTCAGCCAGTCAATTTGAATTTCTGTTCCGATGATACCGATAATCTGCCCGTCATATATAACCGGACGGGTATAGGTGACACATTCCTTTTCATATAAAATATACGGTTTTGCCCAGTAGGAAAGATTTACGGCGGAAAGTTCAGGATTTTCTTTTGCGGCATTTAAAGGTTTTGCAAAGCTGTCCGTATATTTAATTTCATCCGTTGAAAGAATAAATGAAGCTTCCCAAAGCGGGTCTTGCAAAAGCGTGTGCTTTTTAAAAATGATTTCCGAACCTTTTATTAAAGCAATATCCGAGTAATCCATCGGCGTGCTCATTGGGTTTGAGTCCCGGAAGTAAATCCCGTTATAACTTTTTTGTTCTCCGGAAGAATGGTTGTTATGCGGTTCCGAAAAAAACATGAAAACCCCTGTCGTCTGCCCGATTCTGAGCGCGTGCAGCAGAGAATCCGAAATTTCGTACAGCAGATTTGTTTCATGTTCGCTGTTGCCTGTTAAATTATTAATCTGCAATTTATTTTCGGTAAGATATTTTTCAATTTCAAATTGTATTCCGATTTCAAGATTATCAAGGCTTGAACGGCTATGTAGCATGTAAGTTTCAAGAGCGTTTCCGCGGTTTTCCGCGTTTTTTACCAATATCCGTTCAGCACCGCTTTCAAGCGTTTCCACCGTTCCGTTAATAAAAAGGACAAACGAAATCAACAATGCCTGAATCAGCATGATTACGGTAACAGGCAATAAAATTTTAATAAACATTGAATTCTTCTTGAACATTTTTATGAAACCTCTTATAATAAAAACAATATTAAAAATATTTTCCCACTATATATAATAACATTTATTTAGTTAAATGTCAATATTATTTCTGCACTAAACTATACTTTATAATTGCAATTCTGCATGTTTTTCACATTTTTTATTAAAAATAGTTGACAAGTTCTTCATTTTCTGATATAATATTTTTGTTGTGGCAAAATAAGTAATAGAAATCATGCTCACAAATCAGACCCACTAGCTCAGTCGGCAGAGCACCTGCCTTTTAAGCAGGGTGTCCCGCGTTCGAATCGCGGGTGGGTCATAATATAAAACCCGCTTAAATATTGATATTTAAGCGGGTTTCTATTTTTTCTTCTCTTTAATTTTTGCTGATATTTTAGATTATTTTCAATAATTAGGGGTGTCAGAATGGGTGTCAAAAAATCCTCTCCCTGTTACCCCTTTATAAAACTATAAATCTTATGCAAATCCTGCTCAGAAAACGAAAACTTCCCGAACATAGCACCGCCGTCAACCTCTAATCTACCTCCGGAATACCTGTTCATCGAATCAATCACGCTCGAAAGTAGCGTATCAATGTCGATTAACCCGTCTTCGCTGATTAAACCCAGCGTTTGAACCAGCTTGTTGGTTTTCAAATCCGCAAGCATTTCCGTTGATTTTCTTTGAATAAAAGAAATCGCAATCCCAAAACTGATTTTCTGCCAGCCGTTTATTTTCGGCAGTACATCATTTTCAACGTACGCAATTACGCCTTTTATGACCTGTTCTCCTGATGCTTTCATGTTTATAACCGTTCCAATCTGTTATTTTATATGCGCCCCGAAAAAAGAGGGGGGGGTAGTGTATTTGCCCCTTTTACGGGTGCAATTTGTATCAGCCCCGTAAAGAGGCTAATACCAAGCTGTTTATTTACGCCGCGGGAGTTGTTGTTGTTGCCGTGCCGACTGTTAAAGTGCCGGTGAGTAAACCGGATTCGATGAGCTCAGCCAACGCGCCGCTTTTGCCCTTGTCCTTGCCGCAATTTTCTTTTATGCCCGGGCAAGGAATATTGTAATTGATTTTTTCGTGGCTGAGGTATTTCTCGGCGGGGATATAATTTGACGTAACGTAGGTCATAATTTCTCTGTCGCCGGCTTCGCGCTTAACGGTTTCAAGCTCGTCAAAACTTTTGAGTTCGCCGTACCTTGCCGCGCCATATTAACGCCGTTTCAGAAAATTTTTTCTGATAAATGTTTTTCTGCATAAAAAAGCATAGAGTAAGCTGTAAAAGCCTACTCCATACTGACCCCCGAAAGGGTAAATATTAAGAATTAGGCGGGGTGACACTCCCGCATCTCCAAACAAAGGGTGACGGCTGCCCGTTCCGTCCTCTAATTCTTATTATTATTGTTTCCTATTTTATTATATACTATTCTTTTGATTTTGTCAACTGTTTTAAAGTTCCTTTATTAATAAAATTTTCAACGCGGGTTTTATTTAAAACATATAACGAACGGGCAAAATATTTATTTTTTGTTGAAACTCTAACGGCAACCTTTACATATTCATTGCCGGATAAAAATTCTTTAACGTATTCAATTGAACCGTCTTTGGGGTTAATGCCGATATAATCGGGATTATCCAATATCATCGGAATATACTCGTTATATTTTATAAAAGTATCAGGGTGTTTAATCCTCATATGATTTATATTCGTTTTGCCTATGTAAATCGGTGTTTCGGGAGTAACAGGCAAATTTAAAGCATTAATAATTTCTCGTTTAATAATACCGATTTCACCCGCCGTAATATTTGACATTCTTTATTATCCTTTTTTATTTTCGTTATATGTATTATAACATTTATTATAAAGATTGTCAATTTTTAAACTCATTTATTTTATTGGTTATACTCACCGACAGCCGCGTTCCGGTGCGCTCCGATATGTTCATTGTAAAACACGCGGTTACATGGCTGAGCTTTCTTTCGGAGCGGTATTTGAAAAACATCAGCTCGTCCGCTGTGAAATTACATTCAGCTTTGTAAAGCGCACGTTCTTCTTTTGATATTTTTGAATAATCCAAACGCTTTGGTTTTTCTTTTTTCGGCTTTTTATCGGTGATAACCGCGATTCTGTACATGCAGTACATGATTAGCAATCCGATAATCACCGGCAGAAACTGCGAATACCGAAAAGGCACTGATATTTTCGCGCCGGCGTAAACCGTCAGCAGACTTGTCAGCGTGCAGACTAAAACGCTTGCGGAGTGCCAATAGTGCTTGAATACGCGCTTGAAAACAAGGATTGAGGTCAAAATTATTAAACCTTCGGCGAAAACATTTCCGAAGTAACAGGCGGTTAATATGCCAGAG
>WRJM01000022.1:0-12181 GCA_009782265.1 Oscillospiraceae bacterium | reverse complement strand
TTTATTGTCCGTATTATAAATAATAGTACAAAATCAAAGACGCGGCACGCCAACTTGTGGACGTGCCGCGCCATATTAACGCCAATATAAAAAACAGCGGGAATTTTATAATCCCCGCTGTTTATTAAACTCATTTATTTTATTGGTTATACTCACCGACAGCCGCGTTCCGGTGCGTTCTGAAATGTTCATTGTAAAACACGCGGTAACATGGCTGAGCTTTCTTTCGGTACGGTACTTGAAAAACATCAGCTCGTCCGGTGTGAAATTACATTCAGCTTTGTAAATCGCACGTTCTTCTTTTGAAATTTTTGAATAATCCAAACGCTTTAGTTTTTCTTTTTTCGGCTTTTTATCGGTGATAACCGCGATTCTGTACATGCAGTACATGATTAATAAGCCGATAATCACCGGCAGAAACTGCGAATACCTGAAAGGCACTGTTATTTTCGCGCCGGCGTAAACCGTCAGCAGACTTGTTATTGTGCAAACTAAAACGCTTGCGGAGTGCCAATAGTGCTTGAATACGCGCTTGAAAACAAGGATTGAGGTCAAAATTATTAAACCTTCGGCGAAAACATTTCCGAAGTAACAGGCGGTTAATATGCCAGAGTACGTTCCAGCCAAGTATACCGCTAATTTTGACCAAACTTTGAGCTTTTCAAATCCTTGCAGTGCGTTGAATTTTTCTGCTGCCGCTATGTCTTCATCATCTTGCCGAGCAGTGCCGATGTCTTCGGGAAAATACCGAAGCATCAAGCAACATCACCGCGAGCATTGCCGCAATTGTGGCAAAAACAATCATATTCAATCCTCTTTATCAGGCTTTTCCTGTTCGTTTTCATCGTTTGTATTTTCTGATTTCAGCTTCAACTGCTGTAAAGCGTTCAATAGCTTATTCGGGACAGGTACGCCGAGTTCTGATGCATTTTCAAGCAAGCTGATTCCTTCGTTTGCGATAAACAGGAAAATTGTCGCGGTTCTGAGTATGCTCGAGCCGTCCAAGACAACAGTGTCTACAATGTGTGCAACCGAAACAATCAAGAACAGCAGTATTTTTTTACAAATACCGCGAAATCCTATATCGCTTGATAATTTTTTCCGATAAAACGCGCTGATTACGCCTGATATGTAATCAAGAATAACAACAGCGATGAGTGCGTGAAACAAAGAGTCCATTTCACCCCAGAGGAAACCGGCGATTCCTCCGAGTGTGAATATGATTATATCGCCGGTTTTTCCGATGTCTATTTTCATGTTGAACAATCCTTTCCTACACCTTAACTTCCTGAATAAAAGCGTCCGGATAGATTTTCTTAACCTGAGCAAGGTAATTGTCTGCGTTTGCTTTAACACCGAACGAGCCGACCTGCACCCTGTACAGCGTTGTTACATTCGGATTCGCGGGCGTAACCGGCTGTGTTTGAACCGGCGCGGGCACATTTGCGGGGAAAACCTTGTTGATTCCCTTAACTGTGGCGTCAGCGAGCGCGTTTATATTTTTATCAAAGATTGCGTTGTCGTTCGCGTTTGTAACAAACCCGTATTCGACAAGCACCGAAGCGTTTTTTGAGCCGACTAACGAACCGAAGTTATACCGTTTTACCCCGCGGTCTTTGAAGATTTTAAGCGCAGTGATTTCTTTCCAAATCTCTTGTACTGCCGCGTCATCTGTTTTGGAAAAAGCTGTTTTTGTGTAAATCTCAAAACCGTTGGCTGCAGGGTCAGAAAAAGCGTTACGGTGACAGGTTATGTACAAATCCGTGCCCCACTTATTTGCTTCTGCCGAGCGGTCGATTGGTGCAAATGTGTTAGTTGTGCGGGTCATTCGCGTGGTGTGCCCTGCCGCTTGCAGTTTAGTGTTAAGCGCAAGCGCAAGTTTTAAATTGTCATCGGCTTCTTTTCTGCCGCTTATGCCTACCGCGCCGGGGTCAGTGTTTCCGTGTCCTGCGTCAATCCATATTCTTGCCATGATATTTTCCTCCTATTTTTTTTATTGCAATTCCTGCATTTTTGCCCTTATTTCTTCAGCTTCTAATTCAAGCTGAAACAAATACTGTTCATCGGCGGCAGTTCCTTTCCCGCTTTGAATGGCGCGGATTGCTCTTGTTGACTTCCTGTCAATTTCGTCAAGCCTTGCTTTGTATTCCTCAACACTCGGCGGCGCGTCAGTAACCGAAATATCAGTTATACCGCGTTTTGGATTGTTCAAAATCGCTAAATTCTCGTCTAATTCCTCTTGACTGTGAACGAAAAAGGATATTGTATTCCCGTTGGGATGAGCCGAATCCGCAGCGTGCGGGTCAAAGTAGGTTATTTGTTTTTTGTAATGATTCATAGTTTTTCTCCTTTATGCTGTGCGGAAAAATTCAAAATATCGTATTGAATTTGTATTATGCATAGTTGTTTGCGCAGGCATCGAAACTAAATGAGTAATTAATGATTCTCCTGCGGTCATAAATAATTCAATTGATGTATCCGGAATCATGTTTCCCATTGATATATTATTTCTTGTTAAAAATGAATTATCACTCGTTCTGCTAATATAGCTGCTCGAGTTTGTCACATTTGTAAAAAATATACCGCCGAAAACGCGTAATGCCCATCGCCCGTTTGATGTTGCAACAAATTCATTTCCTGCTATGAGTGATATGTCACCGATTAAACTGCTAACATCGGGAGTTAATTCACTCGCAACATTATTGGCAAAACTCCTGTCTAAAAATTTACCTCTGACATACGGAAATTGAGGGACGGAGATTCTGCCTTTATTTTCCCATGTACTTTCTGCTGTTTTCTTATAAACGTCCCATGTGAGCGTGTTCAGATATAAGTCGCCGGTGATTCCGAGCGATGAAGCGGGTACAATTATTCCTGTGTGCCATAAAGTACCCTGCGTACCCCTCATGTCTGTGGCTTCGGTGATGTCGGTTGTGAAGCCGTCTTCACTAATATAGACATTGATTGCAGGTTTCGTTCCGGACCCGCCAGTCCAGTCTACTATTTTTGCTACGCGGCGTTCATTGTCGGAAACATAGGCGATTTCCGATGTCCAACCCTTGAATAAAAAATTAGTCGCTGATAATGGGTCGTTCGTATACCCTGTAGAACTTAGATAGCGGTCATTTAGGACGGGTTTAGTTCCTGAACCGCCTATCCAATCACTTCGGCGTATTAAAATGAGGTCTTTTCCGTCAACGTTTGTTTCTACGGTTTCGTGAAGAGGCGACCAGCCGTTAGTGCCGTTTGTACCGTTTGTGCCCGGCGTGCCGCCACCTTTAGGCGGGTCTTTCCAAACGGTGTCAAAGTCATCATTGCTTGCTTTAGCAAGCATTTGCCCTGCTGTACCGCCGGCAGGAACGCCAACGCCGTCTGCGCCGTCCTGTCCGTCAGCTCCGTTTATGCCGTCCTGTCCGGGCGCACCGTCCTGCCCGGGTATTCCGTCAGCTCCGTTTAACCCCGGAATACCCGGCTCACCTTGCGGGCCGGGGATTGGTACAGCTCCTTGCCCTAAAGCTACAGAATCGGTGTATGCGTTTGCTGCCGCAAGCGTTTTAGCGTCAATAGCCATTATTTTTTCCTTTCTATTTCCAGTTTAATGAATCGCCGTCCCAAAAGAATACGCGTTTTGTGTCTAACTCGAAGAATGATGAACCGTTGTTTTCGGGTTTTAAAACCGGTTTCGGGTCGGTGGATAAGCCTGTGAAATTTTCGATTACGCCTGAATAATTGAGTGCGCGCTCGTTTTGGTTGCTTTGTGTGACCATTTGTTTTTCTCCTTTTAATACCAAGTAATTCCATTCGTTGTGTACATAGACCTGTTTGCCGCGGCTGTTCCTGAACCAATAGCTTTCGCAACAGCTACAATTCTACCGTTACCGCCGCAGATTCCAGACCATGTATCTCCATTATTCCCTATGTTTGCCACATTCCACCCGGATTGTAAATGCGCTTGAGAACTCAGGGCATACATAGCTCTTATGCCCACGCCCGCAGGTAACGGATTTAACGTCCCACTGCCTTTCACAGCTACAAATCTGTTGTTTTGAAATGCAACAAACCATCTGCCGCTTAATGTATCTCCGGAAGGGGTTGAAAATGATGACCATGTATTGCCGGCGTCACGCGAAACATGAATTGAATTGCTTCCGATTGCAACAATTAATCCGTCGCCGATAGCCATAGATGAGGGTGAACCGCTGAAACTGTCACCTATTTCCCAATCACGACCGTTATTAGATGTATAGGGGCGGAATGTACCTATAGGAAAATCAGGCGAATCAGGAGCGTGTTGAGTTAGCTTCATGGCAAGCCCGATAAATCTATTATTTTCTTTATCAAAGCACATAGCAGGGCAACCAACACCGATTGGTAAATTCAAGTTTTCTCTTTGGTTATAGTGCCGTCGATTCCCCCATTCCCACTGTTTTCCATTATTTGAAACTAATTCGCTTGCAAAATTAAAATTTTGTAAATAATTAAACACAGAAGGCATTGTATCCCAGTCAGGAATTACAGAAGCAACATAGATTCCTTTTCCGTTACAAACATTTGAAACAGTCCAATTTGCAATGCTTTGCGCCATAAACATTGTTGTATCTTCGGTTGAAAATTCCGTTCCGTCACGCGAGTAACTTATTGATATGTACGGCAGATTTACTCCGACCGCAACAAACATATTGTCGTTTTCTCCCCAGCATACCGCTTTAAAATAGTTGCCTTGCGCGGAATCAATCCCCCATGTTTTACCATTGTTTGAAGCTCTTATGGCGTTTGAACTGTTGTTTGCCACAGTAACAAACCAATCGGCTTTATTATAATCGCCGTAACATACAGCTGACCAGTCGTTAGCCGGAAGATTTCCGAGCACTAATTGAGCCCGAACCATAATCGTTGCGGTATCGTATATTTCTGGATTTACTACCGATGAAGCTTTCACTGTAAGCATTTGGTTTACCGGCTCGGTATTTGAAATATATACAGAACCGGATTGATTTACCGTTGAACCGTTTTCGCTGTTCAATTCCCAATTTACTTCTTGGCTTGGGTCGTTTTCTCCTTCTACTGTCGCGCTGAAATAACCCCATGATTCGCGCCTGATAGTTTGATTTTCAGGCTCTATTACTACGCTTGTTACAGTCGGTTCAGATTCTTGTATTTTATAATACGAGGAATGAACAGGCTTCAAGCCTTTATGTGTGTCGTATCTTTCAGGGTCATAAATAATTACATATGAGTTGTATGGTATATCATTAAATTGCTCTGTTGTCGGCATTTTTTCAAAAGCGAAAATATCACTTTTGCTTTTAATTTCACCGCCACCGGATTTTTTACGATTTAGAATATTATCTTTTAAATCGCTTTTAGCGGTGCTTAACCTACTGCTTTCGGCGTTTATAACAGCCGGTTTTTTATCGCCGGTTGTGATTTTTATGCGTTTGCTTTCTCCGTTAAAAGTTTTATGTGCTTCTGTAATCACCGCGTCAAGCTCAAGGTTTTTATATCTGAAGCTAACCTTATCGCCGATTTCATATAAAACGCCGTAATCGCTGATGTTTCCGGCAAAAACCTCAAAGCTGTCGGTTTCGGTCATGTCTTCTGCGGCTTTGAGCGCGAAAGCGTCGATTTGGTCATAATCGCTGTTGATGTTTACCGTAACTTCGCGCCGTTCAAAACCTGCCGCAGGATTTTCACGCTCACGATTCACCAGCTGTACAAAAATTTCATCCTGTCCGCCGTTTACCGCGTAAATAGCGTTTTTTTCGTTAGCGTTTCCGTGGTTATAGGTTACACCTTCCATGTTTAATAGAAAAGGTGCGAAAATTACTTTTTGGTTTTCAGTTTGATTTTCGGTTTTGTCAATTGGCTCGTAAACATCAAAAACATAGCGGTTTCTTGATAAGTCAAGCTTTATATCCCATCCTATTCCGGCGTTTTTGCAGAGGTTTCCGACAACCTCATCAAGCTGTTCAAGCCTTGATAAATAGCTGTCTTCCTGTAAACCTCTGTCCTGATTGGTTGCGATATAAAACCCGAATATTCCTCGCTCTGAATCCTCTGATTCAGTGATGTTGCGTTTGATATAATGCTTTATGCAGTATTCGGTACTTCCCTCTGCCGGGTCAAAGCCGTATGTACCGGCTTCAAATTCCTCGGTCGGAAAAAGCGTTGTCCTGCGGGTTAATAATTCTTTTAAATCATAACCCTCATAATGATAGGTTCTTTCGGTTTCGGTGATATTCCGTACAACAAGCGCGTCATCATTATCAACGTGCAAAATAGTATCTTCTGTGATTAAATCAGCACCCGCTACATTCTTCGGGATTTCAAGCGTAAAGTTTCCGACGCCGTCCCAAAGCTTACGGTAATCATAATTTATAAACTGAAAAATATCCGTTAGCTTTGCGTCATTGAAAGTCTTATATTCTTCTGACAAAGGTCGGTAAGCGGTAATAATCATCGTTAAACCCCCGAGTATAGATTTTCACATGTTATATTTGCTGAATACACTCCGCCGCCGAGCGTCAGAAACGCCCATCTGGTTACACCGGGGTAATTATGAAGAAGCGTATTTCTTGAATGTTTGACGTAATTCATAGCAAGAGAAACTTTACCGCTAACATCAACTCTATTAACGAAATACTGATTATTAAAGCCGGAATTGATAATTAACTTTTCACCTGCTTTGATTCTTCTTGTAATCTGCAATCCGGTGCTTTCAATATCCTCTGCATATCTTCCGATGGTTGATGTAATTGCGATGAACGTTCCTTCCCAACCCGCTTCCGGCTCTGTTATACCGGTAATTTGAAGATTTACCGGACTTATGAGGTCGCCTTTTGTTTCAATATCGAAATAATTGATTGAAGCTATGCCGCTCAGCTGCATATTTTCTATGGTAAACGTCTGATGCCAGAAAGGATAATCCGCAATCAGCGTAAATGTTGCCGATGACAGCGAACCGACTGTATTAAAAACAGGAATTTCCGTAAGGCGGGCGTTGATATAATAAACATCATTACCGTTGTTGTATTCACATTCAATAATTTCGTTCAGCGGGATATATTTAATAATCGCACGCCTGTATTCGTGCATTTTAGCAACGCCGCCGCCGATAATTACGCCGTTCTCCATGTATTCGCCGGAGAAGCTGACCGTGAAAACAAGCGGCTTCTGATTCAGACGTGAGCTGATTGTATGCTGACCGTCCATGTCAATCACCGAAACTGCGTCCTGCGTTGTCGCTTGACTGTTGGGGTCAAATCCCGACAGCGCAAAAGGCATCCATTCGCTTTCATCAGCTTCTGCCGGTTTGATTGACGACACGTTTACATCAGAAAGTACAAGCTCGCCTTTTTGGCTTATAATTTTTAAAATGTTCATTGATATAACCTGCTCATTTCCTGCTTTATCATGTTCATAATCTGCGATTCTGTCATTTGGTTTGCGGTTATATAAATCTGCGGGTTATTGCTGTAGTTGTTATAGGCGTTCTGCTGGATTGCGTTCTGCACAGCAGGCGTATTCATGGTTGTAATTGCGTTTTTAAAGCTTGCAAGCGCGTTATTGATTTCGTCAACCCTTTGGCTCAGCGTTTCCGTGTTAATCTGATACTTTTTGCTGAGCTCGTCTTTCTGCGCTTCTATGTCGCGCTCAAAAAGTACGTCTTCCCGCTGTAATTCAAGCCTTGCTTTTTCCGCTTCAAGCTGTAAACGAGAAAACTCGTCCATCTGCTCATATCGAAGCCGTGCGTTTATTTGGTCTATTTTATTTTGATGCTCGTCATCGGCGCGCATTTCTTTGCGGCGTTTGACTTCCTCATTGATTGCCGCGATTTCTGCGTCATGCTTTGCTTTCAGGGCTTTCTGCTCGTCACTAATCCACCCGATACGCTCTTTTGCCGCTTTTTCAAGTCCCGTTTGATATGCGGCAAGGCGTGCCCGTTCTTCGGCTTCGGCGTTTGATGCACCTCTGCCGCCGCTTGCCGCTTTAGCCCCGTATTCGCCGGTAACAACGTTGTCGAGGTTGTTTATAAGCTGATTTATTGCAGATTCCTGTAAGTTTAAAGTCCTTAGCTGTTCTGATAATTCATAAGTGCGGGTAAAATAAGGGTCGTTTTCATCTAAATTAGATGGGCGGTAGCCGGTCATTCTGCCAAACTCTATTTCAAGCTCTGACCTTTGTGCGGCGTAGTCCGCTCTTTGCGCTTCGAGCTTTGCTTTCGCCAATTCCTTATATGCTTCAGCGTTTAGCTTAACCAAACCGGTTTCGTTGTCTATTTCTAAGGCTAAAGCGTAGCCGGAATCAATGAGCGATAAATATGTATCAACAGCAAGATTTCCGTTTTCGTTCATTTCTGCAAAAGCGGATGAGAGTTTTTTGGATTCGGAAGATAGGTCATTTACGGCTTTTTGGTTGTCTTTTAGAATTTCGGTGTGGGTTTTTATGGAAGATGATGTTTCGTCTATGCTTTTTGATTGGTCGTCAAAAGTATTAGTGCTGTCTTTCGTTTTTTTAGTCGTTTCATCAATTATTAAATTATAGTTTTTTTCTGCATTTTCAAGATTATTTATTACATCAGTTAATTTAATATATTCGTTAGTCGCTATTTCAAAAAAAACAGAACGTTCCTTTCCTGATTCAATTAATGATTCTATATAAATTTGTAAGGCTTCTGCCTGTTCTTCTAATGTTTTATCTTTAGTTACTTCACGCATTAAATTTAAAGCTGCATTTCTTAAATTTACACCTTCATCTTTAAATATTCCTTGTTTTTCTAATGTTTCATACAAATCTTTCGCGTCATTTAATGCCTGAATTGCTTCATATTTAGCGATAGAAAAAAATTCATCAGAATATTCTTTTATTTTATTTATGTTTTCGGTATATTTCCCGTTTAAAAGGTCGAGGTTATCAGCTTCTGAAAGGTATTTTTGATTAAGAATATCTTGTATTTGAATTAGCCTGTCTTTTTCTTCACCTGTATGATTAGTTTTTTTACCGATTTTTTCATATTCATCGGCAAGGTTTTTTAAAGATTCATATTCCTGCCGACTTGATTCGGCTTTCTGCCGGGAAGCTTCTGCCATTTCTGCTGTAACTTTAACAGCATTGTTCGCAGAAATTATATATGAACCGATACCGATAGCCGCAGAAATTGCAAGGCTTGCTACTAAAGCATACGGATTTGCTTTCATTGCGGTATTTAATGCGATTTGCGAAACGGTCGCGGCGTCATTTGCTGTTTTTAACTGTTTAATTGCCATGACAACACTTGCTATCGCGCTTCCGATTGACATAGAAACTTTGAAAGCAATGAACGCTTTCGTAATTGCTATGATTTCATCTTTAAATTTAAAAATGATTGTCATGCCGTTTTGCAAAGCACCGATAACAAACTTAACCGCCGCCGCTAAATCCTGCGCCATTCCGGCAAGCGTGCCGTCGTCTTTCAGTTGCATAATAAAATTAACAAAATCTTCACCTGCGTCAAACGCAGAATCAAACGATTTTGCAAATTCCTCCGCAACCTGCATACTTAATGCTTTAAAATTTGCTTTTGTGGTATCTATTTTATCATTAAATTCGTGAAGATTGTCAAGTTGTTCTTGTGTCAAGATAAGCCCGAGCCTATCAGCCTGTTCTCCAAGTTCTCTAAGTGCTTCTGCACCGCCTTTTATTAAAGGGTTTAGCTCCTGCGCCGAACGTCCGAGTAACTGCATAGCTAAAGCGTCGCGTTCAGTTTCGTTTGCCATTCTGCCGAGCGCGTCAATAACCTCATTGTAAACAGTATGACTGTCACGAAGCTCCCCGTTTACAGTAATAATAGAAACGCCGAGCCTGTCATAGGCTTCAATTTTTTCTTTAACACCGCTCTGATAATCGCTCATGGAACGGATATTGCGCGCCATTGTTTTAGTGAGCGTGTCTATTGAAACATCAATTAGTCGTGTCGCATACTGAAATTTCTGTATTTCTTCGGTAGAAAGCCCGTAGGTATTCGCCATTGTATTTATATCGTCTGCCGCCTGCGCGGAATCCAATATAATAGATTTAAAACCCTCGCTTAACTGTTTTAAACCGCTGATAATCGCTTCTGAAATAAGGTGAGCTTTTATAATATCGCCTGTTTTTATTGCGCTGTCACCAACATCACTAAGATTTTTATACTGCTCTTTCAGCATTTGATTTGCGCCGGCGATTTGCGGTTTTAATAATTGCTGTTCGGTTTTTAACTCCGCAAGGTGTTCTTTTGACGATTTCAGTTTTTTATTTACTTCTTCAAGATTATTTTGAAGCTCTTTTGAATTAATACCGCTTGCGATTGCTTCTTGTAATTCTTTTTGCTGTTTTTCGTAATTTTTAATTTCTGAATTGACTTCTTTTATTTTAAGCTTAACTTCATCATTTTTTGCGTTTAATTCAGTAAGGGCTTGTTTTATTTCTAAAGTTCCTTTTGTAAATTCTGTAGTTTTAGCTGCAAAATTAACGGATAAATTGCGTTGGTTTTCAGCCATATACTAAGCTCCTTTTCCCCATTCTTTTTCAACTGCATCAAACATAGTTTTTGCAATAATATCTAAGGCTTTTTCTCTTTTTGTGAACCAAGCCCTACGGATAGGTGCTCTTCCCTTAAATTTTCCAATTTTTCGCCCTAATACATCCCTATTCGCTCCGTTAGGTCTTCTGTCTCTTAGGGTAGTTGCACTGATACCGGGTCTACCAAATTCTAAAACGAAAGTAAAAACAAAGTCTTTATATTGTTTAATACTCATATATCTATAGTATTTTTGATGATAACCGCCGTCACCTTTAAAATATTTACGTCTCCATTTTTTGCCATCATTAGCAGTCCAAACTTCTATATTATTTTCATTATAATTTAATTTATCAAAATTAAATCCGACAACAGCTTTTGTTCTTGCGTCATTTCTAAGTATTTTATAACTTAAATAATTTAAAAGTCTTGGATGTTCTGAACTTAAAATCCGCTTTTGCTCTTCTAAAACAATCTTAGCGGCTTTCTCCATTGCTTTTAATTCTGCTTCTTTTATTTCTTCACCTATTTTGTCAAGGTCTTTTATAAAATCAGTAATTTCACTACTAAAATCAGATATTTCAAACATCTTTGCTTTCCTCTCAACAAAAAATCAGCCTTGCAATAATTTACTGCCAAAAAGCTGATTTTTATATTAGACCTGTCCACTAACTAATATCAAAGTTATAAATCCCGCATAACAGCGACATCCGCAAACCGTGACGCTTACGCTTGTTCCGATAGCGCGAACTGAAAATTTTAGAGTTAATTGTCATTTTCGGGATATAAAACATCAAAATCGAGCGATTTAATATACTCGTTTATGGGCACCGCAGAACGACTCAAAAGATACCACTCCCACATACGTTTTTGGCGTTCCAAAACAAG
The DNA here is from genome assembly GCA_009782265.1 of Oscillospiraceae bacterium. Lineage (GTDB taxonomy): Bacteria > Bacillota > Clostridia > Oscillospirales > Ruminococcaceae > Ruminiclostridium_E. The sequence continues at coordinate 756 of WRJM01000022.1, read as the reverse complement.
CCCTCGATGACACCGCATAAGATTTTTTAGCGGCGAGTTTATTCCACCCTCAAGATAGTTGGAATTGTTCGGAATACCATGCTCAATAAACAAAAATAATCTGTTCTTTTTGAGCAGATTATTTATTTCATTGCACACTGAGAATAAATTTTTATGTGTTCTGAAACGGCGAATTACTTCTCCTGTTTCTTCGTCAATAGAAAAAGAAAATTCTTCGATGTAGTCTTTGTGTTCTTCGTAGAGCGCATTAAATTTCTTGCACCAATTTTCAGCTTTTCTTGCGGTGTCGGTTTTAGATAATCTTCCAATATGATTTCTGAAAATATGATTGACTTCCGACGGACTGCGTTTGCCGAGTTTCCTTTCCGCACCGTGAACAACATGGACGATACACCGCTGTATGCCTACGTTTTTCCATAATTTAGTTGCGGCTTTTGTGATAGCGGAATGTCCGTCGCAAATAATAAAATGAGGTTCTTCAATCACTTTTAACAGCTCATAATAATCATCGGTATTTTCAATTTTTGCCCACCTGTAATTTAGAACATATTTTTCATTTCTGACAATTAAAAGACATTCGTTTTTGTTCAGATATATGGCATCAACAAAAATAAATTCGGACGGTATACCGTCCGAATTTATTTTTGGTTCAACGTCCCAACACCATTTAATTTTCCGATAAAATGTACTCCGCGATGTTTGAATCCTATGTGCAACTTTGGTGCTGTCGATTAACCAATTTACGAACGATTTTAA
>WRJM01000021.1:19745-21663 GCA_009782265.1 Oscillospiraceae bacterium | reverse complement strand
TAATTTACCAAACTGCACTGCAGCAGCTCTCAGTCAATGCTCTGCGTTATGTGGATAGCTGCCACACTGTGCCAAGATCCTTACCACAGTACGCAGACGGATTATTATAAATCACCTACAGTGAGTAAAATTCCCAATTTCAATGCTCTGCATTATGTGGATAGCTGCCACACTGTGCCAAGATCCTTACCACAGTACACAGATGGATTATTATAAATCACCTTGAGTGAAAAAAAATTCCCAATTTCAATGCTCTGCGTTATGTGGATAGCTGCCACACTGTGCCAAGATCCTTACCACAGTAAGCAGACGGATTATTATAAATCACCTACAGTGAATAAAATTCCCAATTTCAATGCTCTGCGTTATGTGGATAGCTGCCACACTGTGCCAATATCCTTACCACAGTATGCAGACGGATTATTATAAAGCACCTACAGTGAACAAAATTCCCAATTTCAGGCACCTTGTCTATTCGCTCCTGAAGATCTCTGCACTTGGCTAACGTGCTGAGGCGGCTCTCAAGACGTTCTGACAGCAGCTGACACATCCGTTGCAGCTCAGAGCACTTGGGTTGAACGCAGTCGAGGGCGCAGTAGTGGCGACTGTGTAGGAGCTGCTGCCCAGTGGAGATCAGCTCCTCTGCTCTCTCAATATCATGCTAACAGATAGTAACAATGCTAAGTTATCACCAATCTTCATCAGCAGCTAACATTCTGAGGCAAACATTTGCTTCTCAAGCAGAATGATACCTAAATGTTGAAGCAAAAAAATTTGATTTGTGAACACAAAATTCAAATCTCTGTTATGCCTGTGACATATTATGTGGTGAAGTGGAGGGTGGGGGGAAGAGGAGGTAAAATTATCCCCGAGTTTAATTAAGCACAACACAATGAAGACGCAGGTGTGAGTGGAGGTGGCATTCTGTAGATTCTTAAGCTGGGAGTTGTGCGATTCACTTCACTGACTGCGTTAACCACAAGAAAAGAACCCACGTTACCCACCGCATAAGATGCTCGGAAGGCACTGGGGTCAGTCTGGAGGATGTGGGGAAGAGTAAAATGGCTATCCATGTCATTAATTGAACCCCATTCCTCAGTCATCCAGCTAAGACCTTAGACAGTATAATGGCAAAGTTTTTCTGACAACATATTATGCAACGGCATTCAATAAATTTAAAGAAGTCACAAATTCTAGCCACACATTTTTAACACTTTTTCTAAAATTCACCAGTAACTGTCCATTAATACTTTAAAACTAGTCCTATAAAATTTAGCCTAAAGATATAAGTAACTACTGTTGTAATTATATCTTCAGTATGAACGAAACATGAAGTGCCATGATATGTTTGAATCCTGACAGCACAGCACACTGTTATGCGCCATGCATGGCGACCATGTTTAGAGATCGAGCATTAAAGGATTATAGGTGAACGCAATCACGAAAAATACTGGCTTTAGAACTATCATATTGCACATAGCTCTGATCTCTGGTAAATAATTTTGGGGCCTGATGCCTTACTGTATCTAACGTATCACGGTTCAAACATACTCAGTCAACTGTAATGAAATTCAGATATGTGAGATTTACATCTCTGACAGAAGTGTTACTGAGGATTCAGGTCTTCTGGACTCTAAGGCTGCGTCGCTGGGTTAGTGTTCCCGACTTATCAAGGGAATGTAATGCTTCCGAAAAGTCGGGAACACTAACCCACCAACAGAGCGTCACATGTCGAAAGACGTGATTTCTCATGGTATAGCATTAACAAAGTACCGTAACGGCAATTAGATATAACATTTTTGCTATGAACAAATTTTAAAAAGCAATCAGTGCTTTTTACGGAAAAAGCCGGAAAATGTCGATAAGAACGCAATAAATCGAATCACATGATTTATTAATCTAAACGAAGTATATTTAT
>WRJM01000021.1:0-19645 GCA_009782265.1 Oscillospiraceae bacterium | reverse complement strand
ATTTTTACTGATAAAAAATCACCTTGTCGTTTTATAACCTGTTTTTCTTTTTTATTTTTGCTATGAACAAATTTTAAAAAGCAATCAGTGCTTTTTACGGAAAAAGCCGGAAAATGTCGATAAGAACGCAATAAATCGAATCACATGATTTATTAATCTAAACGAAGTATATTTATTGTAAACTTTTCAGGTTCAATCTTTATAAACCGAAACGCTTTGTTAAAGGCAGTTTACAGGCAAATTGCAATTTTCTATATAAATTTACTTTCCGTAGAAAAACATGCTAATATGATTTATTGCAAACACAATATATAGTATGAGAGAATTAAAACAAGCAATAATCAGGTCTAATTTTATCTTGTTGTATAAATAATATTAATTATACTTATGGTAAACGCTTGCAAAATGGAAAATTCTGCGTTATAATAAAAAAGAACATACTCTTTAAAGTACGGAGAAAAATAAAGCCATGGGTTTTTTCAATAAATTTAAACAAGGGAATAAAGGCGGTAAAAAAACGCGGGATTCAATAAACGCCGTTCAAAATCCTCCTGAATATATTATTTGCGGCTTAGGGAATCCGGGAAGCAATTATGAAAATACAAGGCACAACTGCGGATTTATGGCGTTAGACCTGCTTGCGGAGCAGGAAAAATTTCAATTTAAAAAGCTGAAATTCAAATCGCTGACCGCGCTTGAGGTTATTAACGGCGTAAAATGCCTGCTGATGAAGCCGACTACGTTTATGAATTTAAGCGGAGAAGCGTTAGTTCCGGCGATGAAGTTTTATAAAATTCCGCCGGAAAAGGTGATTGTACTTTTTGATGATTTTTCAATCCCGTTCGGGAATTTAAAAATCCGCCGAAGCGGAAGCGACGGCGGACATAACGGTATGAAAAATATTATTCTGCAAGCGGGAGTTGATACATTTCCGCGGATTAAAATAGGAATAGGCTCGCCGCCGCATAAGGATTTCCCTGTCAAGGATTGGGTTTTATCGCCTTTTAAAAAAAGCGAGGGTAAAGGCTTGGAGGATTCGCTTGCAAGAGCAGTCGGGGCTTTGCGGGTTATGATTAAGGGTGATATTGACAAGGCGATGAATGAATTTAACGGGAATGGTTGAAAAGCTATTGACAAATTTTATTTTACGTGTTAAAATAAAAGCGTAAAGGCTGTACTGCATAAGCGGTCAGCACTTTTGAAGTTGGTTTATTAGACCGCCTTGTTTAGTACCGGGGCGGTCTTCCCATTTCTTTGATAATACTTAATACTGCATAGAGTATTAAAAATGTAAATACCAATTCCACAGGGCATCACCTCCTTTTAGGGTATTCGCGAAGAAGGTTTTGCAATGCATCACCTCCTTGAAACGTCTTCGCGTTAGAGGTTTTGCCAACCGCATATTTTAAACCGCATTGGGGTTATGTACAACCTTTACAAAATAAGTATATCATTATTTATAACCGTTTGTCAATATATGTTTTTATATTTATAAATTAAAGAAAACGAATACTTTATTGAAAACAAACCTTTTACAAAAAATTTTTTGTAAAATTAGAAAATCCCCTTACGTCACCTATTGCTAACGACGTTACGTTATGCTTTATAATAGGGGCAGGAGGTGAAAATCTATGTCTGATTTCCAAACGGAAACAAAATACACAACCGGAGAAATAGCAAAATTATGCGGGTACTTGGGGTATTGCGTCGAAACCGTTGATAGGGATTGACAAGTTAGTAAAATTATGGTATTATAATAACCGTAAATTATATTTACTGCGAAAGGAATGGTTATAAACATGTTAAAAATCACCGGCTTGCAGAAAAGCTACAAGGGCTTTCCTGTGCTTACAAATTTGAACATGACTATAGATAAAGGGGACGTGTACGGGTTTTTGGGTACGAACGGCTGCGGAAAAACCACAACCATGAACATTATCTGCAACATTATCAGTAAAGACAGCGGCGAAGTGATGTTTGAAAATAATGAAGCCAAAATTGGCTACTTACCGGAAGCACCCGCGCTTTACGGTTATATGAACGGGTTTGAATACCTTGATTTTATCGGGGCTTGCTGTCGGTATCAGGGGGATATAAAGGCGCGGACTGCTGAGGTTTTAGATATTACGGGTATGACCGGCAGTGCGAAAAGGTTGATTAAAGGCTATTCACGCGGGATGAACCAAAGAATCGGCATTGCCGCCGCTTTATACAATAATCCGGATTTACTGATTTTAGACGAACCGACTTCAGCGTTAGACCCTGAGGGGCGGGCGGAGGTTATGGAAATCATCAGGAAGCTTGCGGACAGGGGTTCTACGATTATATTATGCACGCATATTTTAACCGATGTTGAGCGGGCGGCGAATAAAATCGGGATTCTGCGGAACGGGCAGATGGCGATTGAGGGCGGCTTGCGTGAGGTTAAGGAAAAATTAGCCGGTAATAATGTTATTACGGTTAGGTTAAGAAAAAATACGCCCGAAGCCGTTACCGCGATTTGCGGGATTGATTTGGCGGAGCGCAGTGAGGTTTATGAAAATTACGGGGTTTCGGTTTTCGCAAAAGAGGGTGTTTCCGAAAAGGAATTATATAATAAAGTTATTATGACCTTGGCGCAGAATGATATTCTGCCGGAGGGCGTGGAATTCAGACGAATGAATTTAGAGCAGATTTATATAGGGATTACAAACGGTATGATTAATCCGCAAATGTAGGGAACGCATTAATGCGTTCCGATAACAAGGTAAATATATCAAAGGAACGGATAAATCCGTTCCCTACAGAAAATTTTGGAGGTATTTTTGACCATGAACAATGCAAATTCGCAATTAAAAGCTTGTTTTAAAAAAGAATTTTTAGCGTTTTTCAGAACGAAAAAATTAATCATTTTATCTTGTGTTTTTATAGGTTTAGCGATTATTAACCCGGTTTTATTAAAAGGAATGGATTCAATTTTGGATATGCCGGAAATGCAGGCGGCAGGGTTGACGAAGGAATCTGCTTATACTGCGTTAGACGGGATTACGGAGGCGGTCAGTAATTTTTCTTCAACCGGGTTGTTGGTTTTTCTGCTTGTGATTAACAGCTTTGCCGGCGGGGAACAGAAGAAGCGTTCGATTATTATTCCGAATTGTTCGGGGCTTTCAAGCTTCGGTTATCTTTTCCCGAAGTTCATTGTGTACCCGCTGACGGCTTTTTTACTGACGGTTTGGGGTACGCTTGTTTCAAGCGGTGTTTCGTCGCTCATTTTTAGTGAAGGCAGTATTGAATTTATAAAAGTGCTTTGCAGCGGCGTGCTTATGGGTATATTTGTTATGTTTTACATCTGTTTGCATTTGACGCTCGGAACGGCGACGGGAAAAGCAGGCATGAGCAGTGCGGTATGTTTTGTATCTTCTGTATTTCTGCCGGCAATTTTCCTTGCGCTCGGAAGCGATTTATCTTATAATCCGTTCGGTTTAAACGCAATGTCGATTGCGGCTTTATATCCGGATAACGGTTTAAAATCATCGGATATTTTTATAACCGTTATAATTGCGTTTGTTATTATGGCGATTGCTTTTTTCCTTGCTTTATTCGCACAGAACGCGAAGAAAATCGATAATTCGGGGAATGAGATTTTAATTTAATTGCAAGAATGACCTTGTGTAAAATTATCGGTTAAACAATTTTTTACCCCTGCGGTTGACAAATTTATAAATTTATGATAAAATGAAAATAACAAGAGCAAACCGATAAGCGGTTGGCTAAGCAAAACGGATGAAAAACAACCGGTTACCTTTGCCTAGGACGGTTGTTTTTCATTTCTATGATAATTTGTAAAAGTACAAACAATGTAAGTAAATCTACTATCATTTCCATGAGCCTCACCTCCTTTTTATGAAATGTGCGAAGAGGAAGCTCAGCCAACCTACCTATTTTAAACCCTTGAGTTAATGGTTTGCTCCTGTACAGTTTTATTTTATCACGAATAACGAAAAATGTCAATATTCACAATTTCCGGGAGAAAAGTTTAAAAGATAAATCTTTCAAACCGGAATTTGTTCCTTTGCAGGTTGACTTATCAAACTGCCACGGTCTAAAACAACGACCGTAATTTAGCTACGCCAAACCGGAAAAATTCCAGAAAGGAATGGTCATAAATATGAAAATCGGAATTCTCGGCGCGGGCTGGATAGCCGAACGAATGGCGGAAACCTGCCGCGTGCTGTCTGAAAATGAAGATATAAGCTGTTCTGCAATCGGTTCGCGCTCTTTAGAAAAAGCGCGAGCTTTCGCGGAGAAATTCGGGATTGAAAAAGTATATGGTTCTTATGAAGAATTAGCAGATGATGAGAATATAGATTTAATTTACGTTGCCACACCCCATTCGCACCATTTTGAACATGCAATGCTCTACCTTGAAAAAAGGCGCAATGTTTTGGTTGAAAAAGCCTTTACGGTCAACGCGAAACAAGCAAAGGAACTGCTTGCTTCCGCTAAAAGCAAACACCTGCTCTGCGCGGAAGCAATATGGACAAGGTATATGCCGAGCCGTTTTGCGCTTGATAAAATATTAAAGTCCGGAATTATCGGAGAAGTTTCCGCGCTTTCGGCGAATCTCGGTTATAATAATATTCACATGGAAAGAATGTACGCGCCGGAACTTGCGGGCGGCGCGCTGCTGGACTTAGGGGTGTATGCAATTAATTTCGCGTTATCCGCTTTCGGAACGGATATAGATTATATAGAAAGCAGTGCGGATTTATATCATACGGGCGTAGATTTGCACGACAGAATAACCATTCATTTTAAAAGCGGGAGAACTGCCGAATTATATGTGAGCCTTGATGAATTCACCGACAAAAAGGGGATTATACGCGGTTCGGGCGGGTATATTGAATTTGAGAATATTAATAACTGCGAATGGATTCGCACACACATTGACGGCGCGAAAACAGTGCATTTTGATGTACCGAAGCAGATTACGGGGTTTGAATATCAGCTTCGTTCCTGTCAAAAAGTAATTGAAAGCGGCGGACTTGAATGTCCGGAAATGCCGCATGAGGAAATTGTCCGTGTTATGGAAATTATGGATTCTTTAAGGGAAGAATGGGGAGTAAAGTACCCGTTTGAAAAATAAAAATCCGCCTTGTAACCAGCAAAGCGGATTAAGTTTTCTTAAAAAACAATTCGTGAGGTTGCCGTCTATGGCTACCCGTCTGTGCTTATTATAACATATGGTGTACAGTCTGTCAAGAATAATTGCACAAAAAATTTGTTTTTTATAAGGAGCAATAAAATGAACACACCCGAGCTTTTCGGTTCAATGGTTTTCGGTGACGCGGCAATGCAATCCCGACTGCCCTTGGAAACTTATCAGGCTTTGAAAAAAACCATTGCCCGCGGCAGTCATCTTGAGCTTGATGTGGCGAATGTTGTTGCCAAGGCAATGAAAGATTGGGCACTCGAAAAAGGTGCAACGCACTTTTCGCACTGGTTTCAACCTATGACGGGCGTAACCGCCGAAAAACATGAAAGTTTTATTTCGCCCGCAACAAATGATTCACACGATACACAAAACGAAGGCAAAGCAATTATGGCGTTTTCGGGCAAGGCTTTGGTTAAGGGTGAACCGGACGCTTCGGCGTTTCCGTCCGGCGGGCTTCGCGCTACGTTTGAGGCGCGGGGTTATACCGCGTGGGACCCGACTTCTTACGCTTTTATTAAAAATAATACGTTATGTATACCCACCGCGTTCTGTTCCTACGCGGGCGACGCGCTTGACAAAAAAACGCCGCTTCTGCGCTCGGTTCAGGCAATTAACAAACAGGCAATGCGGATTTTAAAGCTTTTAAAAAATACATCTGATACTGCCGCCGCCGGCAAGGCGGTACGTGTGACCGTCGGGGCGGAGCAGGAATATTTTCTGATAGACAAGCAAATGTATTTGAAACGTCCGGATTTGATTTACTGCGGCAGAACATTATTCGGGGCAAAGCCGCCCAAGGGGCAGGAATTGGAGGACCACTACTTCGGCGCGATTAAACCCCGTGTCAGCGCGTTTATGCAGGAGCTGAACCAAGAGCTTTGGAAGCTCGGCGTTTTTTCCAAAATTGAGCATAACGAAGCCGCGCCCGCCCAGCATGAGCTTGCGCCCGTATTCAGCAGTGTGAACATTGCCGCTGACCATAATCAGCTTACCATGGAATTAATGAAAACGGTTGCGGACAAACACGGTTTGACTTGCCTTTTACACGAGAAGCCCTTTGAGGGGGTCAACGGCAGCAGCAAGCATATTAACTGGTCGCTTTCTACCGATAAAGGTGTGAACTTGTTTGAGCCGGGCGAAACGCCTTTTGACAACGCGCAGTTTTTGCTGTTCCTTGTTGCGGTGATTAAAGCCGCGGACAAGCATCAGGATTTGCTCCGCATGAGCGCGGCAAGCGCGGGCAATGACCTCCGCCTTGGCGAAAACGAAGCTCCGCCGTCGATTATATCGGTTTTCCTTGGCGATGAGCTGACGGATATTCTGACCGCAATCGAAAACGGCGAAGAATATCAAGGCAGGGAAAAGGTGTTGATGGAAATCGGCGTTACCGCACTGCCGCATTTCCCGAAAGATATAAATGACCGCAACCGTACTTCGCCTTTTGCGTTTACGGGGAACAAGTTTGAATTCAGGACGCCGGGTTCGTCCGCGTCGGTTGCGGATTCGTGCACGGTGATGAATACAATTGTCGCTGATACGCTTTGCGGATTCGCCGATACGCTTGAAAAAAGCGGCAACAGCAATAAAGATTTGGAAAAGCTGATTAAAACCGCGATTAAAGAACACAAGCGCATTATTTTCAACGGCAATAATTATTCCCCCGCTTGGGAATTTACGGCGGAGGAGCGCGGCTTGTTAAATTTAAAAACTGCCGTTGACGCGCTTCCGTGCATGATTAAAAAAGAAAATATTGAACTTTTTAAGCGGCACGGGGTTTTTTCGGAAAGCGAGCTTCACGCCCGTTACGAGGTTATGCTTGAACATTATTGCAAAATCATGCACATTGAAGCACTGACCATGCTCGATTTAATGAAAAAGGAAGTCATTCCGGCGGTTGTGGCGTATCAGAATGACCTTGTGAAGTTAATTAAAAACAAAAAAATCTGTGAAGATAATGTTTCCTGCCCTGTTTTTGGTTTTTTGCTTGAACAAAAGCTGCTTATAAAACTTTCGGGGCTTTCGGATTTATTGCTTGAAGACCTCGAAAAGCTTGAAGAAAATACCAACCGTATCAAAGGCGGGGATTTAAAAGCCAAAGCGGAATATTACCGGACGCAAATCGCCGGCGGTATGGACAGGCTCAGAAAAACCGCCGATGAAATCGAAAGTATGACGGGCAGAAGGTACTGGGGGTTGCCGCTTTACGGGGAAATTTTATATAGTGTGAATTAGGAATTTTATTTTTCTTTATAGTGCGTGTAACATTGGATTATTTCCACTACGTTGTCCGTTATACGAAAAACCATTCTGTTTCCGTCGTCAATCCGTTTACTCCACCAACCGGAAAGGTTTTCTTTGAGCTGTTCCGGATGACCCAAACCGGATATACCGTTACGTTGAGTATCTTCAATCATTTTTTTCAAAGCTTTAAAAGTGCGCTTTTCGCGTTCGGCGAGATAAAAAAATTCATTGAGTGCGGTCGGCGAGAACTTCACTGACATCATTATATGTCTTTCCCTCTCCTCTCTCGAGCTCTGATATTGAGTTTAATAAAATCTTCTGGTTGTAATCGGAATAAAAAGGGTCGGTGTCCGCAGAAATATCAAAAGGAATACGGCGGCATTGTAAAACCTTTGTTACAAAAAGATTGATTGCACCCGAAACCGTAAGCCCCATGTTTTCGCATAACCTTGCGAACTCTTCCTTTTTTTCGGCTTCAAGTCGTATAGTAGTATGGTTTGACATTTAAATCACTCCTGTTTTGATTATGTCATACGACATATTATATATGAATGATAACATACATTGTATATATTTGTCAAGAGGTTATTGCTAAAAATATAAATTTTTCCCATGTAAACCCGTAAAAAGTTACAACCCTGCCCGAAAAATCACTTCATGTGATTTTTCGGGCTTTTTTATTTGCCTCGAAGCCGATATTTTCCAAAAATTCCTTTAAAGCCAAAAAAAGCCAAATCCGCATAAGAATCACATTCGCTGATATTTATTTCCCGAAAAAATAGGCTCATTACCCGGGAAATAATCCCATGTTTCAGGTCTGCTTCAAAAACACGAAAATAAGACGACATTGTTTTAGTAAAAATCGCATGAAAGAAAAAGCCGGATTCTAAAAAATGAAAAATTTTCTAAAATTTTTCAAAAAAAGGACTTGACAAAGGAAAATTTATCCGTTATAATGATAACTGTACTAATGCAAGTAATACATATAATACAAATAACACAGTTCATACGATTAGTACAGTTCATACAGTTGAAAATTACTGTAAGCGTGTATATAAAAAATTGAAAAAACACCCCAAAAAGCACTAAATGAGGGGTAAAAACATTAAAAAAGCACTAAATGAGGGTTGAAATTCAAAAAATAAGCAAAAAGGAGGATATTGGAAAATGGGTTTTGCGTTAGTGACGATTATCCCGGCGGCGGTTATTTTGGTTTTAATCATTGCCGCAGTTATCTTTTTAATCAGTAAATCAAGGAAATAGAGGAAAGAGGTGAGAAAATGTTTTCAATCAGTATAAGGGGCGGTTCGCCTGTATACGAACAACTTGTAAAGCGGATAACGGAATTAATTTCAATCGGTGCGCTTCAGAAGGACGAAAAGCTTCCGCCGGTGCGTGAGGTTGCCAAGCAGCTTGGGGTAAACCCGAATACGGTTCAGAAAGCTTATCAGCTTTTGGAACATCAGGGACTGATTTATTCCGTACCCGCGAAGGGCAGTTATGTCAGCAGTTCCGACGAAGGCTTGGAAGCATTGCAAAGAAGCGCGCTCATCAGCTTTACGCAAAGCGCGAAAAACGCCGTAGCCTGCGGAATCAAAAAAGAAACGCTGGTTCTCGCGCTGAACAGTATATAATTAGTTTGAAAGATAAATCTTTCAAACCAGAAAGGTATGGTAAAAAATGATAAAACTTGAAAACGTAGTCAAGAACTTCGATAATTTTACCGCGCTCGGAGGGATTGACTTGAATGTACCCAAAGGCAGCGCGTACGGGCTTATCGGCTCAAACGGCGCGGGAAAATCTACCATTCTGCGTATACTTTCGGGGATATACAGAATTGATTCGGGCGTTGCCACAGTAGACGGCGAAGTTGTCTATGATAACCCCGCGATTAAGAAACGGATTTTCTTCGTTAATGATGAAACCGTGCAGTGGAACAATTACACGTTACCGGAAATGCGGGATTTCTTCAAGACGTTTTATCCGAGCTTTTCGGAAGAAAAATTTAATGAGATGAACGGTATTTTAAATCTGCCGACGACCAGAAGACTTGCGACTTTTTCCAAGGGCATGAAGAGGCAGGCGTTCGTGATTTGCGGAATTTCGTGCAGACCTGAGTTTCTGTATCTTGACGAGGCGTTTGACGGGTTAGACCCGACCATGCGGATTGTGGTTAAGAAAATGTTGGTTGACGCCATGCTCGATAATGAGATGACGGTGATTATTTCATCGCATAACTTGTTTGAAATTGACGAGTTCTGCGACAGGGCGGGGCTTCTGCACAAGGGCAAAATCGTGTTCGACCGTGAGCTTGACAGCCTGAAGGGGAATATTCAGAAAATCCAGACGGCTTTTGATTCGCATTATAACAAGGAAGATTTTTCTGACCTTGAGGTTCTGCACTTTGAAAGAAGCGGAAGCGTCATTTATATTATCGCAAAGGGCGACGCGGAGGAAATTAAGGCGAAAATCGAAACCCGCAACCCGAAAATTTTGGATATGATTCCGCTTAGTCTTGAGGAAATTTTCCTTTATGAATTGGAGGTATTGGGATATGAATTCAATAACAGCAAGGATTCTTAAACCTGATTTTATAACTAAAATTATAAACTTACAAATCGGAGGTGGCAAAAAATGATTTCTTTAATATCAGGGATTAAGAACGATTTATTAAAGTACACCGCGTACAGAACCTACAGCATGAAAACAAGGTTGGTTATGCTTTTCCTGTGCGGCGGACTGGGCTTCCCGCTCCTCGCTTTCGCGGCAAGCGTTCAAAAAAACGCATACAATGCCAATAATTATAGCAGCAGTACGCAGATTTTTTTAGTAATAAGCGTTTTCCTTGCGGCGATTGCGGCGGGTGTGATTTGCTTGTTGGTATATACGGGCGGTATAAACTGCTATGAATATTACAGCAGACGGGAAAGTGTAGACAAAATCTGGACACTGCCCGTAACGGACAAACAGCGTTTCTGGGGTGACTTTATTTCCGGAATCGTTCCTTTGGCGGCTGTTTATATCGTAAGCGCGTTGCTCGGGCTTTCGATTGTGTCCATCGGGTTCTACAAGGACCTCAAGGAAGAACCTTATATGTTCGGTATACTTGTTTCGGCGGCGTTTATCGGATTGATTTTCCTGTTGTCGCTGTATATCTTCTCTGTGTTCTGTGCGGCTTTGTGCGGACGGGCGTTTGAAGCGGCAGTTTATCCCGCGATTATCTGCGGCATAATTCCGGCGATAATTTCGCTGCTCGGGTATATGGTTTTCAGCGGCGTATGGCAGATTGAAGTGTATGAACAGCTTGTAACGGTTCTGCGGTGCAGTTCACCTTTCGGATTTGGTATAGGGGGGGCGGACGAGCTGAATCAAGCAATGTGGAGCGGAGAACTGTCAAATCACTTGATTTTCACCAAGCCCGCAATCATCATTCCTTTTATAATTATTAACGCGGGATTTTTGACAGCGGCGTATTATCTCGGTAAGAAACGTCGCGCCGAAAGCACAGGCAAAGCGTTTGTGTTCAAGTATGCTTCCACCATTCTGAATACGTTAGTTATTTTCTGCATTACCGCCGCGTTCTGCTGGATTATGGCGGAAACGAACGAATTTAACAGCGGAGCAGTTTTCGGGCTTGTCACCTGTACCGCGCTTGCGTATTTAATCCTTGACGTTTCGGCGAAGCGCGGCTTCAAAAGCATGGGCAAGGCTTTGGGTAAATACGCGGCAATGCTGATGGGTTCTGTGGTTATTTCATCGATTCTGCTGAACGTGAACGGTTTTGGTATCGGCGAATACATTCCGCCCGCGGACAAAATCAAAAGTGTACAGATGAATCATTTAGGCAGATATGACACTAACAGTTTTTACGGATGGCATGCCGGTGATAATACGGTATTTACCGACGCGGAAACTATTGAGCTTTTCAGGGAAATCAATAAAGGAAGCAATGAAAGATTTAAAGGTTCCCGCGGCGGATTTATTTATGTAGACGCTTATTCGGACGAATTTTTGGACGGCAGTGTTTTCACCTACACACTTGAGAACGGCAAAACCGTAAAAAGAAATGTACGCTACGGAACAGAAGAGGTTAAGAAGCTTTTGCCCTTGCTTGTATCGGAGGAATATAAGAAAAGCAATCTTGCCGCTACTGACAGAACGTTAGAGGACGGCGGAGTAATTGCTGACATAAGCGTCTACAATATAAAAGGCGATTCGCTGTTTATCAGCGCGGACGTTAATTTAAGGCGGATTTATGACGCTTTCAAATTGGATTATATGAACGAAACCTTTGAGCAAAAGTTCCTGTCTGAGGGCAAAACCTACGGCACGATGAGATTGGATACAGCCGCGATGGTTAAACAAAGCAACAACAGTTACGCGCCGAATTACACGCAAACCATAAACGTGCATATCCGTGAACATTACACCAATCTGCTCGGCGAACTGGAGCGGCAGGGGATTGTATTCAGCGGGGAAGAAGAGGAGCTGTATAAAGACCTTGTTTTAATCAAATCCGATTATATATTTAGTTCGGGGGGAAACTCAAATTATCATTACAGCGGTGATTATTATTTCAGGGATTGGCACGACGACCGTTATATAGCCGCTTCGGATAACAACATATCGCTGTTTTACAATGAGGAAACTGCCGATTTAATTAATCTGCTGATGAGCGTTTCTCAGCCGGCTTATTTAATAGACGGACCGGGTTATCTTATCGGAACGAGGTGGGACGGGGACATGTTGGTTGTTCCGCCCAAATATGAAAAGCAAGCGGCAGAGCTTATGGAAATTGCGCAGAGGCAGTTCAATGAAGAATGGGCGGTTGAAAAAGATGAATGGGGCAATGATTATCTTGTGCCGAAGGATGACCCTGAATACACGCATATCAATATGGTAAAAATGAAAAACTTAACGGCTTCATAACGTAAATGTGTAGGGGACGCCCTGTGTGGCGTCCCCCCTACAAAATGTGCGGATTCTTTGCGGGACGCCACGCAGGGCGTCCTCTACGATTTTAATAAAATATTCTAAAATCTCTTGAAAACCCCTTGACGTTGTATATGACGTTATGATATAATGGGTTTATGAAAGCGGGGAATAATTTTGGGTAAAAAAGATAAGCAATTGCAAGTTATACGCAACAACCCTAAAAACGTTCGGTTTGAAACGCTTCAAGGAATATTTATAAATCATGGATTTGTTGAAACCGCTCCAAGCGGAGGGTCGAGTCATTATACTTACCATAAAGGTATATACAGGATTACTATTCCTAAAAATAATCCTGTAAACAAGGTTTATGTTAAGCAAGCAATTAAAATTATTGATGAAATTTTGAAACAGGAGGAATAATGAAAAATTTAAAAAATATAGAATATTACACGGGTTTAAAATATCCGTTTATTTTAGAGCAAGACGAAGACGGCAGTTATTTTATTGAATATCCTGACTTACCGGGGTGTATGACTTGCGGCGCAACGGTTGAAGAAGTGTTGAAAATGGGAGAGGACGCCAAAAAATGCTGGATTAGCTCCGCTTTAAATGACGGTGATTTTATACCCGAGCCTAAATTTGCCGCAGATTGTCCGGATAATTTTAAATTAAGGCTTCCGAAAACTTTATATAAACAGCTTTCGGCAAACGCCAATGCAGAGGGTGTTTCAATGAATCAATACTGTTTATATCTTTTATCCGGCGGTGTAAACGGCGGCGGAATTAATAATTTTCGTGTTTAGTTGAATGAATTTGACACATGTTTATAATATTGTCTAACACCCCCGGCGGTTCGCCGGGGGTTCTTTTTTTTTGCCCGTAAGCATAAACATTAAACGGTGAAGTTTGAGTTGATAACGCTGAAGAAAAAACCGTATGAGCAAGCGGTTGAATTTTTACCTATGTTCCGTGACAAGCTGTTTAGAATTATATCGCAAAAACCGGAAGTCCGCGACAGAACACGGGAAATTCGTCTTCGGGCAGGACAACCCGTCACGCTGGAACTTGGTTTCAAACCTGACAACAAGGCTGACAGATTATATTTGGACGAGATTGTAAAACCCGAAGATTTACGGGAATTAATTGAGTTTTTTTGTAATTATTCGGTGCACAGTTATGCAAAACAACTGTCAGAGGGGTTCATCACGCTTGACGGCGGACACCGCGCCGGTTTCTGCGGGACAGCGGTGATAAACGGCGGCGAAGTGACGGCTATTCGTGATATAACGTCTGTAAATCTGCGGATTGCAAGGGAGTTCAAGGGTTGTTCGGACGAGCTTTTTCAGTTGGTTTCAGCAGAAATGTTAAACACTTTATTAATCATCGGCAAACCCATGAGCGCGAAAACAACCGTTCTGCGCGACTTTGCGCGGAATCTGTCGCAGTTTTATAAAGTTACGGTTATAGACGAGCGGGGCGAAATCGCCGCAGTAAATAAAGGTGTTTCTACTTTGGGGGCGGCTTCTGCCTTGGGAGCGGTTTCTGCCTTGGGAGCGGTTTCTGCCTTGGGAGCGGTTTCTGCCTTGGAGGCAGCTTCTGCCTTTGATTTGGGCTTAAACACGGATATACTTAATAACTTCCCGAAGAAAGCCGGATTTATCACGGCTTTGCGGGCTTTATCACCTGATTATATTATTTGTGATGAAATCGCGCACGACGGGGCTTCGGTAAGTGAATGTTTAAATTCGGGCGTTAAGCTTGTGATGACCGCGCACTGCGGGAGCTTGGAGGAAGCAAGGCGTTCAAATACGCTTGCAGGTATAACAGAAAACGCGGATTATATCGCGCTTCTCGGGACAGGCAGAAACATAGGCAGGCTTGAGGAACTGTGGAGAAAGGACGGCAAAAATGCGAATGGTTTTAGCAGTATTCTGCGTAGTGGCAGGTGCGGGAATCGGTTTGTTCCGCTCAGCCGGGCTTAAAAAGCGGGAACGTCTGCTGTCGGAGATGATTGGTTTGTTTGAAAATATGGCGGTGCAAATCAGATACCGCGCTTTGCCGCTGCAAGATTTATTTAATCTGTATAATAATAATGAATTTATACTTATGGTAAATAATCAAATGCAGATTTCAAGGAATGTACGTACCGCATGGAAAGACGCGGTATGTGCTTTTCCTGAATTTGACGACGGAGATAAGGAACTGTTAATTTCGGTGGGCGGCTTACTTGGGAACAGCGATACGGACGGGCAGGTTGCTATGCTGGAAATGAATAAGAATCTGCTCGGCGCAAGGCTGAAAGAAGCTTCCGAGAACCTCGTGAAAAAAGGCGCGATGTACCGTTCGGTGGGGTTTTTGTCAGGGTTGGCGTTGGCAGTTATAGTAATTTAAGGAGCATTTGCGGTTATGGAAATAGATTTAATTTTTAAAATAGCCGCAATCGGGATTATTGTAGCCGTTTTGGGTCAATTGCTGAAACATTCCGGCAGGGAGGAACAGGCGATGATGACCAACATCGCCGGTTTAATTGTGGTTTTAATGATGATTATTAATGAAATCGCAGTGCTTTTTGATACCATCAAAAATGTTTTCGGTCTTTGGTAGCGGCGCCGGCGTGCCGCCGGTGGCAATATCAGCGATTTTCTTGAAAGTAGAGGAACGCTAATATGAACATCATAGCCATTGTCGGTTTAGGGTTGGTTGCGGCGGTGCTTTCGATTATTCTGCGGCAGTATAAGCAGGAATTCGGGTTTTACATTCCGTTGATTGCGGGTGCGATTATACTTACAGCTATAATTATAGCAATCCGACCCGCGCTTGAAACCGTTCAAAATCTCATGCAAGCCGCCGGTATGAATAACATTTACGGACAAACCCTGCTTAAAGGGTTGGCGGTTTGTTATTTGACACAGCTTGCGGTTGACGCCTGCAAGGACGCAGGGGAAACGGCGATTGCGGGGAAGCTGGAGCTTTCGGGAAAAATCGCGGTGGTTGTGCTGTCCTTGCCGCTGTTCAACAGCTTGACGGAATTAATTACGAGGTTAATCAGCAATTGATGTAGGGGACGACGCCCACGGCGTCCCTTATAGAATCTAAGTGTTTTAATCGGGACGCCAGTATTTGTAAAGCAAATACAAGCGTCACAGTCCCCTACATAAGGAATATAAAAAATGAAAACAATTTTAATCCCGCTGTTCATAATATTATTTTATATGTTCGCCGTAAACGCGGGCGCGGAAGAACCTGCGAATAATTACGGA
Source organism: Oscillospiraceae bacterium (assembly GCA_009782265.1). Lineage (GTDB taxonomy): Bacteria > Bacillota > Clostridia > Oscillospirales > Ruminococcaceae > Ruminiclostridium_E. The sequence continues at coordinate 4,015 of WRJM01000021.1, read as the reverse complement.
CAAGATGATTTAATCCGCACCTTGCCGGAAGACGTGCGTGAAGCTTTGGATGAAAAAGACATTACCCCCGACAATGCGGGCGCGCTCAGTATAACACCGTTTACGGTTTTAAAAGGTACATGGAATGTTTTTACGGAAGAATTCGGAAAACCTTTGAAAATGCTGGCTTCTTTGGTCGGGGTGATTTTGCTCTGCGCGGTTGTTGAGGTATTGCGGGATGGCTCAGGCGCGAACGGTACAAGCAGTTCCGCCGGGGACACATTCGGGATTGTGGGGGTTTTAGCGGGAGCGGGCATGATGTGCCTTTATATTTCGGATTGTGTTATCCGCTCGGTGCAGACCTTGAACGCGGGTTCGGTTTTTCTGTTTACGTTTGTTCCGATTTTCGCAGGGATTATGGCGATTGCGGGACAGCTTACGACGGCTTCTGTTTTCGCGGCGGTTTTAGTCGGTGCGGGACAGGTTTTCGCCTATATTACTACGGCGTTTTTAGCACCGCTTGCAAGCTGTATTCTCGGGGTTTCCGTCGCGGGTGCGGTGAATCCGGATTTAAAAATAGAACGCCTTGCCGAAACGGTAAAAAAAATCGTAATCTGGGCTTTAGGGCTGTTGATTACGGTTTTTGTGGGGCTATTATCTTTGCAAAGTTTTTTAAGCACGGCGGCGGATACAGTAGCTTTAAGGGCGGTAAAGTTCACGGTGTCAAGCACGGTTCCGATTGTGGGCGGGGCAGTGGGGGACGCGCTTTCCGCCGTTCGCGGCAGTATAAATATATTGCGCGGAAGTACGGGGACTTTCGGGATTATTGCAGGGATTGCAATCATTGCGCCGACGCTTATTTCGGCTTTTTGTTATAAAATCGCGCTCGGAATCGCGGCGGCGGTCTGTGATATTTTCGGAATCAGCCGCCTTTCCGCTCTGCTCAAAAGCGGCGAAAATGTGGTGACGATTATTTTTGCGATGTTGTTTTGTTTTACATTGCTTCTTGTGGTTTCGGTGGGTTTGATGCTGTTTATTTGGAACGGGGGCGCGTAAATAAATGCGGGCAATTTTATTAAACATTTGCATGGTTGCCGCGGCGACGGCGTTGTTCAGGTTGTTAGTACCTGAGAACGGTTTTAAAAAGCAAATCAGTTTTTTAATTTCCTGTTTTTTTATAACTGCTGTAATTTCTTTTATTTCAAACGCAGAGCAGAACTTTAAAGAATTAGAACCGTCAATCAACTTTGAAAGCAACAGTAGTTTTATAGATTTTTCGGGACAGACGACTGCCGAGCGGAAACGCGCAATTGCGGAGGAAATGTCCGAACGGGTGCGGGCGGTTTTATTGCAGAACGGTATTGAACCGTCAAAAATTTATATAATCGTTAATATTTCGGACACGTACAGCATATCTATTAATGAAATTAGGCTTGTTTTGAAGCCGGAAGATGATTTTACCCAAGCGTCGGCGTTGGTTGAAAAGGAGGTAGGTCCGGACATCAAGGTAATATTTGAGGTGTAAGGTTTGAAAAACAAGTTTTCAAACGCCGAATTTTTGCCTTTGCGGTCAAGCAACGACCGCAATTTGGCTACGCCAAATCGGCAAAAAATCGGAAAAAGGAATGGTTATATATGAAAAAATTAAAAGACATAAAAAGCATATCCGCTTTGCTTAAAAACGATAAAGCCGTAAAAATGATTGTTGCGGTCGGGTTTGCCGTTATCTTCATTATTTTATTATCCGACCTTTTCAGTTTCGGCTCTGAAAGAAACGCTTCCGGCAGAACACCCGCGCCAGACGGAAAGTCTGCCCCTGATTCCGGTCAAAGTATTCCTTTTGATTTCAACGTATCGGAATATTCAAAACAGCTTGAAGAACAGCTTTGCGGGTTGATTTCGCAGATTCAGGGCGTCGGTAAAATTAAGGTGATGGTGACGCTTGAGAGCTTTGAAGCACCGCCGGTTATGCCGAAGGTGCGCGGGGTTGCTGTGGTTTGCGACGGCGGCGGGGATGTGTTTATTAAACAAAAGGTGGTTGAAACCGTATCAAAGGTACTCGGAATCAGCACGGCAAGGGTTTGCGTAACGTATTGATTATATTTAAACTTACTTAAAGGAGAACAGTTATGAGAAAACCAAAATTCCTGCGGAAAATGAGATTACCCCGAATCAACATGATTATCGGGAAAAAGCAGATTATTGTCGCGGGTTTAACGCTTCTGCTCGGTGCGGCGATTTATGTGAATTACATTTACTTAGCCGCCAACAGAGCTCCCGATACGCTCGGCGGTTATGAAGAAGTGCAGAAAAATGAAAACAATTCGCCTGTTTCGGATGTAAGCGGCGGCTCTTATTACGGCGATACAGCTTTTGTTTCGGGCGGAACATCCGCTTCGGGCGGAAATTTATCGGAAGAAGCAAGAGCGTATTTCGCGCAGGCACGCCTTGATTTGCAGGAAAGCCGCGACGAGGCGAAGGAGTTTTTACAGGCGATGTACAGCGGCGGGGACGCGAGGGGCGACGAACTTGAGGTGATTGCACGCAACGCTGACCGGCTTAAAAGCTACATAGAAAGCGAAACGAAAATTGAAAACATGCTGAAAGCGCAGGGGTTTGACGACGCGCTGTGTTATCTGTCTGAAAGAGGCGCGAATATAATTGTGAAAACAACGGGGCTTGACGCGGCGGGTGCGGCGAAAATAAAAAACACGCTGTTGTCGGAGGTCAGCGTGCCGGCGGAGAATATTACGATTGTGGAGATTAATTAAAAAGATTTATTTAAAATAAAGCATTAATACTTGACAAATTGTATAATTTATTGTATACTGTAAATGAAAAAAGGCGACCGATAGACGGTTGGCTAAGTTTACAGGTTAATAAACCGCTAACATTAGCACTGTGGGGCGGTTTATTTCTTTATTTCCCTGATTATAAGTAAAAGCGCGTAAAGCACCAAAAAACCCACTATCAGTTCCATAGGCGTCACCTCCTTTCGGAAGTTTAGCCAACCGCCATACCGTTAAGTCGCCTTTACGGTTTTTATACCGCAGATTCATCATAACATATTTATCAGAAATTGTCAATAAAAGAAAGGCGGTGAAAACCGCCTTTTTCTTTATGCACAAAATAATGAACAATATATAAGCGCCGTTATGCGCGCGCCCGAATTCAATAATAGAATGAAGGAGTTTCATTGCAGGTGTTTTCGGACAATAACGACGCTTATATATTGCTCATACTAATACCGATTATAAAAGCTCTTAAAAATCCGTACAAAAAGCTTGTGTTTATGGGTTTTTGTGCGGATTTTTTAGAAAGCTTTTAATGAGGGATTAGTATCATTTATATTTCTCCGGTTATTTTTTTGTTTTCAGCTTCATCTTCGATATTTTTTTCATAATCTATAATATAAAATTCAACCGCTCTCTGCGCATATTTTAATTTTTCACATTCTTTTTCAAGAACGCGAATCGTATCGGTCATTTGGTTAAACAAGGCGTAATACACTGTTTTATGTAAATAATTCATAATCTTTCCTCTCAATTATAAAATGACGTCAACATAATGTCTATATGTGACGGTTTTAATTATATCATTTTTATGCTATATTGTCAATACGCGGAGGTGAAAAAATGTTTACAATAGAAAAAAAGCATAAAAACACAAATGTACGTAAAACAATAAGATTTACAGATGAATTAAATGACAGAATGATGGATTTTATAGAAAAAACCGGCATTTCTTTTAACGAGTTAGTATTAAAATGCTGTGAATACGCGCTTGATAATTATGCCGAAAAAGAAGAAAGCAGAGAAAAATAAATTTCTTTTTAAAACTCTTGACAAATACAACAGAATCCGCCGATTGTATAAATCGGCGGATTTTAGTGAATTATAGTCGTTTAATTTGAAAAGCCGTTTGCTTTTCAAATTAAACGGGTTTCCGCAGTCTGCGGACTGCGGGCGCTGTCGCAACAGCGCAATCCCCAATTAACTTTAAAAATCGAAACGATTTTTAAAGTTAATTGGATATA
>WRJM01000020.1 GCA_009782265.1 Oscillospiraceae bacterium | reverse complement strand
CAAGAACGCCGCCGTAAAAATGAAAAAGGTTTACGAAAACGCAGTGAAGTTCGGCGCGCCTGTTGTTGCGGTTTTTAACTCAAAAGGCGGCGAAATTGGCGAAGGCATAGAATTGATTGACGCCTATTCGGACATGATTGAAAACGCGGCGAAGCTTTCGGGCGTTGTGCCTTTAATATCAATCGTCACAGGGCAATGTTCGGGTTTAAATGCGACTTTATGCTGTATGTCCGACATTGTGATTATGACTGAAAAAGCCGAAATGTTCTTCACACCTCCTTTTATTGCGGAAGACAAAGCAGAAAACGCGGGAAAAGCGCAGTTCTGCGCAAATGCCGGCGTTGCGCATATCACAGTTAAAGACGAAAAAGAAGCGGCTGAAAAAGCGCGTCAGCTTTTATCGCTTTTACCCTTAAACAATCTTGATTCCCCGAATAGTTTCGGATTTGAACAAAATGATACGGTTATTTCCGCTTCTTTAAAATCAACGGATTTTATAAAAGCGATTGCCGATAAAGAAAGTATTATTGAATTAAACGTAAACTTCGGTTCCGCTTCCGTAACCGCATTGGGCGTTTTAGGTTCTGAAACAATAGGTTTTGTTGCTATCGATAAGAAAGATGAAAAATTGACAGCCGCCGACGCTTCTAAAATTGCGCGGTTTGTGAATTTCTGCGACGCTTTTTCGATTCCGGTTGTCAGTATTATTGACAATGAGGGTTTTGAACCCAGCATGAAAGCGGAGCAGGCGGGCTTTATCCGTGATACCGCAAAATTAGCGCAGGTGTATGCAAGCGCAACCACGCCGAAAATAAGCTTGATTACAGGCAAAGCAACAGGCGCGGCGTTCATTTTAGCGGGCGGCTTTAAAAGTGATATGGTCTTGGTGTATGAAGATTCGGTGACTTCACCAATTAGCATAAAAGCGGCGGCGGGTTTCCTTGAATTATCGGAAGATGATTACATAAAAGAACACGCAAGCGCGGAAATTGCACTTCAAAAAGGGTACGCTGACGCTGTTATTTCACCGGCGGAGGTACGGGAAATCCTTATAAAAGTAATTGAAAATTCATATAATAAGCGCGTTTCCGCCCCAACCAGAAAGCATATAAACTTAGTATTTTAGTGAAAGGATTTAATAACATGAAAAGGTACAATATCACAGTAAACGGCTCAACTTATGACGTTACGGTAGAAGAAACAGACGGAGCGTCCGCACCTGCGGCGAACCCCGCTCCCGCTCCGGCGTCAACTCCGGCGGCGGCAAAACCCGCTCCTTCAGGAAAGCAGGGAAGTATTAAAATTGAAGCACCCATGCCGGGAAATATAGTAAACATAAAACTTAAAGAAGGCGACAAGGTTGAAAGCGGCTCTGTAATCGCCATTCTTGAAGCGATGAAAATGGAAAACGATATTGTCGCGCCATCTGCGGGCGTAATCGTCAGCATTAATGTGAAAAAAGGCGAATCAGTCAACACGGGAACGGTAGTTGCGACTATAAACGCTCAGTAATAATTGTAGGGTGCTGCTTCCACGCCGCACCGATTAAGCTGAAGGAGAAATACATGAGTAAAATAAATATCACCGAAGTCGTTCTGCGCGATTCGCACCAATCGCTGATTGCCACCCGTATGAGCATGGACGAAATGCGTCCGATTATGCCTTTGCTTGATAAAGTCGGCTTCCACTCGCTTGAATGTTGGGGCGGCGCAACCTACGACGCCTGTCTGCGCTTCCTTGACGAAGACCCGTGGGAAAGACTGCGCATTATGAAAAAGGAAATGCCGAAAACCAAACTCCAAATGCTGTTCAGAGGGCAGAATACTTTAGGCTACAGGCATTACGCCGACGACGTTGTGGAATACTTCGTGCAGAAGTGCATAGGAAACGGCATTGACATTATCCGTATTTTTGACGCGCTTAACGATATTCGCAACATGACCACATCAATCAAAGCTACCAAAAAGGAAAACGCGCATTTTCAAGCCTGCATTTCCTATACATTAAGCCCCGTTCACAGCACAGCAAAATTCGTAGAATTCGCAAAGCAATTAGAAAATGAGGGTGCGGACAGCATTTGCATTAAGGATATGGCAGGGTTATTAAAACCTTATACTACATACGAGCTTGTCAAAGCATTGACCGAAGCGGTCAAAATCCCGATTCAGCTTCATTCTCACTACACATCGGGTATGGCTTCCATGGCGCACCTCAAAGGAATTGAAGCGGGCGCAACCCACATTGATACTTCTATGTCCCCGCTTGCAATGGGTACAAGCCACATGGCGACTGAAACCCTTGTAGCGTCATTGCAGGATACCGAATATGACACCGGATTAGATTTAGGGCTTCTGACAGAAATCAGGGATTACTTTGAAAAACTGCGCGAAAAGTACCTTAAAAACGGGCTTCTTGACCCGAAAGTCATGGGTGTTGATGCAAACACCTTACGTTATCAAGTGCCCGGCGGTATGCTGTCGAATTTGGTTTCTCAGCTTAAACAGGCAGGGAAATCCCATCAGTTTGAAGACGTTTTAAAAGAAATCCCGCGTGTAAGAGAGGATTCGGGTTATCCGCCGCTTGTTACGCCGACGTCGCAAATTGTCGGAACACAGGCAACTTTCAATGTTATCACGGGAGAAAGATACAAAACGGTGACAAAGGAATTTAAAGGGCTTGTCCGCGGCGAATACGGCAGAACTCCTGAAAAAATAGACCCCGAATTCCGTAAAAAAATCATCGGCGACGAAGAACCGATTGACTGCCGCCCCGCCGATTTATTGAAGCCGGAACTCGAAAAGCTCAAATCCGAAGCGGCGAAATGGTCACAGCAGGAGGAAGATGTGCTGAGCTACGCCATGTTCGGGCAGGTTGCTGAAAAATTTTTCGAGAAGCGCGCAGACAAGCAAAACGGTATTGATAATATTAATAAAGACAGTGTAAACAAGGTTTTAACGGTATAATATAATCTTTAGGGGTGCACGCTGTGCGCCCCTGCGTTATTTTATTTTAGCATGAAATAAAATGAAAATTGTTTCCTACTCTAATTAAATCAGTTTTTTCAACAATATTGTTGAAAGATTTTTGTATAGAACTTACAAATAGCCGGTATAATAATTATGGTTATTGGACGAAATAAGAGAATATTTCAAGGATTGCCGAAAAAATGCAGAATCCCTGTTGACTTAAAGGGCTTTTCGATATATACTAAAACAATAGTAATACTCAAATCCGTTTATTGGATTTCGGTAAAAAAAGCAAACGCAGCAATGAAAAAGTACATGTGGAGGGATAAATATGCTCGTAAAAGAAATAACCGTTACGAATCAGGTCGGTCTGCACGCAAGACCCGCTACCTTTTTTATTCAAAAAGCAAATGAGTATAAATCCTCGATTTGGGTGGAGAAAGAAGGACGCAGGGTAAACGCCAAGAGCCTTCTCGGTGTTTTATCGCTCGGAATTGTCGGAAATACAAGTATTAAAATTCTTGCGGACGGCACGGACGAGCAGCAGGCGGTTGACGGTTTATTAAAGCTTGTTGAAAGCGGATTCGCCGAATAAACAAAATCGGAGTTTAATCTGAACAGTGGGAATTAAATCGCCCTGATTTTAAACGGGCGATTTTTAATTTCATTTACTATATGTGTATATTTATGCAATGTATACAAATAATAACAAATAAATCAATATAAATTTTACGCATAAATTTTGGAAAACCTATTGCAATCTGCTCGGAATTATGGTAAAATAAATTTTGCGTGTTGCTGTTGGTGTAAATGAAACACACGGCACAGTGTATTGTACGAAATACGCAAGCGCATTTCGTACCGGCGTTATGCTAAAGCAAATGCCATCCACCACCGGTCTATTTCTTCAGAAAGGAGAAAATAACTTGGCAGTTAAGGAAAAAGTAAGGATTAAAGTCAAAGGTTATGAACACGGCGTCGTTGATTCCGCTTCCGCTAAAATAGTCGAAACGGCGAAACGTACCGGAAGCCGCGTTGCAGGACCTGTTCCGCTTCCTACCGACAAGGAGATTATCACCATTCTCCGCGCAGTGCATAAATACAAGGACAGCAGAGAACAGTTCGAGATGAGAACGCATAAACGCCTGATTGACGTTATCCGTCCTACAAACAAGACAGTGGAAGCACTTCAGAATTTAGAGCTTCCGGCCGGCGTGGAAATTTCAATGGAATTTTAAGGTTAGCAGTTAATTAACTGCAAATCTTCATTATATTGTAATTTGTACTGTTGGGTCAATGTACTTCTCAAATTTAATATATTAAATTAACGAAGTACCAATAACCATATAAGACAGGAGGAAACCCAAATGAAAAAGGGTTTAATCGGAAAGAAAATCGGGATGACTCAGATTTTCTCCGAAGCAGGGAAAGTAATCCCCGTAACGGTAGTGGAAGCCGGTCCGTGCGTTGTCGTTCAGAAGAAAACGGACGAAAACGACGGTTATACAGCTTTGCAGCTCGGTTACGGCGATATTTCACCTAAAGCGGTCAATATGCCGAAGGAAGGTCACTTCAAGAAAAACGATATTCCTTTTAAAAGATACCTGAGAGAATTCAAGCTTGAAGGCGCAAACGAAATGAATGTCGGTGAAATACTCAAAGCTGATATTTTCGCGGCGGGTGATGTAATCGATGTCAGCGGAACAAGCAAGGGTAAAGGGTTTCAGGGAACAATCAAGCGTCACAACCAGTCAAGAATCAAGGAAACGCACGGTTCAGGGCCTGTTCACAGACACGCGGGTTCAATGGGCGCATGTTCAAGCCCGTCGAGAATCTTCAAGGGTAAGAAATTACCCGGGCACATGGGTGCGGAAAGAGTCACCGTACAGAATCTTACCGTTGTTAAGGTTGACGCAGAAAATAATTTAATCGCAATCAAGGGCGCAATCCCCGGGCCTAAAGGCGGCGTGGTTTGCATCACAGACGCTGTAAAGGCGTAAAAGGGAGGAAAAGAATATGGCACAAGTATCTGTTTATGATATGAACGGCAAAGAGGTTTCCACCCTTGAGCTGAGCAACGAAGTTTTCGGGATTGAACCGAATGAAGCAATACTCCATGCGTCGGTTGTCAACTATCTTGCCAATCAGCGGCAGGGAACACAATCCACGCTGACAAGAACAGAAGTGCGGGGCGGCGGTAAGAAGCCGTGGCGGCAAAAGGGAACAGGACGCGCAAGACAAGGCTCAACCAGAGCACCGCAATGGCGGCACGGCGGCGTTGCGCTCGGACCGAAACCAAGAAGCTACCGGTATTCGCTCAATAAAAAAGTAAAACGAATAGCAATGAAATCAGCACTTTCATCTAAGGTAATAGACGGGGACATGCTGGTACTTGACAGTTTAAAAATGGACGAATATAAAACTAAAACCATGGTTAAACTGATGAACGCACTCAATGTTGACAGGAAAGCCTTGCTCGTTTTAAACGGCGCGGATGAAAAGATTATCAGAAGCGCGTCAAATATCCCCGGTGTAAAAACAACGCAGGTGAATACGCTGAATGTTTATGACATTTTGAATTATGACAAGTTCATCGTTGTAAAGGATGCCGTCTCTAAAATTGAGGAGGTGTACGCATAATGTCTTTAAAAGAAAGAACCGCTCAGGATATTATTATAAAACCGGTTATTACCGAACGTTCAACCGAAAATTTACAGCAGCGTAAATATACGTTCCGCGTAATGAAGAATGCTAATAAAATCGAAATAGCAAAAGCTGTGGAAGCTTTATTCAGCGGTGTAAAGGTTGATAAAGTCAATACCATGAACGTCAGGGGCAGAAAAAGACGTCAGGGCAGGAACGAAGGGCACACCCCGAACTGGAAAAAAGCAATCGTGACCATTAAAGAGGATTCAAAAACTATTGAATTCTTTGACGGTATGGTGTGACGGACAATGAACAATGGACAATTAGCAAAATGTTACTAAGAACGAGGTAGTATAATGGCTATTAAAACTTATAAACCGACAACGCCGGGCAGACGCGGTATGACAGTGGTGGATTACAGCGGATTATCTAAGGTTGAACCCGAAAAAAGCCTTTTAGAAACTTTAAAGAAACATTCGGGGCGCAACAGCTACGGCAGAATTACCGTCCGTCATAAGGGCGGCGGAAACCGCATTAAATACAGAGTGATTGACTTCAAGAGAAATAAATTAGACATGAACGCCGAAGTCAAAACGCTTGAATATGACCCCAACCGTTCCGCTTTCATCGCATTAGTTCAATATGAAGACGGCGAAAAGAAATACATCTTAGCGCCCGATAAATTGGCGGTCGGCGACATAATTAAAGCGGGCAAGGGTTCTGATATTAAACCCGGAAACGCGCTTGCTTTAAGCGATATGCCTGTCGGTACGGTTATTCACGCGATTGAATTGTATCCCGGAAAAGGCGCGCAGTTAGTGCGCAGCGCGGGCGGTTCAGCGCAGTTAATGGCAAAAGAAGGAAAATTAGCTTTAATCAGGCTTCCGAGCGGAGAACTCAGAAATGTTTCGATTAAGTGCATGGCTACCATCGGCTCGGTTTCAAACCCCGACCATTCAAACGTAAACTGGGGCAAAGCCGGCAGAATGAGACATAAAGGCATACGTCCCACAGTCCGCGGTTCGGTTATGAACCCCTGCGACCACCCGCACGGCGGCGGCGAAGGAAAATCGCCTATCGGCAGACCCGGACCGGTAACGCCTTGGGGTAAACCGACTTTAGGGTATAAAACCCGCTCCAAGAAAAAGGCAAGCAATAAATTCATCGTGAAACGCCGCGATAAATAAATAAAATAATTGTGTTAAAATACTTTCATTTTGCATTTTGACAAGAACCGAAAGGAATAAACCAATGAGCAGAAGCATTAAAAAGGGACCTTATGTATTAGATTCCCTGATGAAAAAAGTAACCGCCATGAACACTGCCGGCGATAAAAAAGTCATTAAGACGTGGAGCCGCGCAAGCACGATTTTTCCGGATTTCGTAGGACACACGTTCGCGGTGCATGACGGGCGCAAGCACGTTCCCGTTTACGTAACGGAAGACATGGTCGGGCATAAATTAGGCGAATTCGCTCCCACGCGTACCTACAGGGGTCACGCGGGAAGCAAAACGACCAAGAAGTAAGGAGGAAATGACAATGGAAGCAAGAGCTGAGTTAAAACATGTCCGTATTTCTCCGCGAAAGGTCGGAATTGTACTTGACTTAATCAGAAATAAACCGTGCGATATAGCGATGTCAACATTGAAGCTTACACCCAAATCAGCAAGTAAACCGCTTCAGAAGCTTCTCAAATCTGCCATGGCAAACGCCGAAAACAACCACATGATGGACTTGTCCGTGTGTTATGTAGCCGAATGTTTTTGCGGAGCGGGAATCACCATGAAGAGGATTCGCCCCAAAGACCACGGACGCGCACACCGGATTTTAAAGCGCACGTCCAATATCACTTTGGTTGTTAGGGAAAAGGAGTAAAAACAGTATGGGACAAAAGGTTAATCCGCATGGAATAAGAGTAGGGATTATAAAGGACTGGGATTCCCGTTGGTACTCCAATAAGGGTAGCTTCGGCGATACCTTGATTGAAGATTTTCAAATCCGTAAATATTTTGAAAGTAAAACATACCGCTCTGAAAAATCGCCTATTCCGCTGAAGCCCGGTATATCCTTAGTGGAAATCGAGCGCGACGCTACCAAGGTCAAAGTATTTGTTCATACCGCGAAACCCGGTATTTTAATCGGTTCTAAAGGCGCGGAAATCGAGCGCATGAAAAAAGACCTTGAAAAAATCACAAAAGGCAAACCCATCAACTTAAATATAATCGAAATCAGAGATTTAGACCTCAACGCTCAGCTTGTGGCTGAAAGCATCGCGCAGCAGCTTGAACAGCGCGTATCGTTCAGACGGGCAATGAAGCAAGTCATCGGCAGAACCATGAGAGCAGGCGCAAAGGGTATTAAAACCATGGTTTCCGGACGCTTAGGCGGTGCGGAAATCGCACGTGCCGAAAGCTACAAGGAAGGCACAATCCCCTTGCAGACACTCAGGGCGGATATTGACTACGGCACAGCAAGAGCCAATACCACTTACGGCGTAATCGGCGTAAAGGTATGGATTTATAAAGGTGAAGTTCTCAAAGGCGAAGTCGGCGCGGCTAAGAAGCGTATGGAAGCCATGAAACGCGAACCTAACAGAAAACCCCGCGGCGAAAAACGCTTTGACGGCAGAAGCAATGACCGTTTCAGAGGTGACAGACCCGCCAACCGCGAGGGCAGAGTGAATAACGCATCCGACAGACCGGGCGGCAGAACTGACGGCGGTAGAACCGGCGGCGGAAATCAAGGCACACAGAGAACGCAGGGTGCACCCAGAGCTCCGCGCACAGAGGTCAAAAAAGAGGGAGGTAATTAACCTTGAAGACAAATCTGCATACAGGTATAAATAAATCTTTATGGTTGAATGATGCCGGAAAGGGATGGTTATAAAATGCTGCTTCCGAAAAGAGTAAAGTACAGACGTCAGCACAGAGGACGTATGAAGGGCATGGCCACACGCGGCAATACAATTTCGCACGGCGAATACGGCTTGCAGGCAACACAGCCGTCTTGGATAACATCAAACCAGATTGAAGCCGCTCGTATTGCAATGACCCGTTATATTAAAAGGGGCGGTCAGGTTTGGATTAAAATTTTCCCTGATAAGCCCGTAACGCAAAAACCCGCCGAAACCCGCATGGGTTCGGGTAAGGGTTCACCCGAATACTGGGTGGCGGTAGTGAAACCCGGCAGAATTATGTTTGAAATTGCGGGCGTTTCGGAGGAAACGGCACGTGAAGCAATGAGACTGGCGGCGCATAAACTTCCGGTAAAATGCAAGTTTATCAGAAAGGCAGAGGAGGTTTCGGATAATGAAATTAGCGAAGGAAATGCGTGATTTATCTGAGCTTGAGCTTAACGAAAAGGTATCAGACCTGAAACAGGAGCTTTTCAATCTGCGCTTTCAGCACGCGGTAAATCAGCTTGAAAACCCGCAGAGATTAAAAACCGTTAAAAAGCAAATCGCATTAATTAAAACCATTCAGCGTGAACGCGAATTGAATATTTCCGTGGGAAAAACCGCGGTCGCGAAGTAAGGGGAGGCATAAATGAGCGATAGAAATTTACGCAAGACAAGAGTAGGAATTGTTATAAGCGATAAGATGGATAAAAGCATCGTGATTGCCATTAAAGACAATGTCCGCCATCCCTTGTACAAAAAAATCATTAAAAAAACCATTAAATTTAAAGTGCACGACGAAAAGAACGAATGTGGTGTAGGCGATAAGGTTGAAGTTATGGAAACCCGCCCGATTTCTAAGGATAAGCACTGGCGTTTGGTTAAAATTTTAGAAAAAGCAAAATAATATTCCGTAGGGGCGGCGGCATGTTGCCGCAGACAATACGCGCTACGCGCAATTTATAACTATCCTGTTTGGAGGAATTATTATGATACAAATGCAGACAAGGCTCAGGGTAGCCGACAACACAGGCGCGAAAGAGCTTCAGTGCATAAGAGTTTTAGGCGGAACGCGCAGAAGATACGCCAATATCGGCGATGTAATCGTAGCGTCGGTTAAAAAAGCCGCACCCGGCGGAAACACAAAAAAAGGTGAAGTGGTACGCTGTGTAATCGTGCGTTCCAAATCAGGCGTAAGACGCGGCGACGGCACATATATCCGCTTTGATGAAAACGCAGCAGTGATTATCAAAGAAGATAAAAACCCGAGAGGTACGCGTATATTCGGACCGGTAGCGAGAGAACTCCGCGACAGGGAATATATAAAAATTCTGTCGCTTGCTCCCGAAGTTCTGTAAATCCTGAATATTTTTGTAGGGTACGGCGTCCGCAACGTACCGCGATTAAAACGAGGTATTAAAAATGAACACACTTCATGTTAAAAAAGGCGACGAAGTAATGATTATTTCCGGAAAGGACAAGGGCAAAAAAGGTAAAGTGCTGCAGTGCGCTCCTTCCGAAGGAAAAATCATTATTGAAGGTCGTAATATTGTTACCAAGCACGTTAAACCCAGAAAACAAGGTCAGCTCGGCGGGATTGTAAAAGCCGAAGGCGCGCTTTACGCCTGTAAAGTAATGCCGGTCTGCTCGAAATGCGATAAACCTACACGTGTAGGGCACGAGCTTAAAAAAGACAAGAAAATCAGAATCTGCAAAAAGTGCGGAGCTGAGTTATAAAAGCAGGGTTACATGATAACATTACTTTCATGTTCCTGTGAAAAGGAGTAAATTCAAATGGCAAGAATGAAAGCGTATTATAAAGATACGGTTGTTCCGGCTCTTTTCAAAAAATTCGGTTACAAGAGCGTCATGCAGGTGCCGAAAATTGACAAAATCACCGTGAACGTAGCCTGCGGTGCTTGCAAGGATAACCCTAAGCTTGTGGACAGTATTACAAGCGACATCAAACAAATCACCGGTCAGAAGCCGATTATCTGTAAAGCGAGAAAATCCGTTGCGAATTTTAAGCTTCGTGAAGGCAATATAGTGGGACTGAAAGTAACGCTCAGGAACACTACCATGTACGAATTCTTAGACCGATTCTTCAACGTCGCGCTTCCGCGTGTAAGAGACTTCAGAGGAATCAACCCGAATTCTTTCGACGGCAGGGGAAACTATTCCGTCGGTGTAAAGGAACAGCTTATCTTTCCGGAAATCGAGTATGATAAAATCGACGCGGTGCGCGGAATGGATATATGCTTTGTAACAACAGCTAAAACGGACGAGGAAGCAAGAGAGCTGCTTAGCTTAATGGGTGCCCCGTTCGCAAAAAGTTAGTAGGAAAGGATTTAGCACAAATGGCAAAAAAATCGAAAATTGCAAGCCAGAAGCTTGCACCGAAATTTTCCACCCGTTCTTACAACAGATGTAAAATATGCGGCAGACCGCACGCGTATTTGCGCAAATTCGGTGTTTGCAGAATTTGCTTCAGAGAACTTGCCTACAAAGGACAAATTCCCGGTGTAAAAAAATCAAGCTGGTGATGTCGGTTGACAGTTAATAATTGGCAATGGACAGTTTCAGTTCATACTAATTCACTATAGAAATTTTGAAAATATTTCAGAAGTGAAGTAGTATTATATACTAAGGAGGAAAAACTATGCAAATCACCGATACGATTGCGGATATGCTGACGAGAATACGCAACGCCAATGCCGCAAAGCATCAGTATGTCGATATTCCGGCTTCAGGTATGAAAAAGCAGATTGCCCAAATCTTAGTTGAAGAAGGCTATATTAAAAGTTTCCGCGTAATAGAGGATAACAAGCAGGGTATTGTCAGAATTACTTTAAAATACACAGAGAATAAAGCGCAGGTCATTCAAGGGCTGCGCAGGGTTTCAAAGCCCGGTCTCAGAATTTATACAAACAGCAAGGATATGCCTAAGGTGATGAAGGGACTCGGGATTGCGATTGTTTCCACATCGAAGGGCGTTATGACCGATAAAAAAGCGAGAAGCGAAAATATCGGCGGCGAAGTTCTTGCGTTTGTGTGGTAGAACACGGTAAGGGGAGGAAATAAAAAATGTCAAGAATCGGTAGAATGCCCGTACCTGTTCCTGCCGGCGTTAATGTCACCATTGACGGGAATTTGGTAACGGTAAAAGGTCCGAAAGGAACGCTTTCAAAAGAAATTAAATCCGAAATCACAGTAAGACAAGAGGGCAGTGAAATTCTTGTAGAACGTCAGAACGATGAAAAAATAAGCCGTTCACTGCACGGGCTTTCCAGAACGCTTGTCGCTAATATGGTTGAGGGCGTCACAAACGGCTTTTCAAAAGAGCTTGAAATCAACGGCGTCGGTTACCGCTGTGCAAAACAAGGCAAAGAATTAAACCTTACATTAGGTTTTTCTCACCCTGTTATAGTAAATGATACCGACGATATTAAAACCGAAGCACCCACACCCAACAAAATTATCGTAACGGGTATTGATAAGCAGAAAGTCGGGCAGTTCGCGTCGGAAATCCGCGGAATCAGACCCGTAGAACCTTACAAGGGCAAAGGCGTTAAATACGCCGGTGAGTATGTCGTTCGTAAGGAAGGCAAAGCAGGTAAAGGCAAGAAATAAGTAAGTAATTATAATCCTAACAGGAGATTGTTATGATAAAAACGATTAATAAAAATGAAAACAGACTGAAAAGACACAAGCGCGTGCGCGGCAAAATCACAGGAACAGCCGAGCGTCCGAGACTTTGTGTGTTCAGGTCGGCTAAAAACATATATGCGCAGATTATAGACGATGTTGCAAAAAATACCTTGGTTTCAGCGTCTACTGCAGAAAAAAGCTTTTCCGGCAATGGCGGAAACGCGGAAGCCGCAAAGAAAATCGGGCTTGAACTTGCGAAAAAAGCAAAAAGCAAGGGAATAGAAGAAGTGGTTTTTGACCGCGCCGGTTATCTTTATCACGGCAGGGTAGCGGCTTTAGCTGACGGTGCGCGTGAAGGCGGCTTAAAATTCTAATTAAGAACAGATTTAACTTTCAACTTTCAACTGTTCATCAGGAGGAACTATGTCATTATTAAACGCAGCAGATTTTGAACTTACCGAAAGAGTCGTGAATATCAAGCGCGTTTCTAAAACCGTTAAGGGCGGACGCGTGATGAAAATTTCAGCGTTAGTCGTAGTCGGGGACGGCAACGGCGTGGTCGGCTTCGGAATGGGTAAATCGAACGAAGTTCCGGACGCAATCCGTAAAGGGATTGAGGACGCTAAAAAGAACCTTGTCAGAGTAACCATCAGGAATTCCACCATTCCACACGAAGTAATCGGTAAATACGGCGCGGGTGCTGTATTAATGAAGCCGGCTCCCGAAGGTACAGGCGTAATTGCCGGCGGCGCGGTTCGTGCCGTTGTGGAAATGGCAGGAATCAGAAACATCAGAACAAAATCCCTGCGCTCCAATAACCCGTGCAATGTCGTGCGCGCAACCGTTCAGGGACTGCTTACGGTTCGCGGCGCGGAAGAAGTAGCCGCTTTAAGAGGAAAATCGGTTAAAGAATTATTCGCTTAAAAATAAATAATAAGGAAGAATCGTTATGGCACTTAAAATAAAATTAGTCAAATCATTGGTCGGACGCAAGGACAGCCATATCGCAACCGCACATTCACTCGGACTGCGTAAAATCAATTCCGTTACTGTTCAGCCCGACAATGACGCAACAAGAGGTAAAATAAAACACATCTCATATCTTGTAGAGGTAGTACAGGAGTAATTGTAATCATTATTCACTTGTAAAGCTTTAAAAAGGTATTAATATTCTTTATAGAAAGATGGGATTAGCAATGAAACTACATGAATTATCCCCCGCTAAAGGTTCAAACAGAGCGTCAAAGCGCATAGGGCGCGGACACGGTTCAGGTCACGGTAAAACGGCGGGTAAAGGTCATAAGGGTCAGTGGGCGCGTTCAGGCGGCGGTGTAAAGCCGGGCTTTGAGGGCGGTCAGATGAAAATCGCCATGCGTATACCCAAACGCGGTTTTAATAATAAAGTTTTCGCTACAGAATATGCGATTGTCAATCTCCGTGAGCTTGAAAAACGCTTTGAAAGCGGCGCGGTTATTGACTGTGAAGCGATTATGGAAAGCGGAATCATCAAAAAGCCTCTTGCCGGAATTAAAATTCTCGGAACAGGTGAACTTACAAAGGCTTTCACTGTAAAGGCTGCAAAGTTTTCGGAAACAGCTAAAACCAAAATTGAAAACGCCGGAGGAAAGGCAGAGATTATTTAGTTTTTAAATAATACAAAGGGAAGGTTATAAAATGTTTCAGGTATTCAGAAACGCATGGACAATACCGGATTTACGTAAAAAGATTTTATACACGGCAATGATTATTCTCGTGTTCAGAATAGGATGTGCGATTTTCGTGCCGTTTCTTTTAACGGAGCAGGTAAAGAACATGCTTTCCGGCAGCGAAAACACACTGCTCGGCTTTATGGACACCATGACGGGCGGCGCGCTCGGAAAAGGTACGCTTTTCGCTATGTCCATTACGCCCTATATTAACGCGTCTATTATCATGCAGCTTTTAACCGTTGCGATTCCCGCGCTTGAAAGACTCAGCAAGGAAGGCGACGAAGGCCGTAAAAAAATCAATAAAATTACAAAATTCGTGGCACTGGGAATCGGAATGTTCCAGGCTGTTGCGTTTTATTTAACCCTTAAAAATAACCATGCCGTAAAATATTCAACCGGTTTTGACGGTTTTCTTGCCATGATAACCATCGTCGGCTGTTTAACGGCGGGTGCTTCGCTGATTATCTGGCTCGGCGACCAAATCAACGACAAGGGAATCGGAAACGGAATTTCAATTATTTTGTTTTCGGGTATCGTTTCGAGGCTTCCGCTTGATATTTATCAGTTAATTCAGCAAATGAGAGTAACAGACGCGGGCGGTGTTCAGAATTATATTCTTATACCGTTCTATCTGTTGATTTATATAGCACTCATCGGACTCGTTGTATTGATGACAAACGCCGAACGCAGAATCCCCGTTCAATACGCGAAGCGCGTGGTCGGACGTAAAATGTACGGCGGTCAGTCAACGCATATACCGATTAAAGTGGCAATGGCAGGCGTAATGCCGATTATCTTCGCAATGTCGATTATGTCGCTGCCGCAAACCATTCTGTTCTTCTTCGGAATAGACGGAACAAACCCCGAAAAATCGCAGTTTTGGTCTGCATTCCTCAGAAACTTCAATCAGGGAACATGGATTTATGCGGTAGTTTATTTCTTTATGATTATCGCATTTAACTACTTCTATATTTCAATCCAGTATAACCCGATTGAAATAGCCAATAATTTAAAGAAAAACAACGGCGCGATTCCGGGTTACCGCCCGGGCAAACCCACCTCAGACTTTATTTACAACTCGCTCTCAAAGATTACGTTAATCGGTGCGATTTTCCTTGGTTTTATCGCAATCTTTCCGATTATTTTCTCAAACATTACGCAAATCCGCGGTATGTCTATGGGCGGCACAACGATGTTGATTTTAGTCGGTGTTGCGCTTGAAACCGTCCGTCAGCTTGAAAGCCAGATGATGATGCGTCACCACAAGGGCTTCCTTGAATAAACGCCGAGCAGACGACGGCGTAAATATATTAAAAGGAGCGAAGACATGAATTTAATCTTTTTAGGTGCTCCGGGAGCGGGAAAAGGAACACAGGCGGAAAATGTCAGCGAAAAATATAACCTTCCTGCCGTTTCTACCGGAAACATGCTTCGTGAAGCCGTGAAAAACGGAACAGAAGCGGGTCTGAAAGCGAAATCATATATGGACGCGGGTGACCTTGTTCCGGACGAAGTAGTAATTGGGATTCTGAAAGACCGTATTGCGCTTGACGACGCGAAAAAAGGGTTTATTCTTGACGGATTCCCAAGAACGGTTGAACAGGCAGAAGCACTTGAACGCATGGGCGTGACGATTGATAAGGTTGTGAATATCCACGTTTCCGACCAGAGAATCATTGACCGTATGTCGGGAAGACGTGTTTGCGCGGATTGCGGCGCATCCTACCACATTGAATATAAACCGACTTCCGCTGAGGGTGTCTGCGATTTATGCAAGGGCAGTGTTGTTCTCCGAGACGACGATAAGCCGGAAACAGTGCTTGCAAGGCTTAAAACCTACCATGAAAAAACCGCGCCGCTGATTGAATTTTACGAAAGTCGCGGAAAACTCAGAACTGTAGAAGGACAGATAGAAATAAACGATACAACGAGATTGACGTTTGAAGCTCTTGAAAAATGATAATTGTAAAAAACGCGACGGAGCTTCAAAAAGTTAAGCGCGCCTGCGAGCTTGCCGCGAAAGCATTAAAACTCACGGGTGAGAGAATTTGCGCGGGAATGAGCACACGGGAGCTTGACAGGATTATCCGCGAATTCATTGTAAAAAACGGCGGAAAGCCGTCGTCGCTCGGGTATAGAGGGTTCAAGGGAAGCGCGTGCATTTCGGTCAACGAAGAACTTATTCACGGGATTCCTTCAAAAAAGAAAATCCTGAAAGACGGCGATATAGTGTCTGTAGACATTGCGGCTAACCTTGACGGCTGGCACGGCGACAACGCTTATACGTTCAAGGTCGGAAAAGTATCAGAGAAAGCCGAAAGATTACTGCAAATTACAGAGGAATGTCTTTATGAGGGTATAAAAGCGGCTCTTCCGGGCAACAGAATCGGCGATATATCGAACGCGGTGCAGACGTACTGCGAAAATAAAGGGTTTTATATAGTTAAAAAATATATCGGTCATGGTATAGGGCGCGATTTTCACGAAGACCCCGATGTACCGAACTTCGGGAAGGCAGGGAAAGGACCAAGGCTTGTTCCGGGGATGACCATTTGCATAGAGCCGATGATTAATTCAACGACAGAAGAAGTTAAACTTCTTTCGGACAATTGGACGGTCGTGGAAGCAAACGGGAATTTAAGCGCGCACTTCGAGCATACAATTGCAATAACCGAAGGTTTGCCGGTGATTTTAACGAAATTGAATTAAAATGGAAATTGGAACAATAATAAAAAGCATATCGGGGCATGACAAGGGAAGTTTTTATGCTGTTGTCGGATTTGAAAAACAAACGCCGCTGATTGCGGACGGACGGCGCAGAAAACTTGAAAAACCCAAAAAGAAAAACCCGAAGCATATTGCAAAAACCAACACGGTTATAAAAATAACCGATTTAACGAATAAAAAACTGCGTGCGGAATTGCATGGTTTTAATTTTCCGCAAATTGAAGGCAAAGGGGAGTGATTTGCTTGTCAAAAGAAGACGTAATTGAAGTTGAGGGCATCATACTCGAAGCCTTACCCAACGCGACGTTTAAAGTTGAGCTGTCGAACGGGCATAAAATATTAGCGCATGTCAGCGGGAAGCTCAGAATGAATTTTATCAGGATTTTACCGGGCGATAAAGTAACGGTAGAAATGTCCCCTTATGACCTGACTAAAGGCAGAATCACATGGCGCGCCAAGTAGCCGGCTGTACCCTGTACTTTTTGCAAAGCAAAAAGTACGCCGGTGGCAATATTTCAATAAACCTATAAGTACAGTAAGTAGTATGAAAGGATTTTAATTATGAAAGTAAGACCTTCTGTTAAGCCTATGTGCGAAAAGTGCAAGGTGATTAAACGAAACGGAAAAGTAATGGTAATATGCAAAGAACCTAAGCATAAACAGCGTCAAGGGTGACGGATAATGAACAATGGACAATTATTTATAATACTCAGAAAGGAATAGAGTTATGGCAAGAATTTCAGGCGTAGATTTACCTAAAGACAAACGGATTGAAATCGGATTAACGTATGTATTCGGTATCGGCAGAAGAACAGCAGGCGACATTTTAACGGCGGCGGGCATTAATCCCGACACACGTGTTAAGGATTTAACCGAAACCGATGAAGCGAAAATCCGTGAAGTCATTGACGCAAATTACATGGTTGAGGGTGATTTACGGCGCGAAGTCGCGCTTAACATAAAGCGTTTGGTTGAAATCAACTGCTACCGCGGTCAGCGTCATCGCAAGGGTCTGCCGGTTCGCGGACAGAGAACCAGAACCAACGCGAGAACGCGCAAAGGTCCGCGTAAGACAATCGCCAACAAGAAGAAATAGGCTATGCAGAGCTGTGTGCTTAAAAACTAAGTACGCCGGCATATATACTGATATGCTATTATGTATAATTGTATTTAAAACAGGAGGAAAACTATGGCAAAGCAAGGCGCGACAAAAGGCGGTAAAAAGCCTGTAGTACGCAGACGCCGCGAACGTAAAAATATAGAAAACGGTTCGGCGCATATCCAATCAACATTTAACAATACAATCGTTACTCTGACAGACTTGCAGGGAAATGCACTTTCATGGGCTTCGGCAGGCGGTTTAGGATTCAGGGGTTCGCGTAAATCCACGCCCTTCGCGGCACAGTCAGCGGCTGAAACCGCGGCAAAAGCGGCGATGGAGCACGGACTTAAAACCGTTGAAGTTTACGTAAAAGGACCGGGTTCGGGACGGGAAGCGGCGATTAGAGCGCTTCAGACGGCAGGCTTGGAAGTACGCATGATTAAGGACGTTACGCCTATACCGCATAACGGATGCCGCCCCCCGAAACGCAGAAGAGTGTAGTTATGGCTTTTGAAAATAAGCGTGATGTTTCTTTAAAATTCATAGAATTTATGATTGAATGCGGCGCGTTGCTTTTCGGTGATTTTACTTTAAAAAGCGGTCGGAAATCTCCTTATTTTATTAATACCGGCGAGTATAAAACCGGCAATCAAATTTCAAAACTCGGTGATTTTTACGCGAACCTTATAAAAAACTCCGAATTAAAATTTGATGTTCTGTTCGGACCGGCTTATAAAGGGATTTCGTTAGCTGTAATTACTTCTGCAAAATTAGCGTCCGACGGGCGTGATGTAAAATTTTCATTCGACAGAAAAGAGCGAAAAGACCACGGCGACAGTAAAGATATTTTAGGTTCTGTACCGCAGGACGGCGACGAAATTGCAATTATTGAAGATGTTACAACTGCCGGAACTTCTGTTCGCGAAACTATAAAATTATTACAAGATTGTAAAATTAACGCAGAAATCACTGCGCTTTATATTTCAATTGACCGCATGGAAAAAGGTACGGGCGAAATAAGCGCGACAGAGCAAATCAAAAAAGAGTACGGAATAGACGTTTTTTCGATTGCGACAACGATGGATATTATAGAGTATCTTGAAAACACGCCGGAAAACTGTAAACCTGTTCCAAACGCGGAGTTACACGCAAAGAAAATGAGAGAATATCTCGAACAATACGGAATTTAGGGTTTTGTTCCCTAACGTCGGGTAACACCGATAACTTTTAAAAACAAAAACGGAGGAAAAATTATTCATGGCTATTGACAGGACACCCATTTCAAAAAGGTGCAAAGCACTCGGAATCAGCCCTGCTGTATTGGGCTACACCCAGAAAAAAGAAACCAAACGCAACAGAACGCAGAACAACAGAAAAAAAATATCGGAATACGGGCTCCAGCTGAAAGAAAAACAAAAGCTGAAGTTTATTTACGGCGTTTTGGAAAGACAGTTTTATCATTATTACGAGCTCGCAGTGCGCGAAGACGGCGTATCCGGCGAAAACTTAATTAAACTGCTTGAAACAAGGCTTGACAATGTCGTTTTCAGAATGGGAATGGCTATAACCAGACGTGAAGCCAGACAGCTTGTAGGGCACGGGCATTTTACCGTGAACGGCAAGCGCGTTGACATACCCTCTTACAGGGTTAAGGCGGGCGATGTCGTGGCACTTAAAGAAAAAAGCAGGAAAAGCCCTAAATTTGAACTAATCGCTGACTCTACGCACGGCAGAACTTTCCCGCTGTGGCTTGACGTGAATAAAGAAGCGTCAAGCGCATCTGTAGTAAGAGCACCTCAGCGTGATGAGCTTGATTTTGAAATTCAAGAACATTTAATAATTGAGCTTTATTCTAAGTAAGCATAATCCTGCATATAATGTATATAGTAGCTTTTTTACAAAATGACAAGAAAGGCTTGGTTTCAAGACCTTACGCTAAGAAGAAAGCCTTAACCCGCAAACGACAAAATAGGCTTTTTGTACTGCAAAAGGGAAGGTATTTAAATGTTAGAGAAAATCGAAAAGCCGGAAATAGAAACAGTAAAACTTAAACCCGACGGAAAATACGGAATGTTCTGTCTTGAACCGCTTGAACACGGTTACGGAAACACACTCGGCAACAGCCTCAGACGTGTTCTGCTTTCCTCGCTTCCGGGCGTGGCGGTCACTTCCGTAAAGATTGACGGAATCCAGCATGAATTTTCCACCATCGCCGGCGTAAAAGAGGATGTAACGGAAATCATCCTCAACGTAAAGGGTTTAATCGCCAAGATGTACGGCGATGCTCCCAAAACGGTTTACATTGAAGCTGAGGGCGACTGCACGGTTACAGCGGCGGAAATAAAAACCGATTCCGAAATTGAAATCCTTGACCCCGGTATGCATATCGCAACGCTTTCAAAAGGCGCAAAGCTCTATATGGAAATGACCTTTGACAGAGGACGCGGTTATGTGTCGGCTGAGAAAAATAAAACGATTTTCTCACCCATGCCAATCGGTGTAATTGCAGTTGACAGTATTTACACGCCTGTGATGAAGGTGAATTACGCGGTCGAAAGCACCCGTGTCGGTCAAAGAACCGACTACGACAAGCTGATTATCGAAGTGTGGACAGACGGAACGATTTCCGCTAAGGAAGCGATTTCTTACGCAGCGAAAGTCCTCAGCGAGCATTTGGCGTTGTTTGTGGATTTATCGGACGAACCCGCTCAGCCTGAGCTTATGGTGGAAAAGGACGATAAGAGCAAAGACAAGATTCTTGAAATGACTATAGAGGATTTAGACTTGTCGGTGCGTTCGTTCAACTGTTTGAAGCGTGCGGGAATCAATACCGTTGACGACCTGATTAACAAAAGTCAGGAAGATATGATGAAAGTCCGCAATCTCGGTAAAAAATCATTTGAAGAAGTACGCGCAAAACTGATTTCACTTGGTTTTGACCTTGCTTCTAACGAAGATATATAAATAAAAATACAGGAAAGGAATAAATCGGCATGGCAATGAGAAAATTAGGCAGAAAAACAGACCACAGGAAAGCAATGCTCCGTGCAATGGTTACTTTTCTGCTCGAAAACGGGAAAATAGAAACCACCGTCACCCGCGCAAAAGAAGTGCGCAGTGAAGCGGAAAAAATAATCACCATCGGCAAAAAAACGGATTTACATTCAAAGCGTCAGATTTTTTCATACGTTACGAAAGAAGATGTATCGAAAAAGCTGTTTGATGAAATCGCACCGAAATATATGGAACGCAACGGCGGGTATACCCGTATTTTAAAAATCGGACCCAGACGCGGCGACGCGGCAGAAATGGCGATTATAGAATTAGTATAATTTACTATAAACTCAAACCGGAGCGTTTTTAAACACTCCGGTTTTTTATACATTACAAAGTCAGTTTTGCTTACTGTTTGATTATAACAGGAGGATTGATGATGAGCAGAAAAAAAGCACAGGTTGCGGAAGGAATCGTTTCGATTATAGTCAATGTAGCGTTGTTTGCCGTTAAATTAATGGCGGGGATATTAACAGGCTCAATTGCTTTAATCGCTGACGCTTGGCATACATTATCCGATTCGCTGTCATCTGTATTTGTTGTTTTAGCGGCTAAATTAGCGGCAAGAAAACCCGATAAAAAACACCCGTTCGGGCACGGGCGGTGGGAGTTGATTTCCACATTTGTAATCGCTTTTCTTTTAGCGTTTATCGGATTTGAATTCTTCAGCGGCGCAATCACAAAGTTTAGGAATCACGAAAGCGCGGAATACGGAACATTGGCAATTGTTGTAACAATCGCATCGGTTGCCGTAAAAGAGTTATTGGCGCAATTCGCATTTTACTTAGGAAGAAAAACAAAAAATCCGGTAGTATCGGCAGACGGCTGGCATCACCGAACCGACGCTTTATCGTCAATCGTTATTTTAATCGGTATAGCGGTCACAAAATTCGTAGCGAATTTATGGTGGATGGACAGCGTTTTAGGAATGGCTTGCGCGGTTATGATTTTATTTGCGGCTGTTCAAATTATGAGAGAAACCATTACTAAAATGCTGGGAGAAGAACCGGAACAGGATTTGCAGGAAAAAATCATAGAAGAAGCCTTGAAAATTTATGACATTGATTTACAAATTCATCATCTTCACCTGCATGATTACGTTACACAGAAAGAATTAACTTTGCATATCATGCTTGACGGGCATATGACAATCAAGGATTCGCATAAGCTTGCAACGGATATTGAAGACATGATAAAAGAAAAATT
>WRJM01000019.1 GCA_009782265.1 Oscillospiraceae bacterium | reverse complement strand
TGAAGCCTTGAAAATAATCTCATTTATTGTTATAACTATTATAAGATAAATTTTCATTTTTGTCAAGCGTTTTTTAAATTAATTGTTTATTCTTTACCGAAAACCAAAGCGTTAGCGTCCATAACCATAATATCCCATTCGGATTTCGCTTCTTCAATTAACTGTGCCGGTGTTTTTTCGTCGTTCCAGATGTTGTATGCCACTTTACCGACTGAGAATCCCGCAACATACGGGTCAAGCCTTAAAACATTGTTGTCGTTATCGCGCATTCTGGTAAGAGTATCATCAACAGCACGTAAATCATTGAAAGCACTTCTTGCACCGAGTTTCCAGTCGTCATCCCCGTCAAATCCGGGCACTTTTTGGTTGTAAAGCGAATAAGCGAATATAATATCGTCCGCTAATTCAGCCGAGAAAATCGAGGGGATAAACTGAATATTTTCTTTATAAACAGAAACATAGCTGTCCATGTTCGGACCCTTGGGGAAGAACACCATGCCCCAGTTGAAAGAAACATCCTTAAGTTCGCTTTTCGCATATTCTTCAGTTATTTTGAAAGCGGAACGCCCTTCGTTGAATACAGCGATATGCCAGTTCCATTCAGTGCCTTCAGGTTGCGGATGTACATGCCCTCTGGTAGCAAACGAACGGACAAAGTCGGCGGCGTCAAGGAATTCCTGCGTACCGGAAGCGTTGAAATATCTGCCGTTTTCATCTCTGTCAACAAATTTCGCGCCGTTGCTGAGAACAGCCGAAGCAAGCGTGTCCTGATGGAAAGCACATATAGCATACCGATTATAAATACCCGTACCGTCTGTACTGCGGGAAATTTTATCGCACATATCCATGAAATTGCTCCAAGTCCATGTGCCGGCTGCCTGCATATTATACGGTTCTTCCGGGTCAATTCCGGCTTCTTCAAGGATATTTTTGTTGAAGTATATGCAGTTTCTCTGTTCATAACCAACCGCAAAACCAAGTATTTTTTCGTCGAAAGTCATGGAATCAACAACGGGTTTATTCCATATTTCTTCATTCGGGTCAAAGCTCGGTAAGGTAGCAATGTTATAAAACAAGTCGTTTTTCAATAACGCCGTTGTTTTGCCGCTGTCTAAGGTTATGATGGAAGCGGAAGGATTAGCGCTTAATATAGATGTCTGTGCAATGGTGTCATGGTTTCCCCATTCAGAGGTTTTTACCTGCTTGATTGTAAAATTGTAATTATCCTGGATTGAATTAAGATAATCTTCTCTTGCCATGCCGTAAGGCGTGGTGGGTGCGCTTGTGTCGGGCGTCCACCAAATGCCGATGGTAACGTCAATTCCGCCTAAGTCGCGATATTCGCCGCCGCTGGGGTCGCCGGTGTCAGTCTTACCGGGGTCATTTTTCCCCGGGTCGGTTTTGCCCGGGTCTTCGGTACTGTCTCCGTCGCCGCATCCTGCCGCAAGCGCAAGCAAAAGCATGCAAGCAAAGAGCAAGCATAAGAGTTTCTTTAATTTCATGTTATTCCTCCTACAGAATATTGATGGTTGTTTTTATATTAAAGGAAGATTGAATGGCTTCCCTTAATTACATTTTAATGCCCGACTGGCTGATACTTTCAACAAAGCCTTTCTGCGCAATAAGGTAAAGCAGAATGAGCGGCACAATGAACATTAACATTCCCGTTGCCACCATTTGATTGCTTAACCCGGGCGTAGGAACAGTATCGCGTCCGTACGTGTTTTGGAAATAATCCCTCAGCGTGCCCGCAATGGAGTTTACAGAGCTTGATAAAAGTCTCATATCACGCATAAATAAACTTGTGAAGAGGGAGTCCGTCCACTGCCACACGAACGAGAACAGGAAACAGGAGGTGATAATCGCCCTTGCGTCCGGAAGCATAATACGCCAGAAAGTCTTGAATTTCCCGCAGCCGTCAACATAGGCGGCTTCTTCAATATCTTTCGGTACGCCTCGGAAGAACTGCCGAATCATGTAGATGTACAAACCGTTTTTTAGTCCCATACAGGTTGCGCTCATCAGCAGATAGGGCGTCGGATTATTCAGCAGATTGATTGGTTTGCCCGAAACAAGCTTTATAATACCAAGTACATCGAAAAAGCTGAAATGCAGATAGAGAGAACTCAGAATGGTTTGCGGGGGAACTAAAATCATCATCATAACGCACGCGAACCAAAATTTCTTGAACGGAAACTTAAATCTTGCGAAACCGTAACCGACAAACGTACAGGCGGCAACTTGAAAAAACGCAACCGCAAGAGAAATCCCGAATGTTTTAAACAGCGCGTTTTTGTAATCCATAAGCTGAGCGGTGAGCCTGTAATGGTCAAGTGTAAAATTGCGCGGAATACTGTTTACAGTCCCGTCATAAAGGTCTGTTTCAGCCATAATGCTGATAGAAATTTTATTCAGCAGCGGCTGTAAAATCAAAAAGCAAAATCCGAATAAAAGCAAGCCTCTGCCTATGGAGAAAGCCCATTTACCGAATGTTTTCCTGAAAAGATAGCCGCCTGATTCGCGGTTTCTTTCCAAAAGCTGTTTGAATGTTTGTTTTTCGGGTTTATATTTTTTCTTGCTGAGAGAGGTTTTTTTATCTTTAACGCTGTCAGGCAGATTTGTTTCAACAGCATCAGACACTAAAACAACTTCTTTATTCATAATAATAAACCCTCCGTGAAATAATCGCCGCCAAAACACCGACCACGGCAATAACAATAATAAAGTACGACCATGCCATCGCCGAACTGAAACCGTAATCGCCCTTGCCGATTGTATCGGTTATCCTTTGCATAACCTGGTTGTCTGAACGGACAAAGTAATCTATAACCGAATAAACCATATTAACAAGAATGAGGGAGCTAATCATCGGGAATGTGATTTTCCAGAAGCTTTCCCACGCGGTCGCACCTTCAATCTTTGACGCTTCATACATACTGGGGGAAATGGTTTGTAAGCCGGAAAGGAAGATGATAATTTGCAAACCGGAGGTTAGCGCGATATTGTAAATTCCGTTTACGATTTCTATAATATAATATAGGAAGCTGTCAAAGAATCCGCCGGTTAAAAGAAGCCTTTCTATGACACCGGTGATTCTGCTTGTCGCGGCATTGCTTTCGGCGATTAACTGCTGCATATCCTGCAGAAGCGAATTATCCACTTCAAGTCCGAGCATAACACCAGCTGAAAGAATGACCGGCAGGAAAAATACAGAACGTACAAATCCCCTCAGTTTAAACTTTTGGTTAAGGATTAAAGCCACGAAGAAGGAGAAAACAATAATTGCCGGAACGGTGTAAACCATTTTAATCAATTCATCTGTCAGCAGCCTGTTAAAAACAGGGTCAACACGGAAAACCTTATTATAATTAGTAAAATTGTTAAAGACCATGGCGTATTTGCTTTCGGTCAGGTTTAAGTTAACCTCGCTTAAAGACATACGGATTGATTCAAGAATCGGCGCAACCATAAAAACGAGAAAACCGATAATAAAAGGAGAGATAAACAAATAACCCGCTATGGCGTTTTTCCCCGCGAAATCAAGGTTGCGAAGCTTTTTGAGCATTTACATTCCCCCCCTTACCACTAAGTAATCTCTCGGTTGAACTGTTTTTCCGCCGTAATCATAAGGAGCGGAGGTTTTATTAACGATAACCTGTACGCCGTTTTCGTATTCCGTAACGGAAATGCCCGTACGCAGAATCGTATAATTAATAATATATTGGTTGTAAATATCGCCCATTTGTTCGTTGAATTCTTTATAAAGCACTTCAGCTTCGTCAGCCCACATGGAATATTGGTTAGCGTAATAGGTATGGTATTTTGAATCCTGAAGAACCGCCGGGCTTTCGTGCATGAAAGCGAAATATAGTCCCGCGCCTGCTTCAACCGTTCTGAGAATATTCAACTGATAATCCTCAGCAAGATTCACCGGTCTGCCGGCGTAAGAAACCAATCCGTGCAGAACAATCTGGTAGAAAGGAATTTCTTCGTCCAATATACCGTAGCCCTGCCATGTGAGCGGAATGTCGGTGATAAAGTCAGCATAAGGAGCGGCGTAGGAATATCCGCTTTGGAGCATAATGCTGTTTCCGTTTGTATACAGCTCTTTCAGCTTTTCTGTTTGCATATTCATAACGGTTTCGCGGCTTACGCGGCGTTTTTCGTTATAATCGCCTGCCAAATCGTTTCCGATGGTGCGGAAAGCTACATTTTCAGCTCCGTATGCACTGATTTTATTAATGTAACCGTCAATCATACCCATCATATATTCCGGACGTGCCTGATAAGCAAGCGTTCCCCAGAAAATCCTTTCGCCGTACCAAATAAAGCTGTACGGGTAACTCTGCACTCTTTTGCGGTTGACATAGCGGGAAGCGTCGCGGTTTATATTAAAACCGTCAAAAGCTTTCGTATTGCGCATGTACAGGAAATCCGCTTCAAGAAATACGTCAGAACCGCTGTTGTTTATCGTCTTAATTAAGTTTTCTAAATCTTTTTTACTGCCGAGCGTAGAAATAAGATTAATGCTTGAGGGTGGGCTGTGCTGATAACTTTTATTAAACCAGCCGGTAATCCGGTAGTTGACATCGAAAAAGCCCCTTGCCGACATATCGTTCACGATTGCTTCGGCTTCTTTGTATGTAGTGAGCTTAAAGGACATATCGCTCGGAATCCCCGCGATATGCTGAACTCTGTTGACTGCGCCGGTGATTTCCACCGCTACCGGTACATTGCTCTCGGTTTTCTTCTGAAGCTCCGGATATTTTGCCATGAGATAATCGCGGTAGGTTTCCGCCATTTTCATATAGCCGCCATCACCGCAGAAATAATAAGTCTGCGAAAGCTGTTCGCCGGCAGGAAAGCCTTTTTCAAAAAGCAGAATTTTCTTATCTGATTTTGAAGAAATATCCATGGTTTCGCTGTGAAGCAAGTCGAAATCGGAGAAAACGCTGTTGTAAGGACAGCCGGACCTTCCGGCGACATCGGCTTTGATGTTCCCGTAAGAAACGCCTTCTTCAATGATACAAAGCACCGAACTGCCGTTCTTTTCAAGCCCGAAAACAGGATAATGCGCTTTTGGGTCGTTTACGATTGCGTAGCGGGCAAGCCCTACATCCCACCCGTAAAGGCTGTTTACGTAGGGGTTCTGATTGTTCTTGCCGTTATTCAGGTTAATGAGCGCACCGCTTCCGTCTGGAACGAACATAAACCCTTCATCTTCAACGCCGCCCCTCAGGAAATAAGGCAGAACCTCAACCGATACCGGCGGGTATTTACTTCTGTATTCTATTTCGTCGAACGGAATCGTAACCTTCAGGTTTTCGCCGTCAAGCTCAATCCGCAGCGTAACATTAAACACAGGTTCGGTTACAACTCTGTTTGATTCGTAATATTCAAGGTCTTTGTAATAATCGTCAACCGTGTAGCCGTATTTTTCAAAGATTCCTTCAGCCATTTCTTTCAGATACGTTTGAACCCCATCAACTAAAGCATAAACATTGTTTTCCCTGAGGTCGGGATACTTTTCGAGCATATCTGCTTCGTTTTCGCTGCTGCGGAGTTTTTCAATATTAATTAATCTGTACATTGTTGAGGTTATGTTGTCTTTATCGGATTTTTCCATCGGCTCGAGAAGCTCTGTCATTCTGTATTCAGGAACTGCTTCCGGAATATAAAAAGTACGTTCAATATCGCCGATGGTGAAGTGAACTTCAAAACCGTTCGGCAGAATGTCATATTCATAATACTCTTTTAAAACGCTGTAGGTATAACTGTCAAGCGTGTTGGTTACACCGTTGAGGTCAGAATAAACCAAAACCAAAAGCGACTGCATTCTTCTTTTATCGATTCCGCTGGCGGTGCTGTCCGCCGCGTCAGCCGGATTCGATTCCATCACTTCGCCGGTTTTTTTATTTGTTAAAGTAAACCACGTTGTTTCAGGGTCGAACGTGAGTTTTAAATACTCGTTCTCCGCGCTGTACGGACCGTGTCCGCTGTCCGTATAAGAGCGGATTTTTATATTTTCATTGTCCTCTCCCGAGGGAGCGCAGGCGGCAAACGTAAATACAGCAAGCAGGATAACCGTAACCGCAAACAGAATTTTTTTCATAAATTATTTTTCTCCTCTTAGGATAGGGTTTACTTTAGAATACAAAGGAAACTGAATATAATAGTTAATACATTCTGAAAATTATTTCGTTATAAATGCTGATAAAATACATAACCGCGTCACTGATAAGGCTGAAGAACAGCATGAAAAGGAAAAGAATAAATCCCATGCCCGCTATTCCGAGAATACTTGAACCAACCGCTTTTGCCATTGTATAATCATGGATTTGCATCATAGAAACCAAAAGAAGCATAACTGTCCATATCAGGGCAATCATCTGCATTGAATGATATAACGCTCCTTCGTCATAAGTCAGC
This sequence comes from Oscillospiraceae bacterium, assembly GCA_009782265.1. GTDB lineage: Bacteria > Bacillota > Clostridia > Oscillospirales > Ruminococcaceae > Ruminiclostridium_E. Next base: position 15,606 of record WRJM01000019.1, on the reverse strand, counting down.
AGATGACTTAAAACAATACCGACAGTGTTCGCAATAATCATCGGCGTAAAAGCATATATCGTTGCGATATAAATATGCGAAAGCTTTCCTTTCCCGTTCATCAGCGTAGTGAAGCTCCAGTTGGAAACACTCCAAAGAATAATCATAACGGGCGTAGACAAAAAAGTTATAATCGCGTTGAAATATTCTATCGGAACAAGAACAAACTGAAAATTTGAAAGGGTCAGCTGTAAAACACTGATTATAGAAAAAGCAATTAAAATTATGGTTGCGGAAGCCACGCTTGCTTTCTTGTCGCGGCAGATGCACCAAAACCCGTCCGCGGGGTGAAATATGCAGTATAATGCATATCTAAGCTGACCGCCAAGCTCAGCGTAGGTGCTTTTCTGTTTTAAAGATGCTATCGTCAAGCTTCTTCCCTCCCCTTACGCGTTTTCTTAATAACGTATTTTAATACTTTTAAAGCCACATAAAGCCCTGCGATAATGATAATAATTTCCTGAATGTGCTTTTCAATCCATTCTTTTCGGTAGAGCGCGAACGCTTTTCCGTAATTTTCATCATCATATTTTGCTTCATAATACTGCATGGCTTCATAATACTGCTCATTGCGGAGCGCCGCCCGTCCTTTTCCGATATAAGCAAGGTCATAGCTGCCGTTTAACTTTAAAACCTCGTCCCACATTTCGGCAGATTCATTATAAAGCCCGTTGAAATAAAAATTCATTGCTTCCGAGATATAAAAACCGTAATCGGTTTGTTTAAAATGCGTCACTGCCGCTGACTGCGCGTCAAGCACTAAAATGTCATTCCCCATTCTGTCAATCGCCGACGGGTTTTGGAAAAATCCCTGCTGGTTGCCCGGATTGCCGAATATGGCAAGCTGATTCCCTTGGAAATCATACAGGAAAACACGGCCCTTCGTGCGGTCAAGACAGGCGTATGAGTCGTTCGGGAAGACAACAACGTCCACGAATTTTGACACCCCGTTGTAAGGCAGATTGTTGTCAAAGGAGTAGAACCAGTCCCCGACGGGAACCCAATAGCCGTTGCGCACTAAAATATCCGTCCCGACGGAATTAAGCCTGCGTACAGGGTGAACGTATTCAACCTCATGCGGTTGGAAGGTGCTGAGGGTTGTATATAAAAATCCCTCATGGTCAATCGCAACATTGTTAAATTCGGTCGGAACAATCAGCTCCTGCCGTTTAAGCTGTTCATCGGAGGAAATCATACGCCAAAATATATCAGCAATAGAAAGGTGAACCCGCCCTGCTCCCATAAAGGAAGTAAATTCGCCTTTTTCGTCGAATTCCATGAGCCCTTTGTTTACGTTTTTAACCTGTGTAAAAACACGTCCGGAAAAATCTACCACTAACTTCTGCGGCAGAAATTCAAGGTCAATTTCAAGGCTTGATTCATCGGGTTTGACGATTATATTAATTACGTTAAAATCATGGTCAAGGTGCAATATGCGCTGATTGCCGGTATCAGCAATATAAACATCGCCGTTTCTGTCTTCAAATAAATCCTCCGGCGCTTTGAATTCGCTCGGCGCGCCGTTAATCATAACCGAATACTCAACCCTGACTAAATGATAATCATCTGTTTTTTCATCGTACTCAATAAGAACAATCCGGTCATTCCTTGTATCGCAGACATAAATGCGATTATCTCTTACGTACAGCCCCTGCGGGTCTCTGAAATTACCGATAGGTTCGCCGTCAAGCTCAAAATCATTGCCTGTGAGGTATGCCGAAACGTAATAAGCGTCAGGGGTGGGTATTTCTTCGCCCCAGAAGCCGTAAATATAAGAATAGTTTGTTGCAAGGGCGGACGCGGGGATTGCGGTAACGAAAACCGCCGCAAGCAATAAAACAAATATAGTAAAAAGAGTTTTTTTCAGTTTTCTCATTATCCTTGCCCCTTCTGATTATTCTTTGATTCCGGAACTTGCCATGGTTTCAATAATATTGCTTTGCGCCGAAATAAACACCACAAGCGGAACTATCATAATAAACAGCGTAACCGCCGCGCCGACACCCGCTCTCTGCACGCCGCCGGCAACAATCTGCGAAAGGGCGTACGGCAGGGTTTTGAGCTGTTCGGAGAAGATGAAGTTGGAAGCGCGGGTCTGCCACAGCGCATTGACTGAGAACACCATTACTGTCAGCCACGCGGGTTTAATCGTCGGCATGACTATCCGCCAGAAAATTGAAAGCTCTTTCGCACCGTCTATTTTCGCCGCCTCGATTAGCGTCATGGGAACGGTGTCCATAAACTGCTTCAGCAGGAAGAACCCGAGCGGCATGGCAAACGCGGGGATTATAACGGAAGCAAACGTATCGACCCAACCCAGCCGGTTCATAACAAGGAAGTTGGGAATTTGTGTAACGTAACCGTTAAACATAAGCGTAATAATAACGATTTTGAAGAAGAGCTGGCTTCCGGGGAATTTATACTTTGATATAACATACGCGCCCATGGAAGCAATGATGATGTGCCCGAATGTTCCTGCCGCCGTTATAAACACGGTATTGAATATGTAGCGTGAGAACGTGATTCTGGACTTGCCCATCATAACAAAGAGGTCTTGGAAATTGTCCAAAGTAGGCTGCTGAACCCAAAGCTTAGGCGGGAACAGGAAAATTTCGTTCAGCGGCTTGAACGCGTTATTAATCGCAAAGATTAAAGGCCACGCAAAGAATGCGCCGAAAAGAATCAATATTAAATATACGAGTATATTTCCGCCGATAGAGCGTGTTTGCTGAAGACCGATTTTCATAAACTTCTCCCTAACTTGAAATCATTAATCGTTGGACAGTTATTATTTACCGATACGTCCGATAGCTTTTTGAATATATCTGTTACATAAAATCATAACTAAGAACAGAATCGTGGCAATTGAGGACGCATAACCCATTTCAAAACGCAGCGCGCCGTAGTCCTTCAAGTGGTTTACAATCGTATGCACGGCGTAGTCGGTGCTCGGGAAGCCGCACAAGGCTTCGGTTACGTCCGCAACACCGAAGGATTGGGTAATTGCCATAACCGCGCCGAAAAGGAGCATACCTTTCATATTCGGCAGTGTGATAAACCAAAGTTCCTGCCAGCGGTTGCGGATGCCGTCGATATAGCCGGCTTCATACTGCGAACGGTCTATGGTTTGCAAGCCTGCCACGAAAGCAAGGAATCCCGCGCCCAAGCTCATCCACAGAATGACAACCAATATAATCGGCATCATATATTCAGGGGTGGTCAGGAAATAGAACGGCTGTCCGCCCTCTTTGGTAATCCCGAAAGACCTGAGCAGAGAGTTTACATACCCGTACTGGTCGCCCGCGAAAATTAACGACCAAATCATATACACCGCGCCGGAGATTGTAGGCGCGTAGAAAACAAGAACTGCAAAAGCTCTTAAAAATCTGGGTAGTCCGTTGATGAACCAAGCGAAAATGAACGCCATTAAATACCCGACAGGTCCGGTAATCAGTGCCATCAGCAAGGTGTTAGTAACAGCCCTCAGGAAAATATCATCGCCCAAAAGCAGATTGGTGTAATTCTGCAAGCCGATGAACTTTGCTTCTTCAAATACATTGTAATAAGTAAAGCTGTAAAAAATAGAAATAAATACAGGCAAAACCATGAAGGTAATAAAAACTAATGCGTACGGGAGCAGGAACAGATAATAAGTCTTGCTCATTTTTACATCATATTTGAACCAGTAGAATCTTTCCTTGAAATCCATTTTCGGGCGGTTGTTTTCCATTTTAATAACCGTTCCTCTCCGGAATTTGCACAATGAGCAAATTCCTGTTTGAAAGATTTATCTTTCAAACTTTTCCTTAAAGTTAATTAATAATTTATAATTAATAATTATTCAAGTCCGAATTCTTCGCGCTTTTTCTTGATTTCGTTGTTAATGTCACGGTTGTAGTTAAGCAGGGTTTCTCTTACGTCTTCCTTGCTGTTAATTACCCTGCGCACCGCGTTGACGATGTGCCGTCCCGAGTAATAACCGCCGGGGATTTCCGGTGTTCCCGTGACCCATTCCCACTGCTCTCTTAAAACTCTTGCGTCATGCGAGTTCCACGCTAACTGCTCAAACGCTTCTCTGTTTGCCGTGGGGTGGCGGGCGCTTGTGCCCATCGTACTTTCAAGCTTACGTCCGAACCTTACCTGCGTTTCCGCGCTGACCCACCATCTGAGGAATTCCCATGCTTTGCCTTGGTCTTTGGCGTTGGCTAAAATCATGGACGCATTACCCCAGCAAGGAACAGAGCGGTCAATTGTGCCGTCTTCTCTTACTGTACCCGGCATAATATCAAATTTCCATAAACCTCTGATTTCAGGCGCGAAAACCGCAAGCATGTTAAATGTGTTGTAATCGGCGAAACCTATGGGCATTTCTCCCGAACGGAAACGGTTGGCAAATTCATAATGCAAGGGTGTTTTATAATGCGTGAAGAATTTTGTGTATGTGGTAAACGCCTGAACCGATTTGTCATTATCTAAAATACAACGCGAGCGTTCTTCGTTGTAAAGCGAACCGCCGTGCTGATACAGCAACGCAAGGAAATTGGAAAGGTCGGGATTGGGTATACCGTTAATTTTACGCTCAACCGTTGAAATACCCACGCTCATATTGCTTTTTTGCAGAATTCCGATGATTGCAGTCAGTTCTTCCCATGTTCGAGGAGGCAGAATACCCATTTCATCTAAAATATCGGTGCGGTAGAACATAACGCCGAAGATTTGGGTTTCCGGGAAACCGTAAATACCGCCGTTATAGTCATAAGGCACAAAAGCACTCGGATAAAACTGGCTCGCAAGCTCCGAGAAGCCGGGGAACTTGGATAAATCCAAAGCGGCGTTACGGAAAGCGTAGTTGATAGGGTCGGGGTTGTTGACGGTCAGAGCCACATCAGGACCTGTACCCGCGACGACGGCGGGCATCAGTGCTTCCAAGCCGACTAATTTAAGATTGACTTTATTACCGGTATCAGGCGTATATGTATCGTCAATCATGGTTTTTAAAATGGTGCTTTGGTCGCGTCCGCTGAAAATCCACACTTCGGTGACGTTTGCGCCTTTTTCATGTTTATCGCCTATATTATTGTAATCTATGAAGAAAGTAGCAATAAACGAACGGATTTCATGCAGAATGGTTACGAAAATGTTTTCGCTGACGGAGGGAAGCTTGTTGCCGTCGGTGCTTGCGGTAAGCCAGTCAACGTCAAGCGGCGACGAGTTCAAGCCTACAAGGGAGTTACCGACCGCGGCGATGTTTTCTTTAAAGTTGACCACGTTTTTAGCAATTTGATTGGGTCTTTTGCAGAATGTTTCAAGCTGTCTGGCAATGGTTTGCAATGAAGCAACCTCGGGTCCCATCTGACCGGAATATTCAATTAAATCATCTATAATTTTATATAAGTATTTGCTCTCAAAATCCATCCTGTCAAATATTTCAGGATAATGCTCATCAAGGCGGTAGTCGCGGTAAGGGTCGGGGTTTGCACCCGTCTGCACTAAAATCTGCCTGTAAATTTCATTCAAGCGGAAGATGCTTTCTTCTATTTGAGCAAGCACTGTGCTTAAATCACCTAATGTAACCTGAAGGCGGATTGAATTTTTTCCGGCTTTCAGCGGGAAATAAAGCTCGTTGCCGTCTTCGTCCACCGGAGAAATAAGCTGCCATTGGTTGTTATAAAAGAAAGGAATAGAAAGAGCTTCTTTGCAGGGGATTTCACCGTTAATGACAAGAGAGCGGTTGGAAACGATTCCGCGGTTGTAATTTTGGCGCGCTTTTACCGAAATGCGGTAAAGCCCGTCCGCAGGCACTTCAACTTCCCATTCTATCCATTGACCCGGCACGCGCCAGCGTTCGCCTCCGATTGCGTTGAGAATGATTTTTTCAACGCTGTAGGGTTCGGTTGTTCCTGAAGAAGTGTCAAAAAAAGCATAAAGGGAAGGAGAGGAACGGAAAGTGGAATCTTCTCCCTGTATTTTAATGGGTTCATTTAAGTTATAGCTTAAATGGCTGTAATCGGTTATGTACTCTTTATATGAGCGTAATTCTCTTACAGGTGTTATTTCAAAGCTTTTGATTGCCGCGGGTTCGTTTACGGCGGAAAGGGTTATGGTGTTCTCGCCGGCTTCAAAATAAAATTTATAAGGCTCGGTTGAATACCCTTGGCTGTCCATGAAAAACGCGCTCTCCCACCTTGGGGTTTCGACTTGGCTCGGGCGGATTTGATTTCCTTGGTTATCCTTTTTAATCCCGCCCGGCGCGTCGCTCCAAATTCTGTAAAACGTGATAATGTCCGCTCCCAGAAAAGGAAGTTCCCCGTTGATGTAAACAGCGCGTTCTATATCTATGCCCCTCTTAGGGACCGGAAAATAATCTAATTTAAGGTTGTAGAATCCGGCTTTGGGTACGTTGACTTTATATTCAACCACGCTTTCATCGGTAGTCATCAGCACATTGCTGAATCCTTCGTAGTTCTCAACAGTAGCACCGCTTGACGTGCCTTTTTCAAAGGAAGCAACGTCAATCACAACGCCATCGGACGGCAAAGCCGCGCCTTCATGGTTGTTCAGGTATCTTGCATATGTATTGGTGCGCCCTGAAGCCGGAGCGGTTAAGTCAAACCCTTCATATTTGTGCCGGTAACTGCTCACACCCCCTCTGGTAAGTGCGAAAATAACGATAACCGCAAGCACTGCTACGGCGATTCCTGCGTAGAGTTTCTTTTTTTGAGAAGGGTTAATATACATAAAAATTTATCCTCGTTTATAAAAATGTAAAAATCAAGGTGTGAAATATAAAAATTTTTGGTTAATATATATTATACACTCAATTTTTGTTTCTTTCTAATCATATATTGCTGTAATTTATGAGAATACAGATTTTTCCGCAATATTTGCGCGTTTTGAAGAATAAAGGTTTCATTTCCATAATATTATTAATGCGCAACAACTGATATTGTCTTGACAATTAATGATAAGTAGGGTATTATATAATATATATTAATGAATCACTGAGGTTAGTCCTGATGATAAAAAAGCTTGAAGGAATGCTTGAAACCGTTGATTACGATGTTTCGTCGCTTTTTCTGCTGTACCGCAATAAAGAGCCTGTCGGATATCCCAAGCACTGGCACAGCGCGGTTGAAATCATTATGCCCGTCAAGGGCGGTTATGACGTATCAATTAACGAATACCCCTATCATCTTGAAGAATTTGATATTATTGTAGTTCCCACCGGCGATATACACGAAATCCGCACGCCGAAGGCACAGGGAGAGCGGATTATTCTGCAGTTTGACTTTTCCATGCTGAAAGCGGTGAAAGGGCTTTCGGGTATTTCTTTCGTTTTTTTTAAGCCGTGGCTGATTACCGAGAATGAATCGCCGGAGCTTCATAAGGTTTTAAAATCTTTAATGCTCGAATCAGCTGACGAATGGGAAAAGAAAAAGGAGTGTTATGAAGCCTGTATTACCGCAAAGCTGATTAACATGGCGGTTTTGATGACGAGGGAACAGCAGAACAACGCCGAGAACGAATTTTCGGAGCACTTAATAAAAAGAAAAGCACATATCGTCAACTTCAACCGCTGTATTGAATACATAAACCAGCATTATAAGGACGACCTGCCGCTTGAGTTTGTTTCGGGGATTGCCGGATTCAGCAAATATCATTTTACGCGCTGGTTCAAGCAGTTTGCGGGTGTGTCGTTTTACGAATATCTGACGCAGGTGAGGATTAAGGTAGCGGAATCCATGCTTGCCAATTCCGAAATTCCCATTACCGAAATCGCGCTTGAATCGGGCTTTCAAAGCATAGCGACATTCAACAGGGTGTTTAAAAGCAACAAAAAATTAACTCCGACCGCGTTCAGAGTTAATAAGAGTAAGAGCAACTGATAAAATTTACCGATTTAAATGTAAAGCTAAAGATGGGACTCAGAACCTTATGGGTTCTCGTCTGTAAAGCTAAAGATGGGACTCAGAACCTTGTGGGTTCTCGTCTGTAAAGCTAAAGATGGGACTCAGAACCTTGTGGGTTCTCGTCTGTAAAGCTAAAGATGGGACTCGAACCCACGACCTGTTGATTACGAATCAACTGCTCTACCAACTGAGCTACTTCAGCATAAATAATTAATACTGATTAAATTTTCGCAAATATTACCCGCAGCGGTTCGCCGCCGCTTGCAAAACTTGTCCGTTTGTGTTATAATGAAAAATAACAACACAAAAACTATTTTACATGATTTTTTTCCGTTTGTCAAGAGGGGGCGGTTTTTATCGAACTCAAAAGAAAACCAATTGAGCTGCTGATACGTGCGGCTTGCGGTTTCCTTGCGCTTTTTACATTATTTATGCTGACATTGTCGCTGATTTTTTCTTTCGGCGGAGACGCACCTAACCTTTTCGGCAGAAATATTTACATAGTAAAAACAGACGTTATGGAAGGCTTAAATCCGGGAACCGCAATTATAACCGGCATTGTCGCGCCCGATGAGCTTGTTCCGGGCGACATCGTGGTTTTTAAAAATGTTGAAAACCGCGCCGGTGTCGCGGAAATTATTACCGTTAAAAAAAATGATAATATTTACGGGTTTGACGCGGTCAGCGAACGGGGCGCGAATATTGTTCTCACGCAAAGCCAAATCGTGGGAAAAGCTTTGGAATACAGCGATTTTCTCGGCGGGCTGATTGGTTTTGCCAAATCGCCGGCGGGCGTTTTGGTGATTGCGGTGATTCCGTGTATGATTATATTGGTTTATGAGGGCTCAAAGTCAATGTTCGCCGTCCTGCGCGGGGGCGGAAAAGTCGCGCCCGTCAAAAAGCAGGACGAAATCCCGACATACATACCAAGACAAAAAATGTCTGCCGCAACGGCAATCAGCGCGTATTCCAAAACAGAAAACAGCAAAACATCCGAACTTGAAATAAAATCTGAAATTAAAAAAGAAGAAGAATACCCGTTCTTCAAACAGCCGAAATCCAAAGCAATCGTAATCGAAAAGCCGCAGAAGAAACCTGCGCCGCTTTCACAGAAGAAGCTGAACGACGCGATTGCCGCGATTAACGCGCAGAACAGTTTTAAAAATGAACTGCGCAGTGAATTAAACGAGGACGTTAATCGTACAGCGAGCTTTTTTGCATCTGAAACAGCGGATATTTTTGAACCGGAATCAATTTCCGGAAAAGAATATATGGAACAGCTTGAGGGCGCGCAAACCAGCGAAATAAAAAGACTGCTTTCGGTAAATGATGAACCGCCGAAATCACCGCCGCCTGTGCAGGAAAGCGTAAAACGCTATACGCCTAAAAAGAAAGAAACCCCTGTCCGCAGTTCGGCGCGTAGTACGCCGCGCACCGCGCAAAATACTTCGGCGATTCCCAGCCTTGACCGGCTTTTGAAAGAAGATGACGGAGAAGCTGAAAACACACGTTATAACATAGAAGATATACTCTTCTCGATTGACAGGAAAAAAGTTTAAAAGAGTTATCTTTTAAACGAAGGTAGGTTAAATTTGAAAATACTAAATAAAAAGAAGCACAAAAATACGAGACCATGCCAATTTACATGGGGTTTTTGTGTGCTGAAAGGGGCATGGTCATATATATGAAAGAATATTTAAGATTAATAGCAAAAAAAGCGGCGGCATTTTTCATTACCGTCTGCTTTGTGTTGTCTTTATCGGGAAATTACGGGAATTTCGGTAATTATAAAATTTCCGCCCGTACAGCGGAGGAAATTAACGCCGATATGAAAGCGGCAGAAAATAACGCCTCCGCGCTTGCGGCGGAAAATAAAAGGCTTGAAGCGGAAATCGGAAACGTTAAAGGCGACGTGAATCAGCAGATTTATTTCAAATCATTGGTCGAACAGAATATAAAGGTCATACAGGATTTAATCGACGCGCAGAGAACCATGATTGAGTTGCAGATTAATGCAATCGAAGCCAAGAAAGCGGATATTGAAGCACTTGAAGATGAGATTTCCGATACCGAAAGAGAAATTGAATTTCGGTTGGTAAAAATAAAAATTCTTGAAAGGGAAAACGAGTTAAATAAAGCAAAATTCGCTGAGCTTGTCCGGGATAATTACATGACCGGAAATTATGTCAGCATGGAATTGCTGATGAGTTCAAAGAATTTCTTTGATTTGGTTATGCGGGCAGATATGTTAAAAAAAGCGGGCGATAAAAACGTTGAATTTATGGAACGTCTGCTTGACGCTATTCAAGAGCAGGAAGAAATTATTGACAGCCTTGAAGTGCTTCAAGCTAAACTTGACGCCGACCGACTGTTCTGCGAAGGAGAAAAAGCAGAGCTTGAATTACAATTGGCAAAGCTTCAAGCCGATATGGAAGAGCTTGACAATGAAATGACGGAACAGCAAAACAAGCTTTGGGGCTACGCTGTAGGGATACAGGAACTTCAAAGTGCCATCAACGACATGTACCGCCAGTTTAACGCGAACAATGAAGAAATTGAAGAACAAAACCGGATTACCGAAGCACTCATCAAGGAATTGCAAAATCTGAACCGCGCCGATTATTCCGGCGACGGGTTCAGGTGGCCCTTAGACCCGCAGTTTCATTTAGTTACCTGTTCCTTCGGCTGGGACGCAGGGCTTGGCAGAAACCATTACGGTATGGATGTGGGAAACGCCGGCATAAACGGTGCAAATATTTACGCCGTGCAGTCCGGAACGGTCATTGTAGCGAGAACGGGCGATTACGGCGGCGGCTACGGCAGCTATGTGGTGGTTGACCACGGCGGCGGCGTTACAACGCTTTACGCGCACATGCAGCATTATTCGGTTAAGGTTTCGGTCGGACAGGATGTCACTAAAGGCGATACTTTAGGTTCGGTCGGGAATACAGGTTATTCGTTCGGCGCGCACCTGCATTTTGAAGTGCGTGTGAACGGCGTCGCGCAGAATCCGGCAAATTACAGTTATACGGATTATTAAATATAATGCGGGGTTCGTAGGGAACGCATTTATGCGTTCCGAAATGTAATGATGAAACCAAATATACATTATAAACAAAATAAAAATCAATTATAACTACATCTGACTATATTTACATCTGTATAATAATATTCAAGTATATCCTGTGCTGTGTATCCTTTTTTTGACATGTAATCCGCGCCGTACTGGCTTAACCCTACGCCGTGCCCGTAACCTTTCGTGGTCGCAACGAACACGCCTTCTGTGTATTCGATGACGAACGAAGCGGAACGCAGGTTCAAAAGCCGCCATAAATCGCCGCCTGAAACAGTGAGGTTCCGCGCACTGATTGCCGACACATAACCCGCGTTGTCGGAGGAATATTCGGAAAACCACTGCCCGTAATCAAGCGGCATAATGATATTGGGGTCAAAGGAAAGCAGAAGGTCACGCATGACGGGCATTGTAATTTCATTCGTACAGAGGAAGTTCGTAAAATCCCTGTCCCATTCGCTCGGAACGCTTTTTAAATAAGGAAAATCCACTCCCCAAATATAACGGGGCGTATTTGTAATCCCCGCAGAAACACTGTGATAAACCGCATAAATCGGCTGATTGTTGTATAAAATTACGTAATTTGCTCCGTATTCGGCGGCTTCCTTTATTTTATTATAATAAAACTCATATTCAAAACCGTAGAACTCGCGGGCTTTCTCTTCGGTAAAATAAGGCTGGCAGGTTACGCTGTTATCGGAAAAATCAGCGTCTTTTAAAGAATCGCCGGATGTGTTCCGGTTTTTATTATTAAGCGAAAGGCGTATGGCATAGGTGTGTGCGGCAACCGCCTGCGCTTTTAACGCTTCAAGAGAATAGCCGGGTGCGGTTTGCGCATAAAGGCAACCGATTAGATAATCAACCGTTGAAAGCTCAAGCACTTCACCGCTTTCCGTCATTAAAACGCGAAAACTTTCCGGCGCGGGATAATCAGAAACCGCAAATATACCCGAAAAGGGCATGTTTTGTCCCCATAAAAAAGGAACAAGGAATAACAGCAAAAAGAACATAAGGGTAATGATGACTGCGTTTTTCATTTTTTGACTTTCCTTTCATTTATGCTTTTGATTGTTTTTCACCTAATTTTCACGCAGGAAAAGGGGAAATTTTCTTGACTTGCGGGATAAAATAATATATAATTTATCGTATCAATATAAAATTAATTGATTATATGCTCGTCCGATTTAAAATAATACTTTTAAAAAGGGAGCTTCTTTGCATGAAAAAGAAATCGACATTTTTGGCAACATTTTTTATCGCGGCCTGCACGGCGGCGATTATTGTGCGTTATATGCAGTTTGTTTCCGGAATTATTGATTTTAACACCGGTTTCTTCTTCCCGCACGCCGGAACGATAAAGCATGTATACTATATTACTTTATTTACGGCTTTTATAGGATTTTTGGTTTTAGCAATTATTGAAAAGAAGAGAAAAACTTTCTTTTTTCGTAAAAAACTCGGACAATTCGATGATTCTGATGTAGCATTAACCGGCATTATGTTAATGCTTGCAGGATTTTCGATTATTTTTTCGGCGTTCAGGGAAAATATTTCTTCGTTAAACGCGGGCGGATTTGCGGCTGTTGTTCTCGGAACATTTGCTTACAGCTTCGCGGGAGGGGTTCTGCTGTTTAAAAAGAGAGCGTTTCCCTCGGTCGGTGTCGCTATGCTCGGTTTATCCGCTTACTATGTTATCAGGCTTGTAATGCTCTTCCTTGAAAATTATATTATATTAAATATGTCCGAGTATTTAATCAAACTTTTAATCGTTCTTTCGCTGGCGTTGTTTTATCTTTCGGCGGGGAGAATGTTTTTACGCGCTGAAAGCAAAACCACGCGAATCAAAGCTTGTGTTTTCGGATTCACGGCGGCGTTGCTGTCGGTTTCGGAAACGACGGCGAAGGTTATTTTTTGGTTCGGCGCGCCCGCGGTGACAAGGGAACACGCGGCAAAATTTATCATGCCCGATATGGTTTCGGTTGCGGAAACGATTGCGCTGTTAATACTTTTAATTTGTATTGCCAGACGTAAACCGGAACGTGTCAAAAGTGATAATGACAGCGATGCGGAAGCGGGCGTCAAATAATGGGAACAAGGCTTTTAATATTTATTTTTGCAATTATAACTATTCTAACGTTTTCGGGCTGTGCTTTTGAAACAGTCGAGGACATGCTTTCACCGCCGCGATTAACGGACGAGCAATCGGCAATCTATAAGGCTTTAACCGATAATAAGGGAACAGGTTTTAAATTGAAATACCCGAAAAGCGGCGAACACAGAAGCGCTTTCGCGGTTTACGGCGAAAAGCAGGACAGTGCGGTTGTATTCTACGAGATTTCAATTATGAACACCGAACGTTCGCTGTGGATGAACTTCCTTTTTAAAAACGCGGACGGGCAGTGGGAATCGCTTCACGATATGCCCGTTATCGGTACGGATATTGAAAGCATCAGCTTTGAGCGGTTCGGTAAGGAAGAAGAAGATTTTATCCTGCTGAGTTATAATATAGGGCATAACGAAAAACGCTGTATGATTATCGGGAATATATATGAAAAACCCGCAGAACAGCACGGCGACGTGTTTTCATTCATGCAGGTCGATTATTTCTTCGGCAGGGAATATAAAGAACTGCTGATGATTAAAAATGACCGCTCAACACAGGCAATCGCCGTTTTTTACAATTACAGCAACGGGCAGTTGGTGATTTCTGCGCAGTGTGAGCTTGACCCGTCTGCCGGGGAGTATACCGGTATTACACAAGGGTACGTGACGAAAAGGTCTGAAGCTGTTTTTATCAATCACAGGAAACAGGAAGTCGGTGAAAGTTACGGCACAGACGTGCTTTATTATCACGGCAGGGATTTAATCAACCCGATTGTACAGAATCCGGACAACCTTGATAAAACCCTGCGCAGAGTGAGCAATGTTACCGAGCTTGCCAATCCGCGTGATATTGACGGTGACGGGCTGATTGACCTTTGTTACAGCGGAGCGGAGTTCCCCGGAAACGACAGTCTGCCGAACGCTGAAAAACTGCGCCCTGTGATTTGGCGTAAATTTGAAGGATTTTCGCTTATCGATAAATATTATTCATATTTTTCGGAAAAGTATGATTTTGTTTTTTTCCTGCCGCGGCGATGGATTGGAGATATTACGGCGGCGGTGGATTTTGAAAACGATATTGTAAAATTTTATAGCGAAAACGAAACAACACTCTTGCAAATTAAAATCATTCCGCAAGAATTTGATGAAGAAGAACTGCTTGATTTTGCAGACTCCGATAACTGGGTATTTTACAAAAAAGGTGCGGAAAATAATCTGCTGTATTATATAAAAAGCGCGGAATCGGAAAACACGCTTGCACTTACGGCAGAGGAGCTTGAATACGCATTCAGGATTCTCAGCGAAATAAAATATGAACCGCTTGAAGAAGAGTAAAAAATAATGAATCTTAATGACAGCATAACAAGTTTAAACGGCATATCGGCAAAACGCGCCGTGCTGTATAAAAAATTAAATATCACCACCGTGCGGGATTTGATTTTTCATTTCCCGCGCAGTTATATTGATTATACGAAACCGGTGAAAATAAATCAGGCGCAATCCGGTGAATTCTGTACGGTTAAGGCGACAGTAATGAAGAAGCTTTCTCCTTATTTTACGGGGTTTTCGGACAGAATGAGGCTGGGGATTTATAAAGCGGTTTTGCATGACGACGAAAGCGAATTTTTATGCGTGTTTTTTAATACCGAATACAGCTTCAATAAGCTTGTTACAGGGAAAGATTACATTTTTTACGGTAAAATCAATGAGAATAATTTTCAGAAGGAAATCGCCTCCCCTGTTTTTATTGAAGAAGAGGATAAAAATAAACTTGTCCCGAAATACCGCCTTACGGCAGGGCTGACGCAGACCATGATTGCGAATAATTTAAAAATCGTTCTGCCCTGCTTTAATGAAGAAAATGACCTTCCGGAAGAAATTATAAAAGAGTTTTCACTTCTTGACCGGAAAACGGCAATTGAAAAAATACATTTTCCGGCATCGGAAGAAGAACTTGAAGCGGCGAAGAGAACATTGGCGTTTGAAGAACTTTTAATTTTACAGCTCGGCATGACCATGCTGAAAAACCGAAACCGCAAACTGACCGGTACAATTATGAAAATGCAGGATTTAAACGGGTTTTATTCCGCTTTGCCTTTCAACCCCACAAGCGCGCAGAAACGCGCCGTTTCCGACTGCGTAAGCGATATGCAAAAAGCTGTCCCGATGAACCGTCTGCTTCAGGGGGACGTAGGAAGCGGCAAGACAATGGTTGCCGCCGCGCTTTGTTATTTTTCCCATAAAAACGGCTTCCAGTCTGTCTTTATGGCACCGACGGAAATACTGGCGAATCAGCATTGTCAAACGCTGAAAGGCTTCTTAGAGCCGCTCGGAATCGAAACCGTATTGCTGACGGGTTCGCTTCCGGCAAGCGAAAAAAACGCTGTTAAAGCGCAAATTAAAAACGGTGAAGAGCATGTTATTATCGGAACGCAGGCGTTAATCTAAAAAGGCGTGGCGTTTCACAACTTAGGATTGGTT